>NZ_JAOVTZ010000002.1:0-387629 GCF_027737655.1 Campylobacter sp. JMF_04 NA10 | reverse complement strand
GGAGACGCTACCCTCCCCCTTACCAACCCCCACCCCTGTAAAACCTTAGAAGTGGCTAAATTTTAAAAAGCGTTGCTTTTTAAAATTTAGCTGATTTTATTTTTACTGAAACGGCTTACGCCGTTTCTAACAATGACAAATAATCTAAAATTCAAACATAAATTTAGCTTAATTTTATAAATTTTTCAGTATAATCCAAGTTTCATTTCACACGCATTTATCCTTATTTAGTTGCAAATTTGGCAAGTTGTGAAAGCAAATTTCACGCCCAAAAAGCCCTAAATTTGCTAAAAAATGCGGAGGAAGAAACTAAATTTCGGGCTAGTCCCACAAGGAGAAAACTCATGGTTACAATGAGAGATTTATTAGAATGTGGCGTTCATTTTGGTCACCAAACACGCCGCTGGAACCCAAAAATGAAGAAATTCATTTTCGGCGAGAGAAAAGGTATCTATATCATAGATTTGCAAAAAACTATCCGCTACTTCCGCTACACTTACAATGTCGTTCGCGACGCAGCAGCTGAGGGCAAAACCGTGCTATTTGTTGGCACTAAAAAACAAGCAGGTGCGACTTTGCGTGAATATGCTGAAAAATGCGGAATGCCATTTGTAAATCATCGCTGGTTAGGCGGTATGCTAACAAATTTTAGCACTATCAAACAATCAATCCGCAAACTAGAAGTCATCGAAGCTATGGAAGAAGATGGCTCAATCAACCTTCTAACAAAAAAAGAAGCCCTAATGCTACGCCGCAAAAAAGAGAAATTAGAGCAATATCTAGGCGGAATTCGCAATATGAAAAGCTTGCCTGATATGATTTTCGTCATCGATGTAGTTAAAGAAAAAATCGCCGTAGCAGAAGCAAACAGACTAAAAATCCCTGTTGTAGCGCCACTAGATACAAACTGCGATCCTGATGTTGTAGATTTCCCAATTCCGGGCAATGATGATGCTATTCGTTCAGTTCAACTTTTCTGCCAAGAAATGGCTGAGGCTATCAACGAAGGAAAAGCGCTAAGAGACCAAGACGGCGAAGTAAGCGAAGAAAAAGCAGAAGTAAGCCAAGAAGAAAAAGATGAAATCGTAGAAGAAGCGATGAGCGAAGAAGATTTCGAAACAGCAGAGGACGCAGAATAATGGAAATTTCAGCACAAATGGTAAAAGAACTGCGCGAAAGCACTGGCGCAGGTATGATGGACTGCAAAAAAGCATTAGTTGAAACAAACGGCGATATGGAAAAAGCCGTAGATTTACTACGCGAAAAAGGTCTTGGCAAAGCTGCGAAAAAAGCAGATCGCTTAGCTAGCGAAGGTCTAGTATGCGTAGAAGTAAATGGCAACGCTGCAACAATCAGCGAGGTAAATTCAGAAACTGACTTTGTAGCAAGAAACCAAAATTTCATAGATTTGGTTAAAAATATCACTATTCATGTCCAAAAAAACAGCATTGAAACAGTAGAAGCGCTAAACGAGAGCGTAATCGACGGCGTGAAATTCGAAGATCACCTAAAAACTCAAATCGCAACAATCGGCGAAAATTTGGTTGTTCGCAGATTTGAAACCGTCAAAGCTGGTGCAAACGGCGTAGTCCAAGGATACTTGCACTCAAACAGCCGTGTGGGCGTCATCATCGCAGCAGCTTGCGATAGCAAAAAAACTGCCGAAGGCGCAAAAGATCTAATCCGCAACCTTTGTATGCACGCAGCAGCTATGAAACCAAGCGTGATTAGCTACAAAGATTTGGATAAAGAATTTATCGAAAAAGAATTCGCAGCACTTGTGGGCGAGTTAGAAAAAGACAATGAAGAGAGAGTAAGACTAGGCAAACCTTTGCACAAAATCCCAGTATATGGCTCACGCGCTCAAATCACTGATGAAGTTTTGGCGAGCGAGACTGAGAATTTAAAAGCAGAACTTAAAAAACAAAACAAACCTGAGCAAATTTGGGACAAAATTATCCCAGGTCAAATCGATAGATTTATCGCTGATAACACTCAAATCGATCAAAGACTTACGCTTATGGGACAATTTTTCGTAATGGACGATAAAAAAACTATCGAGCAAGTAGTGGCTGAGACAGCCGAGAAACTCGGTGGCAAAATCGAAATCGTAAAATATGTCCGCTTTGAAGTAGGCGAGGGCTTAGAGAAAAAAGTCGATGACTTCGCAGCAGAAGTCGCAGCACAAATCGGCTAAAAATGACACTTTTAAAGGGCGTTAATCTTACTCATGCGTATGATTATACGCTCTTTAACGATATAAATATCACAATAAATTCGAATTCTACTAGCGCCATTTTGGGCGTGAGTGGTTGCGGTAAATCCACACTTTTGCACATTTTATGCACACTTTTAAAGCCAAATTCGGGCGAAGTTTTTTACAATGACACAAATTTATACTCGCTAAGCGCGGATGAAAGGCTTAAAATTCGCAGGCATGATTTTGGCATAATTTTTCAATCACACTACCTTTTTAAGGGCTTTTCTGTCAAAGAAAATATCGAACTTGCAGCCAAGCTTACAAATAACAAAATTGATTATGAAATTTTAGAAAAACTAAAAATTACTCAGACTTTGTCTCAAAATATCGGCGAGCTTAGCGGTGGTCAGCAGCAACGCGTCAGTATCGCTAGGGTGCTAAACAAACGCCCACGCATTATTTTTGCCGATGAACCAACTGGAAATTTGGACAAAAACACCGCTAATGAGGTCATGGAGGTGATATTTGATTATATCGCCAAAAATGATGGCGCACTCGTGCTTGTTACCCACGATGAAAGCTTAGCTGGCAAATGTTCGTCAATTTATCGCCTAAATAATCAAAATTTAGCTAAAATATAAGCAATCACTAACCAAAATTATCCTAAAATAGGGAAATTTTTTTTCAAAAAGGCTAAAAATGAAAATTTTACTTGATAGCACAAATGAACAAGTTGCAAAAGTAGTTAATATTTGTTGCGAACGCACACACTCTGATTTAGCGAATTACAGCATGGACGAACAAGATTATGATTTGGTAATAAAAGATTATAGTGAAGAGGATAGCATTTCTCATTTTGATGTCGATAAAACCCTGTTTTTGATCTCCAAAGACGATATTATCGTAGGCGCGACACACACGCTGACTAAGCCATTTGCGCCTGCTGAATTGATTAAATTTATTAGCGGATTTTCATCGGCAAAACCAAATCCTGAGATAAAATCAAAAATGGCACAAGAATTCGCCGATGTCAGCTCGATGATGAAAGAGATCGAGTCAATCGATGAAAAAGGCGATAAGGGCGCTGATATGGGAATCGGCCTAGCGCCAATCAATGATAGCGCAGATGAGGAAATAAAAGCTGAAAACCCTGCGCCAAAACCAAAATCAGCCCTAAATATCGATGCTGGCGATACAATCTCTCTTGCTACTAGCGCAGAAGCTGGCGATGAGACGCAAAACGAAGTAAAATCTGAACCTGCAAAAAATGAGCCTTTTAATATCGAAATTCCTGATAATTTAGATGATTTGGTTTTAGAGCTTGCCCCTAGCGAGTCAGAAGCTAAACCAAGCGATGAGAGCGTTAGCGAGCCTGCAAACGAGGCCGAAACTATCGCAGAAGCTAGCGTAGAGCCAGCTAGCGAGATAGCTTCTGAAAGCAGCGAAGCTAGCCAAAGCGAGGCTAACACGCAAAATTTCGAAAGCCTTTTAGATGATTTTTACAATTCTGACGATGATGTTCCGCTATCTGCATTGGCCGAAAATATCGATGATGACACACCGCTTTCTGCTATGCTAGATAATGTAAATGACGATGTTCCGCTATCTGCATTGGCCGAAAATATCGATGATGATACGCCGTTAAGTGAAATTTCGCTTGATGATCTTGACGATGATAAACCTTTAAGCGCATTAGCAGATGAAATTTCGCTAGATGATATTGATGATGATATGCCACTAAGTGCTGTTATGGATCAAATTTCAGACGATATGCCACTTAGTGAGATTGCGCAAAATAACGACCCAGAAGAGGCACAAGACGAGCAAAAAGAAAAAGTGCAAGAAGAAGCCAAAGAAGAGCCAAAAGAGCAAAGCGATGACTCATCTGATAGTGATTTTGGTTCGATGTTTTCTTCAATGTTTGATAATTCTAGCGATGATGAGCCAGAGGATAAAGCAGAGGGCGAAAAAGAGAGTGAAGCTCCAATCGCGCTAGCTAGTGACACAGAAATTCCTTTGGCAAATGTTTCGTTAGAGCCAGCATTTGAGAGTGTAGAGCATGGCAAGGACGAGGCAAAGGCTGAGCCAGAAGCCCAAATTTCACAAGATGAGACCCCAGATGAGGACGATGAGGAAACTGGCGATGATGATTTGCTTTTTGATAATATTTTAGCCCTTGAAAAAGATAAAAAAGTCGCTTCCGAGCCTGTTAAAGCGGCAGCGCAAGATGAGAAAAAAGATGAAAAACCAAATTTTGATGATTTGGATTTACCGCAAGTCGCAAGTGGCGTAGAGCTACCTGATATCAAACCAGCTGTCGATGTCAGTGTCGAGCCGACCGCTCAAAGTGAAGTTCCTGCGCATGTCGCACCAAAAACTCGCGATGAAGTTAATCGAATTTTGGAGCAAGAGCGCAGATTTTTGAGCGTTGATGAGCTAAAAGAGCAGTTGCGCTACGATTTAGAGGCAAATATCGCTAGTGTGTTGGAGCAATTCTCTGGCGAGGAAAACATACAAGAAGCACTTAAAGACCTTAGAATCAATATCAATATCTCATTTGAGGATAAATAATTGCTAGGTAAAATTTTACTAGTTTCAGGTCCAAGCGGCAGCGGTAAGAGCACCCTTATAAAGAGGCTTATCGCTGAGTTTGGCACAGATGAGATATATTTTTCTATCAGTTCTACCACAAGAGATATGCGAGATGGCGAAAAAGACGGCGTGAATTACCATTTCATCAGCAAAGATGAATTCAAAGCCGGCATAGAAAATGACGAATTTTTAGAGTGGGCGCTCGTGCATGGCAACTACTACGGCACATCGTTAAAAGCCGTGCGAGAGGCGCTAAATTTGGGTAAAATTGTGATTTTTGATATCGATGTGCAAGGTTTCGAAATCGTTCGCCAAAAAATAAGCAAAAACGAGCTTACCACGGTTTTCGTAACCACTCCGAGCCCAGCAGAGCTAGAAAAGCGTCTGTTAGCACGGGCAGATACAGCCTCTGGCGATATCGCTACGCGTTTGCAAAACGCAAAAGACGAGATAAAATATCTCGCGCAATACGATTATTTCGTAATCAACGACGAGCTAGAAAGCGCGTATTTAAATTTTAAATCAATCTACAAAACAATCAGATTAGAAACCGCTAGATGCGATATTTCAGCGGTTATGAAATCTTGGAAATAAGGAGAGACAATGGGCGTTAGCGTTCAACAATTGCTAATTATTTTGGCTATTATAGTGTTGCTTTTCGGAGCGAAAAAAATCCCTGAGCTTGCAAAAGGCGTAGGCAAGGGTATCAAGTCGTTTAAAAAAGAGATGGAAGACGACCCTAAACTCGAAGAGAGTGTGAAAAAAGAGAGCGAAACTACCAAAGCTGACGAATCTCAAAAGGCTTAGTTTTTGAAAAATTTAGCTATAAACGAAATCTCTCGCGTCCTAGGGCGCGAGGTAATCATCGAAAAACCAAAAGACAAAACCCTAGCTCACTATGCTTCGCCTGTGGCTTTTTCGCTCGCAAAAGAGCTTAGAAAAGCCCCTAAAATCATCGTCCAGGAGCTAGCGGCTAAATTTAGCGATAACGAAATTTTATCAGCAAGTGCGATAAATGGGTATTTGAATTTTCATATAAAACCTAGCGTGCTTGGAAATTTAGCCCAAAATGCGCTAAATTTGGGCGAAAATTTTGCGAAAAATAGCGCAGAGCATAAAGGCGAAAAAATACTACTTGAATACATCAGCGCGAACCCAACCGGCCCGCTTCACATAGGTCATGTCAGGGGCGCAGTATATGGCGATACCTTCGCTAAGGTAGGAAACTACCTAGGCAGTGAGGTTTGCACAGAGTATTACATAAACGACGCTGGCAATCAAATCGAATTGCTTGGTATTTCAATGATACTGCGCGCGAAGGAAATTTTCGGGCAGAGCGTCGAGTATCCCGAGAAATACTATCGCGGCGAGTATATCGATGAGCTGGTAAATTTAAGCGTAGAGAAATTTGGCAAAGAGATTTTTTATGATGAGAGCAGAGTTTTAGAACTCGCCGAATTTGCCAAAGACGAGGTTTTGAAAATCATCAAAAAAGATTTGGCGGATTGTGGGATTACTATACAAAACTGGGCTAGCGAAAAGAGCCTTTATGGCGAGCTTGACGCGACGATTGCCAAGCTTGAAAAAAGCGGCGAAATGTATAAAGAAGGTGGCAAGGTTTGGATCAAATCCAGTGCCGTGGGCGATGAAAAAGACCGCGTCGTCATTCGCGAGGACGGCCGTCCGACATATCTAGCGGGCGATATTGTGTATCATAATAACAAATTCGAGCGCGGATTTGAGCGATATGTCAATGTCTGGGGCGCAGATCACCACGGCTATATCGCGCGCTTAAAGGCGGCAATCCACTTCCTAGGATACGATGAAAATGCCCTAGAAATCGTGCTTATGCAAATGGTAAATTTGCTAAAAAACGGCGAAGCGTTTAAAATGAGCAAGCGATCAGGCACCAGCGTGCTAATGAGCGATGTGTTGGGCGCGATTGGCAAGGATAATTTGCGTTTTATGTTTATTAGCAAAAAGGGCGAAACACCGCTAGAATTCGACATTGACGAGCTTGGCAAAGAAGACAGCTCGAACCCGATATTTTATATCAATTACGCTCACGCTAGAATTTATCAAATTTTTGGCAAAGCTGGCAAAAATATGAGCGATAGCGAGGTTTTGGGCGCAGATTTTAGCACGCTTGATGAAGCTGGGCTAAATTTGGCTTTTGAGGCGATGACGCTAAATGAGGTTTTAAACGAAGCCTTTGCTAGCAGAGGGCTGCAAAAAATCCCTGATTTCCTTAAAATTCTAGCCGCAGATTTTCACAAATACTACAACGAAAACCGCGTGGTTGGCAGCGAAAACGAAAATGCCAAACTCAAACTTTTTGCCCTTGTCGCGCTTAGTATTCGCACGGCGTTTGGCTTAATGGGGCTAAGTGCGAAAGAGCGCATGTAAATTTTGCCGAATTTTCGGCAAAATTTCATTTCAAAATGAAAAATCCTATCAAAACTCTACTTTATAAAATCAAAAAACCGCTCCCGCCGGGTGCGCGCAAAATCAGCGGAATCATCAGCGATGTGCGTGCCTGCGAGGTGAGGGAAAATTTTTTTGTCGTGATTTTTCATGTAGGAGGGCTTAGGTTTAGCTCGATTTTTGCCAAATGGTGGGCGAAAAACGGCGATTTGATCGATGTGATTTACACCAGAGGCTGGCAGGAGGGCACTTATAGCGCGCTTAGTGTTACTAGCTATTCGACCACGGCTTATTGGGGAAATTGGAACTTGATAAAGCGATTTTGTGGCGTTGTATTTTCGCTACTTTTCGTCGCATTTATGAGCGCAGTCATCGTATCTGGCGTGGAAGAAATCGCGCGGATAGAGTATTTTTACGACAAGCTAGTTTATTTTCTTTTCTTTTGTATTGTCGCAATCGTCTATGGCATGGGCGTGGTAAATGCCTATGTCAAATTTAAAGTATTTTTTAGTTTTTTGTCTTACAAATTAGGATTTAGTAAATTTTTTAAAAATATAAATTTGTGTTTTTAGTTCTTGTAAAATTATGTAATTTAAAATTTTGTCAAATTCTAATTAGATTTTACTATAAAATTTAAAAAATCATTGACTACCCCCCCCGTTATTGTATAATTAACGAAATTTAAACAAGTTATTTTTTTGAAACAGGAGGAGATATGAAAAATTCAATCAAATTTAGCGTTGTAGCGGCAGCTACGATTATGGTTGTGGTGCCAAATTTAGCACTTGGCGATAACGATACATTTACTATTACTTGGAGTGGCAGCGAAGCTGTGATTTCAGATGCGAGTGGAAATATAAATAATCAAACTTATAATCCGTATGAATATTATTCACCACGAGGCAATGGTAACACCGTAAATATTGAGCTAGGCGATGCAAATACTTATACTGGCGATATTTATGGAAGTTATGGCATACAGGCTTTGAGTGCAAATGGCAACACGGTATATATGAAAAGTGGGACTATATCAGGTAACCTTTATGGTGGCTTTTCTGATTATGGTGAAGCCATAAACAATACCGTAGTATTTAGTGGTGGAAAGGTTCATGGTATCATTTATGGCGGCATTGTAGATGATACAAGCACGGCAGTAGGTACTGGAATGGGTAGTGGCGATATGCTAAGTGGCAATATCTTAAAAATCGGCGAAAGCCTAGCTAACCCTGCGCCGATGAATACGCTAGTAGCAGACGGTATAGAAAATTTTAAAGAAGTAGAATTTTATTTGCCGACTTCTGTTAAACCTAATGATGTAGCTTTATATTTTCCTGGACAACGCCCTATAAATCTACATGATATGACAATAAGAGCATTTTTAGAAGGCGATACTCCAAATTTGAGCATGGATAGCGTTGTGCATTTGATGAAAAGCAAGTATGGTAAAATAGTGGTTCAAGATGCAACAGGTGCTAGTGGTCAGTATAATGTAGAGCCGTCAGTAGATGTAAATATTGGAAATTTGATTCATGTTCAGGGCGATATAGGTATTTCTAATGATGAAACAACTTTGGATTTGACTTTTACGGGTGGTCAAGAAAAACCTACACCAACGCCAGTAGATCCAACTCCTACGCCAGTAGATCCAATGCCAACTCCAACTCCGAAAGCAGATGAAAATGCAAAATCTTTGTTAGAGACAAATTTAGCTCATATTTCAATGGTAAATGAAGGTGCAAATTTGCTTCTATCAAATTTAGAAAAAATTATCCCACAAGATGCAAATTCGAATTATTTTGCTTTTGCACTTGGAGCTGGGCTTGATAAAAGATTAAAAACAGGCTCACATATAGATTTGACAGGTTTTAATGTAAATGTAGGCGTTGCGGCAAATGATTATTATAATTCTGGCACCTTAACAACAGGAGTATTTATCGAATATGGCAAAGGAAAATACGAAAGCTACCTTGATAATGGCACAAAAGGCGAGGGCGATACTGAATTTATCGGTGGTGGCGTATTTGCTAAATTTAAAAATATAAGCAATTATTATTTCGAAATCAGCGGACGCGTCGGAAGTGTAACAACTGATTATGAAAAGAGCTTGTATGATGAATTTGACATAAGTTCTACATATTATGGCGCACATTTGGGGCTTGGAAAGGTGTTTGAACTAACAGGCTCAAATGAGTTAGATATTTTCGCTCGTGGAATTTATTCATATACACAAAGCGCAGGCACCCAAATAAAGGGCGTAAATGTAGAATTTGATAGCATAACTTCAAAAAGAGCGCAAATCGGATTTAAAGACTATATTAAATTTAATGAAGCCAATAAAATGTATTTTGGTGCGACATATCAGCATGAATTTGACGGCGTGGCAAACGGAAGCGTAAGCCTATCTTCGCTTGGCGTGAGCGCAGATATAGCAAGTCCTAAACTAAAAGGCTCAACAGGAATTGGCGAAATTGGCTATGTATATGAAGATGGTGCATTGAAATTTGAAGTTGGGGCAAAGGGTTATACTGGTCGCGAAAAAGGGTATAGTGGAAATTTAGGTTTGACATTTAAATTCTAACCCTAAATTTTAAAAATTTTAGCCAAATTCTTAAATTTAAAGAATTTGGCTTTTTTAAATTTGTTGAATTTATGTAAAATTTATCGCAAAATTTTGGCTAAATTTAGCCTTTTGCCTTTTCTTCGCAAGCTTTTATCGCTTCGATGATAGCTGTGGCAAAGCCCATTTTTTCGAGTGTTGCGACCATTTCTATGGTGGTGCCTCCCGGCGAGCAGACCTCGTCTTTGAGTGCGCGCGGGTGGGTTTTGGTGCGAGCGCATAGGCTAGCTGAGCCAAGCACGGCATTAGCGATGATATCGTGCGCCATTTCGCGCGCTATACCACCGCGCACAGCCCCGTCGCTAGCGGCTTCGATTAGGTTAAAAATCATCGCTGGCAAGCTTCCGCTAATGGCTGTGAAAATCGCAAATTTGCTCTCATCAATCTCGTAAGTCTGCCCAAATGCGCTAAAAATTTCCCTGATTTTGGCTTTTTCGTCCTCGCTAACTCCGCTAAAACACAGCGCAGTATTTCCAAGCGAAATTTTAGCAGGAGTATTTGGCATAGCGCGAACGATTTTTTGCGCCCCGCAAAGCTCGCCAATGCGCGAGACGCTGAAATTTGGCGCAAGCGAGATTAAAATTTTATTTTCCAAATTATATTTTATTTTTTCTAGGACGCTCTCATAAACGGCTGGTTTGATTGCCAAAATAATAATATCGGCAAAATTTGCAAGCACTGCCTCGTTTTTAGCGGATTTTATGCCTAGTTTTGCGCATAGCTTCTCGCCTTTTTCCCTGCCATAAACGCAAATTTTATCCTTTTCAAATTTCGCCCCCACGAGCGCCTCTATCATCGCTGCGCCCATATTTCCTGCGCCTATAAATCCTATTTTCATCGCATTTTCCTTATCTGATTTGTCCCTCGCCACGCACGATGTATTTCGTGGTAGTGAGTGCCTCCACGCCCATTGGACCGCGCGCGTGAAGCTTTTGTGTGCTTATGCCGATCTCGCCACCGAATCCAAACTCGCCACCGTCGCTAAATCTGGTCGAAGCGTTGGCATAGACGACTGCGCTATTTATTTCGTTTAGAAATCTTTCGATATTGGCGGAATTTTGGCTTAAAATCGCTTCTGAGTGCGCACTGGAATTTTCGTTGATAAACTCAATCGCTTCGGCGGTGTTTTTTACGATTTTAACAGCCATTATTAGCGATAAAAACTCCGTGCCAAAGTCGCTAGAATCCGCTTTTTTGGTGTTTGCGAAATTTGTAAATTTCGCGTAAATTTTCTCGTCTAGGCGAAATTCTACTTCGTTCATTTCCTTTAATAAAATCGGTAAAATTTGCTTTGCAATATTTTCGTGCAAAACTAAGCATTCTAGGGCGTTGCAGACACTTGGGCGCTGGGTTTTTGCATTTTTGATAATCTCTACTGCCTTGCTTAAATTCGCGCTCTCATCGACGAAGGTATGGCACACGCCAGCCCCTGTGATGATGACTGGGATTTGCGCGTTTTGTGTGATGAAGTCTTTGAGATTTTTGCCACCACGCGGGATTAGCACATCGATCCACTCTTTTAGCTGGATTAGTTTTAGCACATCTTCGCGCTCTTTGGATTTTATGAGTGATACTGCGCCGCTAGGCAGGCCAAATTTCTCTCCCACACGGCAAAAAATTTCGCTTAGGCAGATGTTTGAGGCAAGAGCGCTAGCTGAGCCTCGTAAAATTATCGCATTGCCCGCTTTTAGCGCGAGTGCGGCGGCGTCTATGCTGACATTTGGTCTGCTTTCATAAATCATAGCGATTACGCCAAGAGGCACGCGCACTTTGGCGATACTCATACCGTTTTGGTGGCGCCAGCCTCCCACGATCTGCCCGATTGGATCAGGAAAATTGGCTAACTCTTTTAAAGCCGCGCTCATTGCGCTAATCCTGCTATCATTTAGCGTGAGTCTATCAATGAGAGCCTCGGAGATACCTGCCTCGCGCGCGTTTTTTATGTCGATTTGGTTTTGCTCTTTGATAAGCTCTTTTTGAGCGATTAGCTCATCAGCCACGCTTAGCAAAATTTGATTTTTTTGCTTGCTACTTAGCTTTGCGACCTCGTTGCTTGCGCGTTTTGCGCGTTTTGCTAATTCTAAAATTTCCATAATCTATCCTAAGACAATATTGTTTGCATGCACGATATAATCATCGCTCACGCTAGGTAAAATTTTCTCATATTCGCTCGATTTTTTCCCCATAATCAGCGAAATTTCAGAGGCGCAGTAGTTTGCGATACCGCGCGCGATGCGCTGTGAATCCGCGCCTAGTATTTCGATGACATCGCCCCGCTCAAACTCGCCACTTACACTCACAATCCCCACACCTAGCACGCTTTTGCCGTTTTTTATGGCTTTGCATGCGCCCTCATCAAGGCTGATTGCGCCACGCACATTGGCACCATAAGCGAGCCAGTATTTTTTCGCACTAATGGATTTTTCCTCTTTGCAAAAAATCGTTCCAACTTCCTCGCCAGCGATGATTTTGGCTAAAATTTTACTCTCTTTTCCATTTGCGATTATCATATTTGCGCCGATTTTATTGGCCATTTTAGCAGCACTAAGCTTCGTTGCCATGCCCCCAGTGCCAAATTTCGACCCCACATCGCCTGCCATTTTAAGGGTGTTTTCGTCGATAAAATTTACGATTTTTATCAGTTTTGCGTCAGGGTTCGTGCTAGGGTTTTTATCATAAAGCCCGTCGATATCGCTTAAAAGCACGAGCAAATCAGCGTCGATTAGCCCTGTTACTAGCGCGCTCATCGTGTCGTTATCGCCGATTTTGAGCTCATCGCCACTGACTGGGTCGTTTTCGTTGATGATAGGGATAATGCCTTGCGAAAGCAGGGTGGTAGCGACATTTCGCGCACTTAGGTAGCGCGCGCGGTCGCTAAAATCAATGCGCGTCAGCAAAAGTTGCGCGATAATCTCATCATGCGCCCAAAAAAGCCTCTCATACAGGTGCATTAAAGCGACCTGTCCCACGGCGGCTAGGGCTTGTTTGGCGCTTAGCTCTTTTGGTTTTTGCTCGATTTTTAGTATGCCCATACCAGCCCCGACCGCGCCAGAGGTTACTAGCACGACCCCAAAGCCTTGTTTTTTGAGAGCGCAAATTTGAGCTACGAGTGATTTGATAAAGCCCTCATTTAGCGAGCCGTCACTGTGAGTTAGCGTGCTGGTGCCTACTTTGATAACGACTCGTTTGGTGTTTTTTAGTAGATTTTTTCTCATTTTTTGCCTTTTGAAATTTTGGTATTTTACCTAAATTTAGCCATTTTTCGCCAAAAATCGTTCTAAAATTATCATCGCTGCGACGCTGTCAAATTTCTCATTTACACCGCCTTTTTTCGTGCTTTTTAGCGCAAATTCCTTCGCCTCGACACTAGAAAAGCTCTCGTCTTGGTAGCAAATTTCGCCATTAAATTCTAAAAGCGAGACAAAATGTTTTATGCGACGCTCCATTTCTTCTTCGCTTGCACCGCCTTTGGGAAGGCCAACGACGAGCTTTTGAGCCCCTCTTGTGCGTAAAAACTCGCTAGCTTCCCTGGCGGCTTGGTTGCGGTTTTTGCGTAAAATAGGCTCGCTAGGAAGGGCTAGTGCGCCATTTGGGCTGATTGCTACGCCGATTCGTTTAAGTCCCACATCGAAAGCTACTATCAAATTTAATCCTTTTTTGGGTTACGCAAGCGAAATTTTTGTCGCTTCTATTATGATTTTTCCCTCTAATTCGTATTCGTAAATGCGCTCGCCAAATTTCATCAATGCTTCATCTAAGCTCGAATTTAGCGCGACAAAATCCAAAATTTCGTCGCTGTGCGAAAAGAGATTTTTGGGTTTTTCTTTTCCGCTAAATTTAGCCACAAATTTATCCAAATCGCTAATTAGCGTGGCGTCTTTTTTGGCTAAAAGCTCGTTGGTGCCGACACTCTCGTCGATTCTGTGTGGCAGGACAAAGACAGGGATTCCAAGCTCTCTTGCAATGCGCGCGCTTTGAAGCGAGCCCGATTTTGGCTCGGCTTGGGCTACGATTAGGGCTTGGCAGAGGGCTACAACTATGCGGTTGCGCTCTAAAAACTGAAAATTTCGCGCAGGCGTGCCGTCTTCGTATTCGCTCAGTGCTAGGGCGCCAGCGTAAATTTTGCGTATCATATCCTCGTTTTGTTTGGGGTAAATTTCATCTAGCCCGTTTGCAAAAACAGCAATTGTGCGCGAAAATGCACCCTCATGCGCCGTGATATCGCAGCCAATCGCAGCCCCTGAGACTACGCAAATACCAGCGTTTGAGAGTTTTTGGGCTAATTTTGTGATTAAATTTTTGGTGTAAATACTCATTTTGCGAGAGCCTACGATTGCGATTTTTGGCATATCCAAAAGCTCTAAATTTCCCTTGTAATACAGGGTTTTAGGCTCTGTTTTGCCAAGGCGAGATAGGGCAGGGATTTTGAAATTTAGCTCATTTGTAGTATTCATAAATTTCGCCTAGATAGATGACTTCGACGCCGTTTAAAATATCTGCGCTATTTTCTAGGGCGGTGAAGGTGGATTTTTTGGGGTGGCCGATAGCTATGGCAAAGCCCCTTTTCTGCGCGATTTGCACGGCTTTTTGTAGCATTTGGCGCACAGCTTTTACCTCGTCTGTGTTGTCGATAAAAACATCTCTATAAACATAACGCAAATTTTGCTTTTTAAGCTCGTCGGGTGCCTTGGTCTGCGCGCTCGTGCGAGAATCGACGAAATAAAAATCGTATTTTTGCATGGCTTTGATTAAATTTCGCATCGAGGCTGAATTTGCCGTAAATTTCGAACCTGTGTGGTTGTTGATAAATTTAGCGTGCGGGAAATCAGCTCTGATTTGCGCTAGAAAATTTTCGATTTCTTTGTAGCTATCGCCCACTTTTAGCGCCTTTACATCGTGAGCGAAGACCTCTGCCTCCATTGGCAAATGAATTGCGAAATTTTGCAAATTTTTAGCCAGAGCCGGGGTGTTTTTGTAATTTTTCGCCGGCGGGAAAATCGATGGCGTAACCTTTATTGGCAGAGCCTTGATACGCGCTATTTGCGCGCTTGTGGAGATATCGTCCATTATGATAGCTAGTTTTGGTTTTGAGCCTTTTGGCAGGGTTTTGGCTGGTTTATTGCTAGGGGCTGAAATTTTTGGCTCTGTTTTTTCCTGCGATTTTGGCGTGATTTCGCCTATACTTTGGGCTGCGATTTTGGCTAATTCTTCCTCGATAATTTCTTCTTTTGTTTTTGAAATTTGGGTTAAATTTTGCTCTTTTATCTCAGGCGAAATTTGAGGCGCAGGTTTTGCCGCGCTCAAATTTTTATCTTTTTGAATTATGGGTTTTGAAATTTCGCTTTTATTTTCATCATGCGGGACTTTAAGCACAATTTTTGGCTCGTCTTTGAAAAATTTATTTAGCACGGCATACGAAAGAGCGGCGCAGGTAAAGCAAAAAATTGCGATTAAAATGTATTTTATGAAATTTGGATTGAAATTTAATAAGGGCGCGTTTTTGCGCCCTTTGGTGCGTTTTTTAGCCAAGATTAGTTTTTATCTTTGTCGATGATTTTGCCGCTTGCGATCCATGGCATCATACCACGAAGTCTCTCGCCTGTTTTGGTAATCAGCGCGTTTGCGGTCATATTGCGCTCTGCGTTCATTTTGACATAGCCAGCTTGGCGCTCTAAAATGAAGTTTTTCGCAAAAGTTCCGTCTTGGATCTCTTTTAGGATTTTTTTCATTTCGGCTTTTGATTGTTCGTTGATGACGCGTGGTCCGCTGACATAATCGCCAAATTCAGCTGTGTTTGAGATAGAGTATCTCATATCAGCCATACCGCCTTGATAGATCAAATCTACGATTAGTTTCATTTCGTGTAAGCACTCAAAATACGCCATTTCTGGGGCGTATCCAGCCTCTACTAGGGTCTCAAAACCAGCATTTATTAGCGAGCATAGACCGCCGCACAAAACTGCTTGTTCGCCAAATAGGTCTGTTTCGGTCTCGTCTTTAAATGTAGTCTCGATGATACCGCTTCTGCCACCACCAATCGCGCTAGCATAGCTTAGAGCGATCTCTTTTGCCTTACCACTTGCATTTTGCTCTACTGCGATTAGATCTGGGATTCCACCACCATTTACAAATTCATTGCGCACAGTGTGTCCTGGGGCTTTTGGAGCTATCATAATTACATCTATGTTTTTTGGAGCCTTGATTTGTCCGAAGTGGATATTAAATCCGTGAGCAAACGCGATCGCTGCGCCGTCTTTTAAATTTGGCTCGATTTCGTTTTTGTAAATTTCGGCTTGAAATTCATCTGGGGTTAGTATCATTATGACATCTGCCACTTTTGTCGCATCAGCTACGCTTAATACTTTAAAACCCTTGTCCTCGGCCTTTTTCCAGCTTGCGCCACCTTTTTTTAGTCCGACTACTACTTCTACGCCACTATCGCGTAAATTTTCAGCGTGAGCGTGACCTTGTGATCCAAAGCCAATCATAGCCACTTTTTTTGAGCGAATTAAATTTAAATCGCAGTCTTTGTCGTAATACACGGTAATTGCCATGAGCCATCCTTTTCAAAAAAAATTTTGCGTGATTTTAGCGCAAAAATGCTTTTATGTAGCTTTTTTGTGATATTATAAACGCAAAATTTATGAACGGAAAATGTAGATATGCAAAGCTTTATTAGCGAAAAAATCGCTTCAATGCCTAAATTTAACGATAAAATTTTAAAAATTTTAAGCTCATTTGACAATGCTGGTAGCGATGATGAGATTATTTTTCAGATTATGAATAATCCAGAATTTGAGAGTAGGATACTAGACTACGCATTTAGCACTTTTGCGCAAATCAGCATGGAAAAAACCCTTCCAAACGCCTTTAAATTTTACGGACGAGAGGGGGTTAGGGCGCTATTTTTGTTTAGCATTTTTAAGGGTAAATTTGAGCTAAATTTCGAGTGTTATAAGACAGATCGCGCTAAGTTTAATGAAATTTCGCTAAAAAGACATCTGTTTTTAAAAGAGTGGATTAAATTTTACCCAGAGATTTCGCCTGATATCCTATCTAGCGTGATTTTAATGGATTTTGGTAGGGTTTTTATCAGCGAGTATATCGCTAAGCACGATAAAAACAGCGAGTTTTATCTGCATATCAAAAACTGCCTTTTCCCGCAGGATTTCACCGATGTGGAAATGCGATTTACCGGTATGAGTAGAGAGAGCGTGGGGGAGGTTTTGTTTAAGCATTTTGGGCTAGAAAAAATCGCCAAAGACATATATTTTTCTGATTTAATAGATGAGGCGCCGTTTGAGAGTGCGAGGCGATACGAAATGCTAAAAGTAGCCAAAACCGTAATGGGGATCTATCACTGCTTCGATGAGCGCAGTATCGATAATGCGCTAAATTTGCTAGTGGAATTTGGCTTGGAGCAAGAGGCGTTTTTCGAAGCTAAAATAAGGGCTGGATTATGAAGGAATTTTTAAGCTCGCTTAGCCTTGGAGTGGTGGAAAAAAATCTAAATTCTGACCAAAAAGAGCTAGTGCGAAATCTACTAAATTTAGGCGCATTGAGCTCTCACAAAGGCAAAATTTATCTAAATAATAGCTATGTTTTTGGTAGGCTTGATATCGCGCGCGATGGGACTGGGTATTTGCAAAGCTACGATGATAGATATAAAAAAGATTTAATTATCGAAAATAAATACCTAAATGGCGTGCATTTAGGCGACATAATCCTAGCAAAAATCATCAACTCAAAAAAGGCTAGAATTCACGCAAAGGTGCTAATGTGCGTGAAACCTGCCTTTTCATCAAGCGTGGTTTATACGAAGAATTTCGGGCGCGAAATTTTGGGCGTAAATGTCAAAACAGGCCTAGCAAACCCGCTCAAAGCCACGCAAAAATCGCTTAAAATGCTTCCACCTGGCACGCTTTTGAAAATTGATAATTTAAGCAATGAAATTTGCGAAGTTTTAGGGAATTTAGACAATCCGTGGGTCGATGAGAAAATTTCGCTTGCGATTTATAACAAAAACGACGAATTTAACGAAGCCTGCAAGGAACAAGCCCTTAGCTTTGGCTCATCGGTCGATCCCACGCTCTATCCAGATCGCGTGGATTTGCAAAATTTGAGCTTTTGCACGATTGACCCAATCGACGCCAAGGACTTTGACGACGCGATTTATTATGATAAAAAAAATCGCATAGTCTATGTCGCAATCGCCGATGTGAGCGAGTATGTTAGCGAATACTCGCCGATTGACAAGGAAGCGAAAGTAAGAGGGTTTTCGATATATTTCCCGCACAAATCCGTCCCAATGCTTCCGCGCGAGCTTAGCGAAAATATCTGCTCGCTAATGCCGAATTTACCGCGATTAGCATTTGTTTTTAAAATTTGCCTTGATGAAAATTTGAGCGTGATTAGCGAGGAGCTGTTTTCAGGCATAATCAAATCAAAAAGGCGTTTTAACTACGATGAGGTCGATGAGATTTTGCGCACAAAAAGTGGCTGCGAGAGCGAAATCCTAGACTGGCTGCTTCCGCTAAATGAGCTTTGCGAAAAACTTAGAGCGCAAAGATTAAAGCATGGATTTGACTTTCGCACAAAAGAACTTCGCATGAGTATCGATGAGGCGGGGCTTTTGAAATCGACTAGATTTGAGAGCGATACGCCCTCGCACAAGCTAATCGAAGATTGTATGCTTCTAGCTAACAAAGCCGCTGCCAAGCGCATAGAAACGGGCGTTTTCCGCAATCACGGCGCAGCTGAATTAAAGAAAATTTTCGCTTTATTGGACGATTTGGCGCTGTTTGGAATAGATGCGATTTATAAGCCAAATTTGGCAAAAATGATAGGCGAAATCCAAGCCCAAGCTGACGCGCTTGGCATGCGAGAAGAGGTCGATAAACTCATAATCAAAGCGCAAAAACGCGCCGAATACGGCTCGATTTCACGCGGCCATTTTGGGCTTGGTTTTGATACATACACTCATTTTACAAGTCCGATTAGGCGGTATTCTGATCTGATTTTGCACAGGCTTTTAAAGGCGCAAAGCAGGGGCGATGAGAAATTTTATAATTACCTGCTTTTAAACATAGACGCGACTTGCGAGAGACTAAATGAGCTAGAAAGAGAGGCTGATAAGGTCGCATTTGACTTTATGGATCGTAAATTTGCGCGCTGGGCGAGAGAGAATTTGGGGGCTAAATTTCGCTGCTATATCGACGAAAATGCAAATGTCGTAACTGCCAAACTCGATGATAAATTTAAGGGGGCGAAAATTTTTATTACAAATTTTACCGCCGATATTTTAACGCCAGTTTTGGTCGAAATCACAGACGCAAATATCGCAAGTGGCGTGATTATGGGAAGAGTGGTGAAAAAAATATAATGTATAAAAGAGATTTTGACGCTAGGATTGCTTCTGGAAATGTGGCGAATTTTATCTTGCTTCGAGGCGTAGATGACTTTCAAAACGAGCTTTATGCTTGGAGATTAAAGCAAATTTATGGGGCCGAAAATTTTATGAGTTTGTATTTTGGCGAGTATGAATTTAGCGTGGCAAAGAGCTTTTTGGAGCCATCGCTTTTTGGCGAGAGCAACACACTTCATATAAAAACAAACTCTTGCATAAAAAAAGATGAAATTCGCCGTTTGATTGAGTATTGCAAAAACGACGAAAACAATCATTTAATCTATGAATTAAACGAGAGTGAGGGTGCGGCAAGTAGCGATTTTGTGCGGGAGTTTGGCGGAAATGAGGTGAGGTTTTTCCGCCCAAGCAGTATGAAGGAAGCCATGGGGTTGCTAGCGCAAAAGTGCGAAATGGTGGGGATTTTCGCAAACAGCGCCGCGCTAAATAGAATTTATCAAATCCACAACGAAAACCTAAATTTAAGCGCAGCCGAGATTGAAAAATTCGCAAATTTGGGGATTGAGCTAAATTTGGAAAATGTAAATGATATGGTCTATGGACTGAGCGAGATAAGCTACGAGGAGCTTTTCGATAAAATTTTTACCCTTAGCGATTTTCGCAAAGATTTTTACAGATTGGCTCAAAATGGCGGATACAACGACATGGAGCTGATAAATCAATTTTACAGATTTTTGCATAGAATTTTTAGGCTTCATATCTCGATAAAAACCGCGAATAATTCCGATTTTAAGGTGATTTTCGGATACACTCCGCCGCCAAATATCGCAAACAAGCTAAAAACATACGCTCAAAGTTTAAATGAAAATTTATTTCGCAAAATTTTCATACATTTAAACAAACTCGAATTTGCGCTAAAAAGCGAGAAAAATTTAATCAAAGATGAGTATTTGCTCGCCTCACTTTTGGAATTGCAAAGAATTTTATCAAAGAAAAACTAGGCTAAAAAGCAAAGATTAAGTCAAAATTTTGTAATATACAGGTTGCATTTTTTGCAAAATCCTTGCCCGCAGATTACATTTGCGAGCTAAAAATCCATAAGGAGAATTTATGAGAAATTACGAGGTTTTATTCATTGTCAAGCCTACGCTGACTGATGATGAAGTAAAAACAAAAGTTGATTTCGTTAAAGAAATCATTACAAAAAATGGCGGAAATATCGCTTCTGTCATCGAAATGGGCGCACGCAAACTTGCCTATAAAATCGATAAATATGAGCGCGGTGTTTATTTTGTCATTTACTTTACTGCCGAGCCAAGCTTGATTGCAGAGCTAGTTAGAAATTTGCGTATCACAGAGGATATCATTAGATTTTTGACTGTGAAATACGAAACAAAACGCGAGGTTTTGGCATGGGAAAAATTAAGCAAAGGCATTAAACTTAGCCCAGCTAAAAAAGAGCGCGAACCACGCGTAGCACCTGAGGCAAAAGAACAAGCAGAGCAAACCGCTGAATAAAAGGATTTTAGATGTTTAATAAAGTAGTTTTGGTTGGAAATTTAACTCGCGATATTGAGCTTAGATATTTACAAACTGGCACCGCAATCGGTAAAACTGGCATTGCTGTAACTCGTAAATTTAATAGCGGAAATGGCGAAAAACGCGAAGAGACTTGCTTTATTGACATTGATTTTTGGGGACGCACAGCAGAAATCGCAAATCAATATTTAAGAAAAGGCTCAAAAGTGCTAGTTGAGGGGCGTTTAAAGCTCGATCAATGGCAAGACCAAAATGGTCAAAACCGCTCAAAACACAGCGTAGTGGTAGAGTCTATGGAAATGCTAAGTGCTCCACAAGGTGGAAATGGCGGAAACAATAGCTACGGCGCAAATAGTGGTGGATATGGTGCAAACAGCGGTAATAGTTATGGTGGCGGATACAACCAACACTCAAACTACTCTAACCCAAATCGCCAAAGCTCTGGCGGATATGGCGCGAACCAAACCGCACAAAATCACTATGAAGCACCGAAAAAAGAGAGCTATGAGAGCCAAATTCCAGAATATGATGTTGATTCGGACAAATATGACGAAGGCAACGATACAATTCCATTTTAATTAAGGAAAAACAATGGCAGAAAAAAGAAAATATAGCAGAAAATATTGCAGATTTACAGAGGCTAAAATCGAATTTATCGATTACAAAGACACAGGGTTACTAAAATATTGCCTTTCAGAGCGTTTTAAAATCATGCCAAGACGCCTAACTGGCACTAGCAAAAAATACCAAGAGATGGTTGAGAAAGCAATCAAACGCGCTCGCCAAGCAGCTCTTATCCCTTATGTCGTAGATCACAACGAAGTCGTTACAAACCCATTTGAAAATCTATAATTTTTCTTAGGCTAGGATTTTTCCTAGCCTATTTTTTTCTCTTTTTTACTCTACTTTCAAAAAGTCTTTATCAATTTTAAGCTGTTTGACTAAATCTAAAATAGCGTAAATTTCATCGTGGAAATACGGCATATCTAGTTTGAAAAAGTTAAATTTCAAATCATTTAATGCTTTTTGCGAATTTGCATTTTTGCGCAAAAATACGAAATGTGCCTCTTCTTTGTCGATTAAATTTAAATAAGCAATCGCAGTTGAGTCTGTGCGCAAAATCTCGCTATCAATTAGCACGATATCGGCCTTGTAAATGCGGTCTGCTAGGTGTGTTTTGAGATTTTCCCAGGTGTTGTTTGGCACTACATTACAACCCGTGCTATCTAAAAAATCCTTCAAATCATCGAAAATTTCTTTATCTTTGTGCGCGATTAAAATTTGATAATTGTATTTTTTGCTTCTTAGTCTGTTTTCTTGCTCTAAATACGAGCACTGAGCGTGCAATTTGATATGGGTTCCGCCATTATCGTTGCTTAGCTCCGCGATTTTGCCGATATCGCCTATGCTTTGTTTGGCTTTGGAAATGTATGGGTCGTTTATGACTTTACCGCTTATGAGGGCGGTTTTTAGGTTGTGGATATATGTGGTGCGAATCTCTTTTTTGACGCTGATATCGACTAAGAGTTGCATTCTTGATAGTCCTGGCTTATCATCTCGCACGGAAAATACGATTTTTATAAGGGTAGGGTCTTTGACATTTTGCAAGAAAAATAGGCAGATATGGTAAATCGCATTTGAGAGATTTATCACATATCCGTCATAATATCGTGGCGCGTCTGGCGGGAATTTGATAAAGACCGAGCTATCGTATCTGCTACACTCTTCGAATAAAATTTCGCTTTGAAATTTAAGCGGTTTTAAGATATCGACTTGATTTATCGGGATAATTTTCTTTTTTACAGGTTTTATTTCGACTGGCTCTTTTTTAGGGAAAATATCGCCCTTATACGCTCTGCGCCTAAGTGCCTTGCGAAATACGATTCTATACACCAAAACTAATGCCAAAAGCCCTAAAATCCCAAGTAACGCGTAATCTTTAATCATAGTATTATCATCCCGTCGCCATAAGAATAAAATCTATACTTTTGCTCCACTGCTTCGCGGTAAATTTCAAGGGTCTTTTCAAGGCCGATGAAGCTAGCAACCAGCATAATTAAAGTAGATTTTGGTAAGTGAAAATTTGTAAGCAGATAATTTTGCCTAATAGGCGGATTATTTGGGTGCAAAAACAGTTCGCAAGCCCCGCATCTCGCGCTATTTCGTGCGAAATTTTCCACGGTTCTAGTAACCGTAGTGCCTACGCCTAAAATTTTTTTATCGCTTTTTAAAATATCAGCTGTATCTTGCGCAATGCTGTAAAATTCGGAGTGCATTTTATGCTCTCTTAAATCCCTTGCCTCAACCGGCTTAAATGTCCCAGCGCCTACATGCAGGGTAATGTAGTAAATCCCGTGATTTGCTCTAAGCGCGCGTAGCATCTCCTCGCTAAAATGCAGGCTCGCAGTCGGAGCCGCCACAGCCCCTGCCTCGCGCGCGAAAATGCTTTGATACCAGCTCTCATCATCTTTGGTGTCTTCGCGCTTGATATATGGCGGTAGCGGGACATGGCCGATTTCATCGGTGAGAGCGAAAATTTCGTGCGAGCTAAGCGCGCGATTATCACGGCTAAACTCCACCACTCTAAGCCCATCTTCACAGCATTCTACGACCCGTGCGCGCAAATTTTTATCAAAAACTAGCTCGCTACCCACGCTTACTCGCCCTCTGATATATGCGCTAAATTTATTATCATTTAAGGGCGAATTTAGCAAAAGCTCAATCTTGCCACCGCTTGATTTAGCCCCGAAAATTCGCGCTTTTATGACCTTGGTATCGTTAAAGATAATCTCGCAAGGTGGTAAAATTTCAGCCAAATCGCCAAATTTAAGGTGTGAAATTTTATTTTTTTCTCTCTCATAAACTAAAAGCCTTGCGCTCTCTTTTGGCATTAGCGGGGCGTTTGCGATTAAATTTGGCGGCAGGTGGTAATCATAGCTATCTACTAAATTTAAATCCATTACGCCTCTTTTACTGCGCCTTGTGCGCTTTTCTCGCTCTCTTCGTCCTTGTCTGCCTCGTCCTCGTCATCGCCTGCTTTGTATGGATTTACCATTTTTGCAATGAGGATTGAAAGGGCGTAAAGCACGATTAGCGGACCAGCTAGCATGAATTGGCTCAAAACATCAGGCGGTGTCATAATCGCGGCAAAAACGAAGATTATAACAATCGCAAAGCGGAAAAAACTAGTCAAGCTTTTGTTTGTGATAAGCCCTAGTTTGGCTAGGAAAAATGTAACTACTGGAAGCTCAAAACTAATGCCAAAAGCCACAACTAATTTTGTGAAAAACCCGACATATTCGCCGATTTTAAGCATAGCAGAGTAGGCCTCGCCACCGAAATTTATCAAAAAGTTAAAAGCTACTGGAATTACGAAATAATAACAAAACGCAGCCCCTAAAAAAAACATCACACTAGCGCTTAGCACAAATGGAATTACATATTTTTTTTCGTTATCATACAGCCCTGGGGCGACGAAAAGCCACGCTTGCCAGAAAATTATCGGCATAGAGAGTAAAAGTGAGGTAAAAAACGAAACCTTCATCGCTGTAAAAAAGGTTTCGCCAAGTTGGGTGAATACGACTTTGCCGTCATCTGGAAGGACTTTGACGAGAGGGGCTTTCATAAAATCTAAGATTATTTCCCAATAATTAAAGCATACGACAAACATAAGAATTACCGTGATTACGCAGATAACTAGGCGTTTGCGAAGCTCGGCAAGGTGTGGTTTTAACTCTTCGAACATATTTTACTCTTTTGAATTTTGTGTTGGATTTGAATTTTGCGCCTGCGGGTGCGCTTCTGGTTGCGCTTGCGCTTGCTCCTGCGCCGAATTTGGCGTAGAATTTTGCGCTAAATTTTGCGTAGAATTTTGCTTAGAATTTAGCGAATTTTCCGCTTCATTTAGCGTGTTATTAACAGAGCTTTCTATATCGCTTAGCCCTGCATTTAGTGTATCTTTGACAGAATTTAGCCCGCTTTTTATCTCGTCAAGCTCTTCGAAAGTAAGCTTTTTGCGCATGGTTTCTGTGGTTTTGCTAATGCTTTCTTTGTATTTTTTGGCGTCCTCTTTGAGCTCGGCTATGCGGACTTCTTGGTCGAAAGTGGCCTTTGCGTCGTTGATTGATTTTTTGATGACTTTGAAGTATTTTGCAATCTCAACTAGCGCGCTAGGGAGCTTTTCAGGGCCTAGGGCGATGACTGCGACGATTAAAATTATCGTAATTTCAGGGAAACTGATACCAAACATTAAAATTCCTAAACAAAAAGATTGCGTATTTTAGCTAAAACTTCATTAATCTTAAATTTAATGCTCGCTCACAAATAGGGCGATTTCGTCGGCTAGCAAGAAATTTGGATTGTAAAAAACGCCGTTTTTGAAATCTAGCTTGCCCTCTGCGCTTAGAATTTGGGCGTTTTTAAGCTCTTTTTCGCGCAAAATTTCGCCCCTCACGCCCAAAAACGAGCGAAATCCAAGGAAAATTTTCTCCAAAATTTTATCCTCTAAGCTTAAATTTTCCACGCTTTTTGCAAGCGGATTTTGTATGTATTCTTCGATACTACCTGCGCCGCTGTATCGCACAAATCCGCTCGTGCCCACAGCGTGCGCGCCAAATCCAGCGTAATCCTCGCCACTCCAATACGCCACATTGTGCGCGCAACGCCTGCCATTTTTGGCAAAATTTGAAATTTCGTATTGCGTAAAGCCTAGTTCGCTAGCTTTTTTAAAGAAAAATTTAGCCAAATTTTCATCATCTCTGGCAAACTCTGCGCGCCCAAAAAATGGCGTGCCAGGCTCCAATGTAAGGGCGTATGCGCTTAGATGCGAAACCCCTGCGCGCGCAAACTGCGCAAGCTCAAATTCTAAATTTTGCTTATCATCAAATTTGCTAGCGTAAATCAAATCCAAATTTATATTTGAAATTCCCGCGTTTTTGGCGTTATCCACGGCTTCAAAAATTTCATTTTTTCCGTGTGCGCGACCTAGAAATTTGAGTTTTTCATCATTGAAACTTTGCGCGCCAAAACTTATGCGATTTACGCCGAATTTTCGCATTTGCTCTATCCATTTGGGCTTGGCAGAATTTGGGTTTGCCTCGGTTGTAATCTCGGCGTCTGGGGCAAAATTTGGCGAGAGTTTTTCAAAAATCTTTTCATAATACTGCGCCGAAATCGAACTTGGCGTGCCGCCACCGATAAAAAGGGTTGAAATTTTGAAATTTTTATTTTTTTTAATGAAATTTGAAATTTCAAAATCCAGCGCGTCAAAGTAGTTTTTAGCTAATTTAAATGCGTCCATGCGTGAGCCAAAGGCGCAATACGGGCACTTTGAGGTGCAAAACGGGATATGAATATAAATATGCAAAATTTCTTCCTAGCCAAATTTAAAGGGCGAAATTTAGCAAAAATTCTTTGAATTTTAGCCAAATTTATACCTATTTTCGCTAATATTTTGCAAATTTTTTTCAAAGAGCTAATATGGAGAAAAATTACAGACCAAATGTCGCAGCTATCGTGCTTGCGCCTTCGTATCCGTTTAGTTGTGATGTGCTTATCGCCCAGCGCAGTGATATACGCGGGGCTTGGCAGTTTCCCCAAGGCGGTATCGACAAGGGCGAGACGCCAAAAATGGCGATTTTACGCGAACTAAAAGAAGAGATAGGCACAGATGATGTCGATATCATAGCCGAGTGTCCGCAGTGGCACAGCTACGATTTTCCAGAGGCTGTGGCGCAAAAAATGCGCCCATGGGACGGGCAAATGCAAAAGTATTTTTTACTAAGATTAAAAAGCCTAAAAGGGCTTGATATCAAAACGCATAAGCCTGAATTTGATGACTTTAAATTTGTAAATGCAAATCAAGTTTTAAAGCATGTAAATCACTTCAAAAAGCCGATTTATGCGCTTGTTTTAAAATATTTTAAAGAGGAGGGATACCTTTAATGCTTATAGTTCAAAAATACGGTGGCACTAGCGTAGGCACATTAGAGCGCATAGAAGCGGTTGCCGAGCGCGTGATAAAGACTAAAAACGAAGGCCATGATTTAGTCGTAGTTGTATCTGCGATGAGTGGCGTTACAAATAGATTGGTCGAGTATGGAGAGTATTTTACAAAAGATCTAAACACTCGCGAAATGGATATGATGCTAAGTGCTGGTGAGAGGGTTACTAGCGCGCTTTTAGCCCTTGCGCTAAATGCAAAAGGCTACCCTGCGGTGGCGTTTTCTGGCAGACAGGCTGGTATCGTAACAGATACAATGCATACCAAAGCTCGCATTAGCTTTATCGATCCGACTAATATGAATAAAGCCATAAAAGAGGGCAAAATCGTCGTAGTAGCGGGTTTTCAGGGCATTACCGAAGAGGGCGATATCACTACTCTTGGCAGAGGTGGAAGCGATCTATCTGCTGTGGCGATAGCTGGGGCGATAAACGCTGATACATGCGAAATCTACACAGATGTCGATGGAGTATATACCACAGATCCACGCATCGAACCAAAGGCTAAAAAACTCGATAAAATCAGCTATGAAGAGATGTTAGAGCTTGCTAGCATGGGGGCTAAGGTTTTGCAAAATCGTAGCGTAGAGTTAGCCAAAAAGCTTAAAGTAAATTTGGTAACTAGAAGTAGTTTTAATAACAACCAAGGAACACTAATAACAGGAGAAGAAAATATGGAAGACGCAGTAATCAGCGGAATAGCATTAGATAGAAATCAAGCAAGAATCACAATCAGAGGCGTAGATGATAGACCGGGCGTTGCGGCTGAGATTTTTTCATCTTTGGCGCAAAAAGAGATAAATGTAGATATGATAGTCCAAAATATCGGCATTGACGGAGCGACAAATTTAGGCTTCACGATTCCACAAAACGAAATGGAACCAGCCTTAGAAATCATGCGCTCAGTAATTTCTAATCCAAAATGCGTAATCGAAAGCGATAACGAGGTCGTAAAAGTCTCAATCGTGGGTGTGGGTATGAAAAGCCACAGCGGTATCGCTTCGCTAGCATTTCGCACACTAGCAGCCGAGGGTATCAATATCCAAATGATCTCAACTAGCGAGATTAAAATTTCGATGATTGTGGCTGAAAAATACGGCGAGCTAGCAGTTAGAGCCTTGCATAAAGCATATAATTTGGATAAATAATGCAAGATTTATACACTTGGAGTGCTAAAACTCTGCAAAACGAGCGAGATATGGAGTGGCTCGAAAATCGCAAAGAGCACTGGATACCGCTACTAGCGACAAAAATGCGTCTGCTATATAGCGGGTATTCGTTTGTGGTGATGTGCGATGATGAGAGAAGGTGGTTTGGCGAATATATCGTCAGCAGGATAAACGATAGCAAAAACACCAGACCGCTTCTGCCATTTTTCGAGTTTTCATCGCTTTATAACCAAGAGATTACCTCCCAAGAACAGGTCGCTTTGCTAAATGATATGCTCTCACTCTCATTTAGCAACGGCTTCATTTATTTTTACATAGGCAGGGGCGATCACACTTACGCCAAAATAGCCAAAAGCCACGAGGATAGCTATTTGTGGCTCATCGACGAGGCATTGCCAAACAGCTTTCAGCTAAGCGAAAACGATGAGAGCCTAGATATCAAACTGCTTCAACTCTTTAAAATTTTAAACAAAAGTATCGACGCGGTGCTTTTTGGTGAAGTTGTGCTTTGAAACTCATTAATCAAATTTTTATAACGAACGATTATGCTGGTTTTAAAGCAAAAATTCTATCTGAATTTTCCCCTAAAAATTTACGCTTTTTCGAAAGCGATGAGCTCAAAATCGACGAAGCTAGAAAGATAATCGACGAAGCCTACATTGCCGAGATAGAAAACAAAATCATCGTAATTAGCGCGGTTAAATTTCGCGACGAGGCGCAAAATGCGCTTTTAAAAATCCTAGAAGAGCCACCGCGCAATACCATATTTTTCCTCGTTGCGCCCTCGATTACGCTTTTATTGCCGACGATTAGATCTAGGCTAATGGTGCAAAATTTGCTTGGCGAGAAAAAGCGCGAGCGCACGGGGCTAAATTTGCGAAAAATCGATTTGAGGCAGATTGATGCGTTTATTAACGAGTGTATAAATAAAGAACGCGTCGGTTCGCTCGACAAATTTGCCCTAAAATCGCTTGTCATGCAACTTGTTATCGAGTGCTTTGAAGCTGGGATTAAATTTAGCGCTAGCGAGTTAGAACACATAAACAAGCTCGTCTATCTCATCGAACACAACGCCAAATCCCACGCTGTATTGCCGCCGCTATTTTTGATAATCAAAGGCAAATAATGAAAATTTTTAAAATTTCAAATAGTGCCGATTTTATGGCACTTTGCGCGCGCATTAATTGTACAAAAGAGGGCGCGAAAATCATGCGCAAAAAATCAATTCTAAACTTTTTTTATATCAAAGATTTGCGCACCCCTGCGGCAAATATCTTAAAGCAAGATGCCCTTAGCATAGGCGCAGAGCTCGTAACGGCTGAGCATGTGATCACAGGCGGGGCAAACTCAGACGCACTTTTGATTGCAAATGATAAGCAGGTTGAAATTCTCTCAAAAAAAGAAAAGGCGCAGGATTTTGGGCTAAAAAATTTGGCGCAGTTTTTGGGGCAAAATTTCGAAAAACCCAAAATTTGCGAGATTATGGGGGTTTTAAATCTAAATTTCGATAGTTTCAATCCCGCTTCTCGCACTCAAAATTTAACCGAAGCAATCGCAAAAATCGAAAAGATGATTGAAGATGGAGCCGATTATATCGACATTGGCGGGGTTAGCTCGCGTCCTGGAAGCCAGTATTGTGGCGCAGACGAAGAGTTTGCGCGCATAAATGGCGTAATAAGCGAAATTTATAGGCAAAATTTACACAAAAAGGTCAAATTTAGCCTTGATAGCTTTGATGAATACTGCGCCCGTTTCGCGCTAGATCACGGATTTAGCCTTATAAACGACATTAGCGCAAATTTAAATTTAATCAGTGTTATCAAAAATTATGGTGCGAAATACTGCCTAATGCACATGCAAAACTCGCCCCAAAATATGCAAATTTCGCCACATTACGGTGATTTGCTAGGCGAGATTGATGAGTTTTTCGCGCGAAATTTGGCGCAAATCGTCCAGCTTGGCGTGGAAGATGTGATTTTGGATGTGGGGATTGGCTTTGGCAAAACGGCTGAACAAAATTTGATTTTAATCAAAAATTTAGAGCATTTTTTGCACCACGAAAAACCGCTTTTGGTGGGGGCTAGCAGGAAAAGCGTGATTGATTTTTACCACAAATCAAGCGTGGAAGAGAGATTGCCGGGATCTTTGTATTTGCATTTGATGGCAGCGCAAAATGGCGCAGGTATCATCAGGGTGCATGATGTGAAAGAACACAGGCAAATGCTGGATTTAAAATCGGCTTATGATAAAATTTTGTTGTGAAAATGGCTAAATTTTATTAGAATTTTATCCAAATTTAGCAATACTTATCAGCTTAAATTTCACAAGGAGGGAATATGAGAAAAATTTGTGTTGGTGTCGCTGCGTTAGCGATATTTGCAGGTAGTTTGAGTGCGAAAGAATTTATCAATATCGGCACAGGTGGAATGACAGGGACTTACTATCCTGTGGGCACTGCGATTTGTCGCCTTGTAAATACCGATAAAAATTTTAAATGCTCAGTTCAATCCACAGGCGGATCGACATACAATGTCAATAATGTCCTTAAAAAAGAGCTAAATTTCGGCTTCGTTCAAAGCGATGTCGTTTATGACAAATACAATGGCAAGGGCAAATTCGAGGGCGAGCCAAATCCAAAACTTCGCTCAGTTATTTCGATTTATCCTGAGCTTTTGGCGTTTGTAGTCGCACGCGATAGCGGAATCAAGGCTTATGCTGACATAGATGGCAAAAAGATAAATTTAGGAAATCCAGGTAGCGGAAACGAAGTAACAAGCACTTTGATTTTTAATGAATACGGCATTGATTTAAACAAAATGGCGCAACGAAGCGTGCTAACCGTGCAAGAGTGCCCAATGGCGCTAAAAGATAAGAAAATCGACGGATATTTCTTTATGGTAGGACACCCAACCGCAAATATCATCGATGTAGCGACATCTATGCCAGTTGATTTGGTTAGCATTGATGAAGCCACAGCTGATAAAATCGTAGAAAAATACCCATATTTCGCAAAAGGCGTGATTCCAAAAGGGCTTTATGAGGGGATTGATTACGACACTACGACGATTGGCGTAAAGGCTGTTTTAGTCGCTGATGAGAGCGAGAGCGATACGGCCGTAAGAGCGATTGTAAAGGCTATTTTAGATAATTTTGACGAGTATAAACAGCTTCACCCTGCGCTAAATTTGGTTAGCAAAGAATCCCTAATCGAAGGTCTTAGCGCACCACTTCACCCAGCGGCTGAGGCGGTATTTAAAGAAGCTGGAATTTTAAAATAAGGCAATAGATGAAAAAAGACGAGCAGGTATTAGAGGTAAAAAGTAGAGAATTTTCGTCGAAAAAGCTATTTTGGCTTGTGACGCTAGTGTGCTTCGCGTGGGCTGTTTTTCAGCTTTATATCGCGTATTTTCCGATAAATGGCACGCGCGCTAGATCTATCCACTTAGGTTTTGCGATTTTTATCATTTTCGCTCTTTTTCCTGCTCGTTCGCACTCTAAGGCGCATTTTTACATACCATTTTATGATTATATTTTGCTTGCTATTGGCACCTTTGCGATACTTTATCCTGCGATTGATTTTTACGGGATTGCGCAAAGACCAGGCGATTATTTGCAAAGAGATGTGGTAATTGCGTTTTTAGGAATTTTTGTTTTATTCGAAGCTGGGCGCCGTATGATGGGTCTAGCGCTTCCGATAATTGCATTTTTATTTTTGCTGTATTGCTATTTTGGGCAGTATATGCCAGATGTCATCGCGCACCGTGGCGCAAGTATCGAAAAGCTAGCCGGACACATGTTTCTTACCACAGAGGGCGTTTTCGGCGTGCCTGTGGGGGTTAGCACAAATTATATTTATCTATTTGTGCTTTTTGGTTCGCTTTTAGAGCGCGCTGGTGCGGGGCAGTATTTCATAAATGTAGCGTTTGCGCTTTTGGGTAGATTTCGTGGCGGACCAGCCAAAGCTAGCGTTATTGCTAGTGGGCTAACCGGTATGGTTAGCGGAAGCTCGACTGCAAATGTCGTTACCGTGGGAACCTTTACGATTCCGCTTATGAAAAAAGCAGGCCTTAGCCCAGTCAAAGCAGGCGCAATCGAGGTCGCAGCTGGCGTAAATGGCCAACTCATGCCACCTATCATGGGCGCGGCTGCCTTTATCATCGCGCAGTTTTTGGGTATGGAATACACGCACATTATGATTGCTGCGCTAATTCCTGCGTTTGCGTGCTATGCGGGGCTATTTTTTATCGTGCATTTAGAGAGCTGTAAGCTAGGGCTTAAAGGAAATTCAAACTACAAAAGAGTTTCAAAGCTAAAACTGATTTTAAGCGGAATTCACTTTTTAATCCCGATTATGGTGCTTTTATACACACTTTTGATTTTGAAGCAAAGTGCCTTTGCAGCGGCATTTAATGCGATTGGTGTGCTATTTATCATAATGGTTTTGCAAGAGCCAGTTCGCAAACTAATCTACAAAGAACAAATTTTAAAACAAGATTTTATCCAAGGTTTTGGCGATATTTTTTGGGCTATGGTCGCAGCGTCGAAAAACATGGTAACAGTCGCAGTCGCCACTGCGTTAGCTGGCGTCATCATCGGCTCTATTTCGCTAACTGGGCTTGGAGCCGTGCTTTCTGATTTGGTTGAGGCAGTTGCTGGGGATAATATTTTGTTGATTTTGCTAATGACGGCGATAATGAGCTTGATTTTAGGCATGGGGCTTCCGACTACGGCGAATTATATCGTGGTTTCTAGCTTAATTGCGCCTGTGATTTTGATTTTAGCTGATAGAAATGATTTGCTTGTGCCTGCGATTGCGGTGCATTTGTTTGTGTTTTATTTCGGAATTTTGGCTGATGATACTCCGCCTGTGGGAATTGCAGCGTATGCCGCCGCAGGTATTGCCAAGGCAAACCCTGTAATCGTGGGCGTGCAGGGATTTATTTATGATTTGCGAACAGCGATTTTGCCGTTTGCGTTTTTTTTCAATAACAAACTTCTTTTAATCGAGTCAATCACCACCCCAATGGATCCAAAGGGTATTACATGGATCTCAGATCCCGCCCAAATCGCGCTTATTTTTGCTAGCGCGCTCATTGGTATGTTTGCGTTTAGCTCCGTGCTTCAAGGCTGGTTTGTGAAAAAATGCAACGCCTTAGAGCGTGTGTTGCTACTATGCGTCGTGCCACTAATGCTCGTGCCAAATATGTGCGTGAGATATTTCGATTTCATCAGTAGCGAATATATCTGCTATGGGGTTGCTTTGGCGATTTATGTGGGGATTTTTGCGTGGCAGTGGTTCGCAAAACCAGAGGGCGAGCAAGCTTAAATGCAAAATTTCAAATGGCAAATTTCAAAGCAGTTAAAAACTGCAATGAGGCAGAAAAATATAGATAATTTTAGCCTTGTTGATTTGGTTGGGGCCCTCTACGACGAGGCGCACCCAGGTCATAGCGAGGATATGAGAGCAGAGGTTTTTGCTATACTTGATGAATATAATCCAAATTTAGATATCGAAATTTTTGATATGGTTTGTAGGGCTTTGGGTATCAAAATCACACTCGGATAAATTTGATATTTTCGTGAATTTTAAAATTTAAAAATGGGGTCAAATTTGACCCCATTGTGCTTTTAAAGCAGAGTTAGAAAGTTATTTCTATGATTTCATAAGGCTTGGTGAAGCTTTCGTCCTTGACTTTGAGCAGGTTTTGAAGCTGTGGTGCTAGGACATAATAGACTATTTTGACATCGACAGTGTAGGTGTTTTGTGGCATAGTTACGCTAAATTCTCTGCTCTCCCCAGCGTTTAATCTCGTATCTTCCTTCAAAGTTTTTGCGGCATACGATAGGGTTTCATCGCCTTTGCTGTCTGTATAGATTGCACGAAGCGCGCCTAAATTTTGCGTTGATAAAATTTTGCCAAGCCTGTCTTTGAATCTGACATGCACTTCAACCGAACGCCCGCTAAATCCTGTCGGAACCTTGTGAGTGGTTAAATTTTTTAAATTTATCACCGCTTTATCGCCGCCTAAGCGATTAAATCTAAGCTCAATCGCCTCTTTTAGGATATCTGAGTTGCGCGCGCCGTTGAAAAAGTGAGATCTGATATCTCTGATAACCGCGCCCTCCCTAGGTGCGCCAGGGGCGATGATTTTTTTGGTCGATTTGCCCATGTGGCAATCCACGCAAAGTTTGGCGTTTTGCACGCCTGCGCCCTCAGCCTGCGTATTATAAATCGAAAGCTTAGATTTGCCGCCTTGTCCTTGGTGGCAAGAGTTGCAAAGCTCGTCGTTGTTTTGGAAAAAATCTCGTTTTTGGCTTTGGTGATACAGCGCGTCAGCCTCGCTCACATCGTATGGGCCAGTAACATAATCCTCGCTCCACGAGAAGCTTTTGTATCCAGAGATACTCGGATCGCTTTGATCTGGTTTGATTTTATCGACATTGTGGCAAATGTAGCATGAAATGCCGTTTTTGACATCTTCGCTTTTGGTAAATTCTTTGACCTTGTCTTTCTCGCCAAGATCAAGCGACAGCGCCACGCTCATCGATACATCGAGCTCTTTGATTTTCATTTTTGCGTTGTGGCATTGACCGCATGATAGCGTTAGACTCTCTTCTAAATTCCCCGTTTCTTTGGCGATTAATGAAATTGATTTTTTGTAAAGTTCGTTAGAATCCTCGTGTGATAGCGCGTGTAGGGATTTGACCCAAGCTTCATGCACATCACTGTGGCAGGTGGCACAGACATTTGGATCAGCGAAATCAGCCTCAGCGGCAAACAAAAATGAGAAACCTAGTCCCAAAAGCCCTAAAAATTTAAACCTCATAATCTCCCTCCAAATCGAAATTTAGGCTATTTTAGCAAAAGAATTCTTAAAATTTTATATTAGTCAAATTACACTTTTTAGATAAATTTAATATTTTTTTTACTCGAATTGCGCTAAATTTCGACGAATTTTTGGAGGTTGAAATTTGAAATTTTTAGAGCAATTTAGCATTATTTTAGGAATTTCTCTGTGCGCTGAAATTTTATCCAAACTTATCCCGCTTAGCATACCAGCTAGTATTTACGGGCTGATACTTATGCTTTTGGCTTTGATTTTTAGGGTGGTTAAAATCTCGCAAATCAGGGAGAGTGCGTCGTTTTTCATGCAGATAATGCCTGTGATTTTTATCCCGGCAGGGGCTGCTATCATCGTAGCTGGCGATGTTTTGATGGCGAATTTTTGGGCAATAATCGTGATTGTGGTGATTTCTACGATTTTGGTAATGGGTGCTAGCGGATTTGTAACGCAGATTTATTACGAAAAAACGCTAGAAAAAGAGCGCAAAAAGCTCTACGAGGACGAAAAATGAGAGAGATACTCATAAATTCGGCGTTTTTTGGCGTTTTTTTGTGTTTGATTTCGTTTCAGGCTGGAATTTATCTGAAAAAACGCTTCAAACTAGCGATTTTCAACCCGCTTTTGGTGGGGACGATTTTGACGGTTTTGACGCTGGTGATAGTGGATATCCCATACGATAAATTTAACGCCAGTGCCGCGCATGTGAGCTTTTTCCTGACACCGATTACGGTGTGTTTGGCGGTGCCATTATACGAACAACTCTCGCTTTTGCGCAAAAATTTTGTCGCGATTTTTGCGGGGCTGTTTGCGGGCGTGCTGGCTGGGACTTGCAGTATTTACGCGCTGGCTTTGATTTTTGGCATAGACCATGCGCTCTATGTGACACTGCTACCCAAATCCGTAACCGCGCCCATTGGCATGGGTATTAGCGAGAGTTTGGGCGGAATCGTAAATTTGACCATGGCGTGCATAATCGCAACGGGGATTTTAGGAAATATATTTGGAGAGGCGATTTTAAGGCTATTTCGCATAAAAAAATCCGTAGCAAAGGGGATTGCGCTTGGGTGCGCAAGCCATGCTATGGGGACAGCAAAAGCCCTTGAAATCGGAGATATCGAGGGCGCAATGGCGTCTTTGGCGATGGCTGTAACCGGGCTTTTTACCGTGGTTGGGGCCAGTATTTTTGCAAACTTTATTTAAGGAAATTTTATGGTAATCACAATCGCTAGACAAACGGGGGCAGGTGGGCGCGAACTAGCCCAAAAATTGGCAGCTAGGCTGGGATACACTTACCTCGAAAAGGCGGATTTGCTCAAACGAGCCGATTCTTTGGGGTGCTTTGAGATGATGTATGAATTCTACAACGAAATGCCCATAAATATGCTCTTGCACGCCATTTCGCACAACGAAATCGCAAACGAAGAGAAGCGCGAACGCATAGCCAAAATTTATCGCCAAATCGCACATGACGGAAATATCATAATTTTGGGGCGTTGCGCTGGGTATTTTTTGCGCAGTAGGGGGGATTTGCTGCGTGTGTTTTTGCGCGCTGAGGACGAGTTTAAACTCGCTCGCCTTGCTAGCGAAACTAAGGGCGATGTCAGGGAGTTTATGGAAAACTCAGACGCTGGCAGAGCGAGCTTTCATAGGTATTACACGAACGAAATTTGGGGCGCGTCGCAAAACTATGATATCTGCATAAATACATCGTTTTGCGGTGTCGATGGCGCGGCGCAAATCGTGGAAAATTTGATTAAATTTAAAGAAAATTTGAGCACAAAATGATTTAAATTTTCAAAACTTATAGCGCGTAGTATAAAATTTTATACAATCAATTTTGAGAGAATTTATTAAAAATTTTGCTTTCAAAATTGATTGATATTGATAAAAGTTATTGACTTATATTCTAAATTTCGTTAAAATACCCCGATTTTTCGCTATTTTCAAAATTACTGTATTTTTGATAAGCAAAATTTACAAATTTTATCCACGGGGGAAATTTATGGATTTTCTAAAAGACTATATTGATTATATAATTATTTCTATTTTGGTTTTTATGAGCTTTTTGGTCGTTTGGTTTAGCATAGAGCGGGTGCTGTTTTACAGAAGAGTATCGCCAAAAGACTACAAAAGCAAGGCGCTGTATGAGGAGGCGTTGAGCAAAAATCTCACCACGCTTTATATCGTGTATTCTAACGCCCCGTATATCGGGCTTTTGGGCACTGTGGCTGGCATTATGATTACATTTTATGACATGGGCGCGAGCGCCAATATCGACGCAAAGGCTATCATGCAAGGCCTTTCTCTCGCGCTCAAAGCCACTGCGCTGGGGCTTTTGGTCGCTGTGCCTACGCTGATGATTTACAATTGCTTTTTGCGCAAAGTCGATGTCATGCTCAATCGCTACGAGGGCTAAAATGCGACTACCTAGGAAAGAGGGGCTAAATATCGTCCCATTTATCGATATTATGCTGGTTTTGCTAGCGATTACGCTTAGCGTTTCGACCTTCATCGCACAAGGGTTAATCAAGGTCGATTTGCCAAGTGCCAAAAGCGCGCAAAGCCCAAGCGAAGAGAAAAAAATCACCATTAAAATTGATGAAAACTCGCAAATTTTCGTCGATGATATTGCCGTGGATAGCGAGGCTTTGAAGTCAAATTTAGAGCATTTGCAAAAGCATGATTTGATTGTTTTAGAAAACGACAAAAACTCCAAATTCGAGGCTTTCGTCATCGTAATGGACGCCCTAAAAGAGCTAAATCACGAAAATTTCGCAATTGTGACGAAAAAAGATGAATAGCGCAATTGGATTTTTTACTTCGCTCGTTTTGCATATTGCCTTGCTTGGGCTTGCGTTTGCGAATTTCAGGGCGCCAAATTTGATGCAAGATGAAGCTCTAAGCGTGATTAGAATCGAAAATTTCGTCGCTTTGAGTGATACTGCGCCCGAAAATGTGGAAAATTTAGCTGAGCAAAATTCACAGCCTGCCCCTGAACCTGAGCCTGCCCCTGAACCTGAACCTGAGCCTGCCCCTGAACCTACGCCAGAACCAGAGCCTACGCCAGAGCCTACGCCAGAGCCTACGCCAGAGCCTGAACCGCTCCCTAAACCTGAGCCAAAACCAAAACCAAAACCAAAAAAAATCGCAAAAGAAAAGGCTATAAAAAAGAATTTCGATAGCAACAAAACAGGCGCAAATTTGCCAAATTTAGCCCAAACTAATGCTAGCGCAGGCGCACCAAAAGCGGGCATGGCAAACATACAAGGCAACGCCAAGAGCGATAATATCGGTGGCGTGATACAAAAAATCATCGCAGCCTATGCGCAAAAAAACTACCCAAAAAGCGCGAAAATGCGTAAGCAAACCGGCGTGGTAAAGGCGGAGTTTTCGTATTTGCCAGGTGGCGCGGTGCAGGGCGCAAAGATCACGGCTAGTTCTGGTGTGGAGGCGCTCGATGAGGCTGTTTTGAAGGCGATAGAGCGCACGAAATCGAAATTTCCGCCCACGACAAGTGCGCGAACTTTTGTCGTAAATGTGCGATTTGTGCTGAAATAAATTTCAAAATTTTGCAAATTTAGCGACTTTAAATTTTAAATTTGTAGATTGCCACGCTCGTTTCACTCGCTCGCAATGACAGATTAAGGAAAATTTACCAGCCATTGTCATTGCGAGCTTTCACAGAAAGCGAAGCAATCTACGAGATTAAATTACGATTTGGTTTTTTAGTAAAGCTTTGCAAAGCGAAGAAGCTTTATTTAAATGATTATTAAATTATTTTATCTTTTTTTTGTGGGCAAGGACGCCAACCTTACGATACTTCTCTACTACCTGTTGAACTCATAGTTCTCTCCTTTAAAAAAATTGGTTTTATTAAATTTGTTATCAAAAAATTGAATACCTTTTTGGTAAATTATCAATATTTATATTTTTTTGTAAAAAATATTTCTTTACTTCACTATATATTTCATCACTATATAGATAAATCATAAAATATCTAATTGATAACGGCGAACCGATTGCAGTTTTAGCCGGATTATCAATTTGAATAGATGAAAAAATTTCAAATCCTTTTAAACTCTTATTCAAAAATATATAAAAGAAAAATCTTATAAAAATATATGAAAAACAAAAAGATACAGCTAAACTAACAATTAATATAGGTTTGTAGAATAAAAATACAACCAACATAATCATAAAATACATAGTGACAATATTTTGTTTGTGATTGCTTACATCACAACAAGTAAAAAATGGTTTTGCCATTTTATTTTCTACAATTTCACATCGCCTTTTTAATTTCCCATAATCATAAAATTCAATATATCTATTTGTAAATTTAATTTTATGGTGTGAAAAATGCGTTTTTTGAAACATAAAAATAATACTTATCCAGCAAATCGGAAAAAGAATAAGCCAAATATCTAAATTACCGCTATTTGCTAGATATAATTTTTCAAATAAATTATAAAAAATCCCACTAATCATTAAAGACGGCACAAATAACGAAAATACAAAAAATTCTTCATAGCTTTGTATTATCAATGGATTTGCATCATAATCCCTAAAATTTGGGTCGGTTTGTTTTTTGTTTTTTAGCCATTGTTGATATTTAGTTTCTTTTTCTTTTGCTTGTTGAATTTTCATTTCGGCTTTTTTAGTCATTTGCTCTGCTTTTTCTCGCATTATTTTTTCATTATCCAAATTTAATCCTTTTATAAAATCTCGGTCAGTATCTGTGATACTGAATTTATCAAATTTTACAAATTCAACCCCGCTTAATCAAATGTAAAATTTAGTAAATCACATTTGAGAGATAAAGTCCATTTGGTGGGGCTGGTATGCGGGTGAGGGCGCGGGAGAGGTCTAGGGGGCGATTTGATTTGAGCGAGGCAAGGGCGTTTGCTAGCATTAATCGCACTTGCGCACGCAAAAAGCCGTTTGCGACGAAATTTACCACGCTGAGATTTTTGTGCGAATACGCGCGCGCTACGAAAATTTCACGAACCGGGCTTTTTATCTCGCTTCCAACCTTCATAAACTCGCTAAAATCGTGCTCGCCGATAAATTTCGCAAGAATCAAATTTAGCTTTTCAATTTCAAATTTGGGCATAAAAATTTGAAAATCGCTTAGAAATGGGTTAAATTCGCCGTGGTTGATGATGTAGCGATACGCCCTAGCTTTGGCGCTGTATCTTGGGTGAAATTCATCGCTTACCACGCGCAGGTCGCGCACGAAAATGTATGGCGCGCAGTGGCGATTGATGAGCTCTTTAAGGCGCGGCAAGCTTTGGTAGAGTTCGCATTTTACGGTGCTTGTTTGGCGCAGGGCATGCACGCCCTTGTCTGTGCGAGAGCTAGTGGTAAGCGCGCCAAAAATCCCGACCCTGCCTAGCGCGATTTTGAGCGTGTCTTCGACGCTACGACCATGTGGCTGGGACTGCGAGCCACAAAATCGCGCGCCGTTATAAGCGTAGGTAAGAAGTAAATTTTGCATTTTAATATCGCGGTTTGATTTTGAAGTTATAATAAATCCAAGATAGGATAAATGTCAGCAAAAATGTCACGCTAATGGCGATTTGTGGGCGTTTGGCTAGTATCATAATCAGCGCAAAATAGCTAAAAAGCACCCCGAAAATCCCAGCGTAAATAAAGCCCTTTTCGTAGCGGTAAGTTACGATTCCAAAGCTTAGCGCAAAAAGCACGCTTGCTAGCGGAAATAGCGAAACAAGCACATAAATGCTGAAATCTTTTTTGCGTTTGTCGTTTTTGCGCATTTCGCGCCAGTATCCTAGCACATCGCTTCCTGTGCGGATATTGCTCTTAGAAAGTGTGCGTATGATAAGCTCGTCAAACTCAGTGATATGCCACTCGTCGCTATCCACGGTGTAGATTTTGCCATCATGCAAAAGTGCGGAAAAGCTTTGATTTTCGCTTATAAACTCGCCTTTTTTGGCGATGATTATGCGCTCATCTTCGCCCTTTTTGCCGTGGTTGTAAAATACTAAATTTTTATAAATTTTGCCGTTTTCGCCCTCGTCTTCACCCTCGATGAAAACCATCCACTCCGAAAATTTCTGCCCAAATTCGCTAGCTTTGATATTTAGCGTGGCGCTGACTTTTTTGTAGTCGATGAAATTGTCTTTGAGATTTTCGGCGATTGGCATCATCACAAGCGAAATAAAGAGCAAAAGAACCGAAAAAATCGCCGCAATCACGCCGAAAAACACAGCGATTTTGCGCGTAACATAACCGATAGTAAAAAGCACGATTGTCTCGTTTTCTTTCGAAAGGCGGAAAAGCGCCATGCTAAGGGCGACAAAAAAGGCAATCGGCACGGTGAAAATGAGAATTCGCGGTAGCATAAAAAGGTAGAGTTTGATTAGCTCTATCAAATTTATCTCGATAAATGAGGTAATGCGCGCAATCTGCAAGAAAAACACAATCGACATAATGATAAAAAGCGTGCTAAATAGCGACGCAAACGAGCTTATGAAGTTGCTAAATAGGTATTTTTGAACTCTATCCATAAATCATTTCCAAAAGCTCTAAAATTTGAGCTTTGAATAAAATCGTAAGCAAAAGCCCAGCTGATAAAAACGGCACAAACGGCAGTTCGTAGCCTTTTTTGTTGGCGATTGCGTATGCTGGCAAGGTCAAAATCGCGCCGATATAAATCGCGATACCGCCTAGCTTCCAGCCCAAAATCGCGCCAATGATTATGGCGATAAAAATATCGGCTGAGCCCATGGCTTCGCGCTTTAAGACCTTTGTGATGATGAGACGAAGGGCGAAAAACGCTAGCCCATACCCAGCAGCTGGATACAGCAAGCTAATGTCAAAATCATAAAGCAAAGGATAGACTAAGCTAAGTGCAGTAGCTGTGAAAAGTAGGCTATCTGGCACGGCCTTGAACTCGAAATCGATTGCCGAAAGTGCTAGTAAAAGTATGAAAAGTAGCGCTAAAATAGCGGCTTTGATGATATCTAGCTCGCAGATATACGCGCTCGCGGCTAGCGCGCCAGCTAAAAACTCCACTATGGGATAGCGGATAGAGATTTTTTCTTTGCAAAATGCGCATTTTCCGCCCAAAAACAGCCATGAAAACAGCGGGACATTGTGGTAAAATTTCAGCGGAGTGCCACATTTAGGGCAGTGCGAAGCAGGGAAGTTGATACTCTCGCCACGCGGAAGCCTGTGGATTAAGACATTGCTAAACGAGCCGACACAGATGCCAAAAAGGGCGAAAATCGCCATATAAAGGTAGTATTCCATAAAAATCCATTATTAAGTTGATAAATTTTGCAAACGGCTATTTTACAATTTTTTGGCTAAATTTTGGGCAAATTCGGGAGTGAAATTTAAAATTTACGAAATTTGCTGTCATTGTGTAAATTAATAGTGTTGCTAAATTTGTCATTGCGAGGAGCTGTGTGGTAGCAACGAAGCAACCTACGAGTTAAAAATTTAAAGCATGCAAATTTGCACTCGTTGCGAGCTTTCGTAGAAAACGAAGTAATTTGAAGAATTATCATTGAATTTTGGAATTTTATTTTGGAAATACTGCGCCGAAATTTTATAATTCCAAAATTTTAAAATTCAAAATCTTTTAAATTTTATTAGATTGTTTGAATTTTGTGTATTTTTGTTTTGTGATATTATAAACCACCAAATCTGCGATTTTTGTTTTTAAATTCGCTGATAATTTGCGATAATTCTGCGTTAGAAAATTCTGGCCACAAAGTATCGCTAAATGCAAGTTCGGCGTAACTTGCCTGCCAAAGCAAGAAGTTTGAAATGCGTTTTTCGCCACCTGTGCGGATTAGCAAATCCACATCGCCACTTCTAGCGGTATCTAGGTGCGCTGAAATTTCGCTCTCGCTAAATTCGCCCCCAGCGTTTGAAATTTCACGACACGCTCGCACGATTTCATCACGCGCGCCGTAATTTATCGCCAAATTTAGATTTAAATTCGCACAATTTTGCGTAAAATTTTGCAAATCATAAATTTTGCTTTTCAAATCATCGCTAAATTTCGCTATATCTCCGACGGCTTTGAAATTTATCCCATTTGCCAAAAAACTTTCTTTTTTATCAACCAAAAATTTCGCCAAAAGCTTCATCAAAAACTCAACTTCGCTTTTTGGTCGCTTCCAATTTTCGGTGCTAAATGCGTAAAGAGTTAGATTTCGGATTTTTTCGTTTATGCAAAATTCGCAGACACTCTGCACGACCTGTGCGCCCACTTCGTGCCCGCCAGTGCGCAGAAGGGCGCGTTTTTTAGCCCAGCGCCCATTGCCGTCCATAATGATTGCTAAATGGTTTAATTGATTCACGATTTAGATTTTTTTAAGTTCGTTTGCTAGTTTTAGCGCGATTTCATCTTTGCTCGCAGTGTCTAGCTCGGTAATAAAATCGTTTGTCAAAAGCGTGATTCTCGTGACATCGCCACCTAGTTTTACCACATCATCTAGCGTATTTAGGCACACTGCGTCGAGATTTTTCTCATCTAGCATGCGTTTTGCTTCGTTTAGTGCGGTCTCTTTGTCGGTTTCGAGCTTGAAGCCGATTTTTTTGATATTTGCATGCACTGAGCTTAGGATATCATCGGTCTTGCCAAGGCGCAGGTTCCACACATCGCCGATTTCTGTCTTTTTGACCTTGCCTTTGTAGCGGACTTTTGGAGTGTAGTCGCTAACAGCTGCTGCCATTATCAGGTATGAGCCATCAGGGAATTTCGTGCTATCAAGGGCTGATTTTAGACCGATTGTGCTCTCAAAAATCGTAAGTTTATAAGGCAAATTTGGATAATCCACGCTCGAAATCAGCGTTACATTTGCGCCTAGATAATAAAATGCGTCCGCGATTGCCTTTGAGGTTTTTCCGCTAGAAAAATTTGTAATTCCGCGGATATTGTCGATTTTCTCGGTTGTTGGACCGCCTGTGATGACGACATTTTTGCCTTCCCAAAATTTATCCTTATGGATTGCGCGTTTTACGGTTTGAAGTATCGCCTCTGTGGTGGCTAGGCCACCTTTGCCCTTTTCGCCACAAGCTAGCATTTTTTCGATAGGCTCGACAAACAAGGCTTTGACATTGCTTTTTAAAATTTCAATGCAGTTTTGGGTTATGTTGTTTTCAAGTAGCGCAGGATTGGCTGCTGGTGCGATTACGACCTTGGCTTTGGCGAAGGCTGCGTTTATGGTTTGTAAAAATACATTATCGCAAACTCCCCAAGCAAGCTTGTTTATCGTATTTGCCGTAGCAGGAGCGATTAAGACTAAATCTACTTTTGAGTAGTTTATGTGATTTACCCCTTTTTGCCAGTCTTCGTTGCCGCTGCATAGCACAGGGTGATCGCACAAAGCCTCGAAAGCCTTGTAGCTCACAAACTCGCTCGCACCCTCGCTAAGTGCGACATAAACATCGAAATTCGCCTTTTTAAGCGCAGAGAGAATTTCAAACGCTTTATAAAAACTAATGCTTCCACAAACTGCTAGTAAAATTTTCTTCTTACTCATTGTTGCTCCTAAAAAATTTATAGAAAAATTCAGCTTTGTTTGTTTGTTTTGATCTAGCTATCGCTAGTGCGCCATTTGGGACATCTGAAACGATAGTTGAGCCCGCTGCTATGATGACATCATTGCCTATTTTAACTGGGGCTACGAACTGCGTATCAGAGCCTACGAAGACATTTTTTCCGATTATGGTTTTGTATTTTTTCTTGCCGTCATAGTTGCATGTAATCGTGCCGCAGCCGATATTTGTGCCACTACTAATCTCACAATCTCCAAGATAGCTTAAATGGCCTGCTTTGATATTATTAACCTTTGCATTTTTTAGCTCGACGAAATTTCCGATATGAGTGCCCACAATCTCGCATTTTGGGCGTATGTGCGCCATAGGGCCAAGGTCAGAATTTTTGATAAGTGAGCTTTCGACTACGCTTGAACTTTTGATTATAGAGTTTTCGATCACGCACTCGCCGATAATGCTGACATTTTCTTGCAATTCACACTCGCCGATAAATTTCGCCCTGCAATCGATATAAATCGTGCTAGGAAGGCGCATTAGCACGCCAGCTTTCATCAAGCGCTCTTTTATGCGATTTTGCATAATTTCCTCAGCCACGCTTAGCGCAAATTTATCATTTATGCCCATGAAATTTTGCTCATCAACCCACACAGCAGAGCATTTTAAGCCCATATCCTTGGCAATTTTTATGCTATCTGTGAGGTAATACTCTTTTTGGGCGTTGTTTGGTGCGATTTGAGGCAGTATTTTTTCTAGCACCTTTGTGTCGAAGCAATAGCACCCAGCATTAGCGTCGCAAACTAGTTTTTCTTCCTCGCTAGCGTCCTTTTGCTCGACGATTTTTAAAATTTCGCCGTCTTTTGTGATAACCCTGCCATATCCAAATGGATCTTTTGCGCGAAATACGCTTAGGGCGACATCTGCGTCGCTACTGCAAAGCGAGCGCAAATCCGCGCTGTCGATTAGTGGCATATCGCCGCATACGATTAGAGTTTTTTGGCTATCAAATTTGATATCTTTTAGTGCGCCTGCGGTGCCTGGGAAGTTTTCGTGGTCTTGTTTGTAAATTTTGGTGTTTGGATACTCGCTCAAAACTGCCTCTTTGACACGATCAAATTGATAGTGCAAAATCACGCTCACATCATCGCTAATCTCATACGCGCGCTCTAAAACATGGCTTAACATCGACTTTCCGCAAAGCTCAAATAGGACTTTTGGGCGGTCTGACTTCATACGCGTGCCAAAACCAGCGGCTAGAATTACTACTGAAATTTCACTCATAATTTTCCTAAAAAATAAAAATTTAGGGATTTTATCACAGCAAAGATTAATAAAAGATTACTTTTGCGGGCTGAAATTTTAAAATTTACCGCTAAAAAAATTTGTAATTTAAATTTAAACTCAAATTTTATAAAATCCTTAGAATTTTTAAAATTTTGGGGCAAATTTTGACAAAACTTATCATCGTTACCTTTATTTGGGCGTTTAGCTTTTCGCTGATTGGCGAGTTTTTGCGCGGGATTGATAGCGCGTATTTGGCGCTTTCGCGCGTGGCTTTGGCGTTTGTGTGCTTCGTGCCGTTTATGAAAATTAGGGGTGTAAATTTGCGCCTAGCAGGGCAAATTTGCGCGATTGGCGCAGTGCAAATTGGCATAATGTATATTTTTTATTACAAAAGTTTTGCGTATCTTAAAGTCTATGAAGTGGCGCTTTTTACGATATTTACGCCGTTTTATGTAACGCTGATATATGACGCGTTTGCTAGGCGTTTTCGCTCGCTTTATCTACTTAGCGTCTCATTTGCGGTTTTAGGGGCGTTTGTGATTAAATTTAATGGCATAAATTCTGAGTTTTTAACCGGATTTTTGCTGATTCAAGGGGCGAATTTGTGCTTTGGTGCAGGTCAGAGCGCGTATAAATATCTGTGCGAAAGCAAGGGCCTTGGCGAGCAAAAAGAGCTTTTTGGCTATTTTTTCCTAGGCGCGGTGATTGCGTGCGCGCTTGTGGCGGCGCTTTTTGGAAACGCGGCGAAATTTAATCCAAACGCAGAGCAGGTCGCAATCATAATTTTTATGGGCGTGGTAAGCTCCGCGCTTTGCTATTTTTTGTGGAACAAAGGCGCTTGCGAAGTTGATGCTGGCATGCTTGCGATTATGAATAACGCTCTAATCCCAGCCGCGATTATCGTAAATTTAGCCCTTTGGCATAAAGACGCTGAGCTTGGCAAATTCCTAATCGGTAGCGTGATAATCGCATTTTCACTAATCCTACACAAAAAAATAATGAAATTTTACGCAAAAGCCTAAATTTGGTTAGTTTTGATTAGCTTTCGTAAAATTTAGAGATAGAAATTGTAATTAAAATTTCGCAAAATTTCATTAGGTTTAAATTTGTTCGCTAAAATTGCGGATTTGAATTTAAAAAAAAGTTGGAGAAGATGAAAAAAATAGTCAAAATTTTAGTTATTTTAGCCCTGATTTTGGGCGGATATTTCGCGTATAAAAAATTTGGCGCAAAAGATGAAGCCCCAAAAATCCTAACCACAAAAATGCAAAAAGGCAATATCCGTGGCACCGTGACAGCCACTGGCGAGGTTTATGCGCAAGAGTTAGTCGATGTGGGTGCGCAAGTAGGCGGTCAAATCAAAAAGCTCTATGTCAAAGTCGGCGATGTGGTCAAGGCTGGCGATATGATAGCCCAAATCGACTCAGTTACCCAAGAAAACAATATCGCCAAGGAAAAGGCGCAGTTAAATATCTATGAGGCAAATTTGGTTTCAGCCAAAATAGCTAGCGATAATGCCCAGATCCAATACAACCGCGAGCTTAAACTCTATAAAGCAAACGCGACCTCGAAAGAAGCCTTAGAAAACGCCAAAAACAATCTCGCTGCAAAAGAGGCAGCCAAAAAACAGATCGAAGCGCAAATCGAGCAGACCAAACTCTCTTTAAGCACAGCTGAGACAAATTTAGGCTACACCAAAATCACAGCCCCTACTGGCGGGACAATCGTATCAGTCCCGGTCGAAGAGGGAAAGACGGTCAATGCCAACCAAACCACGCCAACAATCGCAAAAATCGCGGATTTAAGCAAAATGGAGATAAAAATGGAAGTCGCCGAGGGCGATATTTCTAAAATCAGCGTCGGCACGCCGGTAGAATACTATATTCTCTCAAATCTCAACGATGTGCGCCAAGCCCATGTCTCACACATAGACCCAGGTCTTACTACGCTAAGTGATGGCAGCTACGACAAGGCTAGCACGAGCGCGAGCTCATCAAAAAGCGCTGTTTATTTTTATGTCAAATCCTCAATCGACAATAGAGATAATTACCTAAAAATCGGCATGACGACAGAGTGCGAAATCATCGTAAATCACGCAGAAGATACAAACTATCTGCCAACTTCTGTGATTAAACGCGATGAAAATGGGGATTATGTCATGGTAAAAAGGGCTTTTGGCTCAGAGAAAACCTATATCAAAAAGGGTATTAGCGATGATTTAAATACCGAAATTTTGGGTGGTTTGAGCGATGATGATGAGATTATCATCGCAGATGGTTCAAACGCCAATCAAATCGGCGATGGCAGTGGCGGACGCGCTCCTAGAATGAGATTTTAAAATTTAAAATTTAGCCATGATAAAGTTAGAAAATATAAACAAAAAATTCAAACTCGGCGACGATGAGGTTCATATCCTAAAAGATATAAATTTGCATATAAAAGCTGGCGAATTCGTATCAATCATCGGTCAAAGCGGTAGCGGAAAATCCACGCTGATGAATATCATTGGCTGTATTGATACCCCAACTAGCGGAAGCTATAAAATCGACGATAAAGAGGTTGCTAAGCTTAGTTCAGATGAGCTTGCAAGCCTTAGAAGCAAGAAATTTGGCTTTGTTTTTCAAAAATACAATCTCATCGCCTCAATCGACGCTACCGAAAATGTCGCCCTACCAGCCGTGTATGCAGGCGTGCCATCTCATGCTAGGATCAAGCGCGCAATAGAGCTTTTAGAAGGTTTAGAGCTAGGCGATCGCACGAAAAATTTGCCAAACAAACTCTCAGGCGGACAACAGCAACGCGTCTCTATTGCAAGAGCTCTCATAAATGGTGGCGAGATAATCCTAGCCGATGAGCCAACAGGCGCGCTTGATAGCAAATCTGGCGTCATGGTAATGGAGATTTTAAAAAAACTCCACGAAGAAGGTCATACTATAATCGTCGTAACCCACGATAGCAATGTCGCCTCAATCGCTGATAGGATTGTCGAGATCAAAGACGGGCAAATTTTAAGCGATAATGTCAAAATGGGGCGCACCTTTGATTTACATAAAGAAAAGCTAGAAAAAGAAAGCTCGCTTTTCTCCGCCAAAGATCAGTTTATAGAGAGCTTTAAAATGTCAGTTAGCGCGATATTTTCGCATAAGTTGCGCTCGATTTTGACAATGCTTGGAATTATAATCGGAATTGCCTCGGTTATCTGCGTCGTTGCCCTAGGAAACGGCTCAGAGGAGAGGATTTTATCAAATATCCGCTCGATTGGCACAAATACTATCAGTGTCTATCCGGGGCGAAATTTCGGCGATATTAGAGCAGGCGGGATAAATACTCTAACCAAAAACGACTCCCTAGCATTAGCGCACCAGCCTTATGTGGATTATTCTACGCCAAACTCACGCACGAGCGGAACGCTAACTTACGCTAGTATGAGTGCGACGGGGCAGGTTTTTGGCGGTGATGTAAATTCGCTCGCAGTTAGCGGAATAGATGTGGTAGAGGGGCGAAATTTCAACGAAGATGATATAAAATACTCAAATTCTGTCATCATCATCGATCAAAACACCAAAAAAACGCTATTTAAAGGCGTGGAACCACTTGGAAATACGATTTTATTCAACGGCAGGGCTTTACGCATAATCGGCATAGCTGGCGAGGATAAAAACGCCTTTGGTAGTAGCGAGAGTTTGCGCGTGTATGCGCCATATACGACCGTGATTGATAAAATTTCAGGCGATAGGCAGATTAGCTCGATTACGGTCAAAATCAAAGACGATGTCAGCACCGCAATGGCTGAGGAGAGTATCACACAGCTACTAATCCAGCGCCACGGCACGAGGGATTTTCATACGCGAAATTCAGATACGATTAAGCAAACGATAGAGAGCACGACAGGCACGATGAAAATTTTAATCGGCTCAATCGCCTTTATTTCGCTAATCGTGGGTGGAATCGGCGTAATGAATATCATGCTAGTCTCAGTTACCGAGCGCACCAGAGAGATCGGAATCCGCATGGCAATCGGCGCCAAAGAGGGCAATATCTTGCAACAATTCCTAATCGAGGCGATTTTGTTATGCTGGTTCGGCGGAATTTTGGGAATTTTGTTTGCGCTTTTAATCGGATTTAGTTTTAACTCGCTAAGCCCTGATTTTTCGATGAAATTCACCATTGCACCGATACTCGTATCCTTTGCGGCCTCATCTGCTATCGGGATAATTTTCGGGTATTTGCCAGCAAGAAGTGCAAGCAAACTAAACCCAATCGACGCATTAGCACAGGAGTAGAGATGAAATTTAATATATTTGTAAGCGCAGTTTTCGTGGCGTTTTTTGGCGGGTGTGCCGCGATAAATAGCAACCTTGATTACGAAGTGCAAGATAGCTTTATAGACGAAAACGAAACCTATGAAATCGCGCAGGATTGGTATAAGGGATACAATCAGCCATATTTAAATGCCCTTGTTGATGAGGCTTTGGCGAAAAACCACGATTTGCGCGCAGCGGCGTTAAATTTGGAGCGCGCGTATGCGAATTTAGGTCTTAGCAAAGAGGATTTATTCCCTACGCTTGGGGCTTCGTGGGGAGCGGGTACGAACCGCGATATTAGCAGAAGCGATGAGTGGAGCAAGACTTATAGCTCTGGCTTTAATGTCAGCTATGAACTAGATCTTTTTGGGCGGATTCGTTCGAACATAAATGCTAGCGAGTGGGACGCGAGTGCGAGTGTGTTTGACTTGCAAAACGCCCGTTTGACGCTGATAAATTCGGTCGTGAGCGGATATTTTGAGATGCTTTATCTAAACGACGCGCTAAAATGGACGAAGCAAAATTTAAAAGATTATGCGCAAATCGAGCAAATCGTCAAGGCAAAATATGATTACGGCAGATCTGAGCTCATCGAATACAAGCAGGTGCAAAACAGCATTTTGAGCCTTAAAAACCGCGTTTTGGAAATCGAGAAAAATATCGAGGATAACCGCAAATTTATGCGTGATTTAATCTCGCCTGAATTGGAGTTTCGCGCAGATTTGCCAAGCATTGAGAGCGTGAAATTTCTAGGCGCAGACCTTAGTGTGCCTTACACTGCTTTGCATAATCGCCCAGACATTAGAGCCGCGATTTCTAGGCTAAATGCGGCGTTTTATGACCACAGACGCGCAAGGCTAAATTTCTTCCCGCGCGTAAATTTGGGCGCAGGGTTAAATTCAGCAAATACAGATAAATTTAGCGATGGATTTGATTTGAAATTTTTGAGCGGAAATGTCAGCATTAGTCTGCCGTTTTTGGACTATGGACGGCTAAAATCGCAGTTAAGGATAGCTGAGGTGGATTTTTACGCTTACCGAAATTCTTACGAAAAAACCCTAAGTGGCGCAGTAAATGAGACGCTAAATTTGTATAGAATTTACGAAATCAATCGCGCAAGGCTTGCAAATTTAGCCGATACTTACAAAACAGCCAGCGAGATTGAGCGGATTTACCGCGTCAAATACGACGCAGGTGCTAGCGAACTAAAAGATTTTTTGGAGGCTAGATCGAGTGCGATTTCGGCGCGAATAAATCTACTTGCGCAAAGATATGCGAGTATGCAAAATGAAATTTCGATTTACCGCGCTATGGCTGGTAAATTTCGCCAAAAATTTTAAATTTTAAAATTTGTTTAGCATTGAAAAATTTAGTTTTTCAATGCTTTTTAAGTAAAATTTTTGTAAAATCCACACCTTAAATTTTTTAAAAAAGGAAGAATATGAAAAGAACATATCAACCACACAACACCCCTAGAAAGCGCACACACGGCTTTCGTGTAAGAATGAAAACAAAAAATGGACGCAAAGTTATCAACGCAAGACGCGCCAAAGGTAGAGCAAGATTGGCTGCGTAGGTAGTTTCGCTCCGATAAGCGAAAATCAGGTTTTTTCAGAAGTTTATAAAAGTGCTGCGAAATGGCACTGTGATTGCGCTGTCGTGTATTTTATGGACGGCGAGCGCAGGTTTAGTGCGATAGCTAGTAAAAAGATTGGAAATGCGGTTAAGCGAAATCGCACCAAACGCCTGCTAAGAGCGGCGTTTTATAATCAGCAAAATTTATTAAAAGATGGCACTTTTATCATTATCGCAAAAAAACAGATTGAAAACATGAGTTTTAAAGAGATAGAGCGAAGTTTGCGTTGGGCTTTTAAAAAGATAGGTTCGATAAAATGAGAAATTTTTGTGTTTTTTTGATTAAATTTTACAGAGCCTTTATTTCACCTCTTTTACCTGCGAGTTGTCGCTACTATCCCACATGCTCTACTTACGCGCTCTATCAGTTTAAATTTAACCACCCCTTACACGCATTTTTTGCTACATTAATTAGAATTTTAAAGTGCAACCCTTTTTTCAAGGGCGGAATAGATCACCCTATCATCAAGCATAATTTTAAATTTAATTTTTTTTGGGCATGCAAAAACAGTGCTTTGGGCGTAAAACCAAAAATTTGGTTTATACCATATTCAAAAAATCAGTATTATATAATATTTAGGAGATAATCGTGTTAGATCAAATATCCCAACAAAAACGCCTAGGACTAGCTATTTTGCTAGCTTTTTTGTTTTTTGTGGCATACGACCATTTTTATATGTCAAAAGTCAGAGCTGCTATGGAGGCGAACAAAACAGCCACTGTCGCACAAAGTGCGCAAAGCGTGGCAAAACAAGCCCCAACTAGCGCAAGTGCTAGCATAACTCCAAGCGCAAGCGCAGGTGCGAGCGCGCAAAATCAGTTAGTCAAAATCGTCGGCAAAGAGGCGAATTTTACGATTGATAATTTTGGTCGCATTAGCTCATACACACTAAATGATAAAAAATTTACAAAAGATGGCGAACCGATAAATTTAATCAGCAAAGATGGCGATTCAAAACCGCTTGAAATCAGATTCGAAGACGCTAGCTTAAACGAATTAGCATTTTCTACTCCATATACTGCTTCCGCTGATAGATTAGATATCACAAACAGCACAGCTAGCGTGGTTTTGACGCAAAATTTAGGCGATTTTGTGGTTAGCAAAAATTTGAAATTTAACCCAAATGGAAGTTACGAAATCGATATCAAATTTAACCGCCCGACTTCGTATTTTATCACACCTGGCTCTCGCCCTGATGTCGAGGTAGATGGATACACAATCCACGGAATCACAGTTGGCAAAAGCGACGATACAGTCGAGATTTTTGAAGACGGCGATGTGAGCGAAAACGAACGCGTCGAAAACGCTGTATTTGTGGCTAGCTCAGATAGATACTACACAAGCCTATTTTTTGGCGAAAATTTAAACACCACGATTACTAGCGCAAACGATATTTCGCAAGCCTTCATTAGAGCAAACGGCGATTTTAAGAGCATTGGCTATATCGGACCGAAGGATTATGTAACCCTAAAAGAGGTAGATCCAAAGCTAACTAATGTCATTGAGTATGGCTGGTTCACCTTCATCGCAAGGCCTATGTTTAAATTTTTGCGCTGGATTTACAGCCATGTAGGCAACTGGGGCTGGGCGATTGTGATACTTACGCTAATTATCCGCGCAGCACTCTTTCCGCTTAGCTACAAGGGTATGTTATCGATGAATAAGCTAAAAGATTTAGCCCCAAAAATGAAAGAGTTGCAAGAAAAATACAAAGGTGATCCTCAAAAATTGCAAATGCACATGATGGAGCTATATCGCAAAAATGGCGCGAACCCAATGGGCGGATGTTTGCCGATACTACTTCAAATTCCGGTATTTTTCGCGATTTATCGCGTGCTTTTAAACGCAATCGAGCTAAAAGGTGCCGAGTGGGCTATGTGGATCCACGATCTATCGCTAAAAGATCCATATTATATCTTGCCGATTTTGATGACAGCGCTTATGTTTTTACAGCAAAAAATCACGCCTACTTCATTTACAGACCCAATGCAAGAGAAGGTAATGAAATTCTTGCCACTAATGTTTGGTGTATTTTTCCTAATGTTCCCAGCTGGCTTGACGCTGTATTGGACTGTGAATAATATGTGTTCGATAGTGCAACAATATGTCATAAACAAAATCTTTGCTCGCCAAAAGCAAGCCCAAATTTCGGAGAAAAAACATGAAAATTGAAGCGATAAATTTAACGCAAGCTTACCAAAAAGCAGCAGATGAGTTTGGGTGTTCGATTACTGAGCTAAATATTAGGGTAATTCAACAGCCAAGTAGCGGATTTTTGGGCTTTTTTAAGAAAAATGCCATTATCGAGGTTGTCAAAAAGGGTGAGAAATTTCCACAAAGCGAAAATTTAAGCCAAAAACCAAATGACGAGAAAAAACCGCAAAATTCGCAAAAAACTAGAAGTGCAAATTCGCACAAAGTCCGCAAAGAAAAGCCAAAAGCTGCCATAAATGATGAAATTTGCAAAGATATTGAGCAAAAAATCACAAATTTAATCGCACAAAGCGGATTTAATCTTAGTGTTTGCGAGGTTAAAATTCACGATGAAAACAGCGTCTATATCAAAATCGACGGCGATGATAGCGCGCTACTAATTGGCAAGGAAGGCCACAGATACAAGGCGTTTTCGTATATGATTTATAACTGGATTAGTATGAAATACAACCTCTCTGTCGTTTTCGAAGTGGCTGAATTTTTGCAAAACCAAAGCAAACATATCGACTCGTATGTGGGCGCATTAAAAGCGAACGCAAACGGCTCAAAAATCGTAACCAAGCCATTTGACGGGGCATTTGTCAAAATCGCTAGCGACAAGATTAAAGAAAGCTTCCCGGATCGCACGATCGGTATCAAATCCACTCGTAACGGCAAAATCATCATAATCGACGAAAAAAATTAATGAATCAAACAATCGCTGCTATCGCCACCGCTCACGGAGTCGGTGGAATATCAATCGTGCGCATAAGTGGGGCAGGCGCCCTGCAAATCGCGCGCGAAATTTCGCATAAAAATGACTTCGCACCGCGCCACGCCACACTAGCGAATTTATACGGCGCAGACGGGGTGAAATTTGGCGAGGCGATTTTTATATATTTCAAAGCTCCGCATAGCTTCACTGGCGAAGATGTCGTGGAGATCCAAACACACGGCGGACTTATTAGCTCGTCTATGGCGCTTGATAGCGTGGTTGCGCTAGGAGCGCGTATCGCTGAGCCTGGGGAGTTTAGCAAAAGGGCGTTTTTAAACGGCAAAATGGATTTAAGCAAGGCTGAGGCGATTAGCGATTTGATACTTTCTCGCTCAGAAAGTGCGGCTAAAATTTTATCTCGTAACCTGCACGGCGAGCTTGAAGGCTTTGTAAATGACCTGCGCGCTAAGCTTGTCAAAACACTCGCATTTGCCGAAGTTTGCATTGATTATGCTGAGGAGGATTTACCGCACGATGTGCTTGAAAATTCGCTAAAAATGCTAAATGAAAACATAGAAAATTTAGAAAAAATCACCCAGATTAGCAAGAGCAGAAAAGGGCTAATCGAGGGCTTTAAGGTCGCGATCGTAGGCAAACCAAATGTGGGCAAAAGCAGTATTTTAAACGCGCTTTTAAACTACGAGCGCGCAATCGTCAGCGATGAGGCTGGCACGACTAGGGATAGAATCGAAGAGAGCCTTAAAATCGGCACTCACCTAATCCGTATCATTGATACAGCAGGCATTAGGCATGGCGAGAGCAAGACCGAAAATATCGGCATTTCATACTCAATCAAGGCGATTGATGAGGCAGATATTATCCTGGCTGTGTTTGATAGCTCTGCGAAATTTGAGAACGAAGATGAAAAAATCGTCCAAATTTTGGAGCAAAAAAGCGATAAAAAAATATTTTATATCTTAAACAAATCTGATTTAGCGCAAAATTTTGCATATAATTTTGCGCAAAAACCACTTAAAATTTCAGCCAAAAAGGGCGTCGATGAGATTTTAAAAGAGCTTGAAATTTACCTAAATTCGCAGAATTTCGACGGACTTATGCTAAGTAATACTCGCCAAATCAATGCTTGCCAAAACGCACTAAACGCCCTAAAAAGTGCGCGCGAAAAGCTAAACGAGGCCGAGCTTGAAATTTTTGCTTATGAAATGAATCGCGCCATAGAGCAGATTTCATCGATTTCTAGGCCCTTTGAGAGGGACGAAATTTTAGATGAAATGTTTGGGAATTTTTGCTTAGGAAAGTGATTTTATATCTTATTTAGCCAAAATTTACTATAATCACCCCTTTTAATAAGGGTGAAAATGAGAGAAAAATTTGAATATTTCCTAGTCGTAATTTTAATAAAATTAGCCAAAATTCTACCGACAAATTTCTTATATTTTTTCTTTGATTTCTTGGCGAAATTTGCCTTTTTTGCGCTAAAATCACGCGCAAAAATCGCTATAAAAAACCTCAGCCTTGCCTATCCACAAAAATCAGCTGGTGAGATTAAAACCCTAGCGCGCGAAAATTTCCGCTCTATTGCCAAAACCCTGACCCAAACCCTGCTTTTCTACCACGAAAGGCTCGATTTTAGCGCACTTATTGCAAACAAAGACGAGGCGCTAGAAAAGGTAAAAGCGCTAAAAGGCGATAGCAAAAACGGCATTTTGTTTTTCACGGCGCATTTTGGAAACTGGGAAGTTTTAGCCCATTTTTACGGTGCGAACGGCTTTCCTGTGGCGGTTGTGGGGCGCAGGGGAAATAACGAACTCATCGAAGATCGCCTAGTTACGCCATTTCGCAAAAAATACGGCAACGAGCTAATCTACAAAGATGACGCCATGCGCGGGCTTGTCGAGCGTCTAAGGGCGGGCAAAAATGTAGGAATCCTGCCAGATCAAAAGCCGGGCGGAAAAAACAGCCTAAAAACCACATTTTTTGGGCGCGAGTGTTACACCACAAAGACGATTGCGTCGCTGTATTTGAAATTTAACCCAGTCCTAATCCCCGTTTTCGCGCGTCGCATGAGTGATGGTCGCTACGAAATCGTCATCAAAGATTTCACCCCGCCAAGCGAAAATTTAGAAAAATCACAGGCCGAGCAGTTCATAACCCAGCAGTGCAACGATATCTTCGAAGAGGTCGTGCGAAGCGCGCCCGAGCAGTGGTTTTGGATGCATAATCGCTGGAAAGTTGATTGATGAGAGCGCTTATCTTTACCGACGGGCGCAAGGGGCATGAGAGCCAAAGCGTGGCGTTTTGTGAGTTAAAAGGCTTAGAATTTGAGCTTTGCAAAGTTAGCTACAAAAGTAAAATTTTAAAAATTCTCTCATATTTTTTGGATTTTTTGGGGCTGAAATTTAAAATTTTCGAGTGCGAAAACAAAAATTTTGCGAATTTTGACATTTTCGTAGGAGCTGGGTCTGTGACATACTATCCCTTAAAATACTGCGCCGCGAAATTTGGCAAAAAAAGCGTCGCGCTAATGTATCCAAAAGGCTATAAAAAGGACTTTTCGCTCATTTTCGCAAACGCTCACGACACCATGCAAACTGCGCCAAATGTGGTGATTTTGCCGACGAATTTAAACCTTAGCAAAGTGGCGAATTTTTACGCTCCCAAAAAACCTGCCATTGCATTTGTCATCGGTGGGCCAAACGCTTCGTTTGATATGAATAGCGAAATTTGCGAGATTGTGGAGAAAATCAAGGCGAAATTTCCCCGCCACGAATACGCTCTGACTACTAGCCCACGCACCCCGCGCGATATCGAAGCGCAGTTTGAGCGCGCGAATTTCGATTTTAGCGTGATTTATAGCAAAAATCAGATTAATCCAATCGGCGATTTTTTGGAGGGTTGCGAGTGGATTTTTATCACGCAAGATTCTGTTTCGATGATAAGCGAGGCTGTGTGCAATGGTCGCGCAAATGTCGCTGTTTTGGCACTTCCACGCAAAAATTCGCACAATAAATTTGACGATTTTATCGCAAATTTAGCGCAAAATGAGTGTTTGCGAATTTACGCTAAAAACGGCGAGTTAAAACCGACAAAAAAGATAAATTTAAGCCAAATTTTACAAGGAATTAGCCTATGAGAGTGGTGCAAATACTGCCAGAACTTAACGAAGGCGGCGTCGAGCGCGGTGTGGTCGAGCTCACAAGGGAGTTTGCGAAATTTGGTGTGGAAAATATCGTCATTAGCAATGGTGGAAAACTAGTAAGCGAGCTAGAAAAAAACGGCGTGCGCCACATAAAATTCGATGTTTGCTCTAAAAATATATTCACAGCATTTTCCCGCGCTAGTGCGCTAAAAGAAATTTTGCGCGAAATCGCCCCAGATATCGTGCATGTGCGCTCTCGCGTGCCTGCGTGGCTAGTGAAATTCGCCAAAAGGGGGCTAAATTTTGGGCTAGTTAGCACCGTGCATGGGCTAAATTCTGTGAATTTTTACAGCAAAATCATGGTAAAAGCCGATAAAATCATCTGTGTCAGCAACGCTACGAAGGATTATGTAGTGCGAAATTTCGGCGCAGATGTCAGCAAAATCAGGGTGATTCCGCGCGGAATTGATTTGGAAAAATTTAATCCTAGCAATTTAGACGCCGAATTTATGGCGAAATTTCGCGCCGAATTTGGGCTAAAAAAGGGCGATTTCATCGTCGCAAGTGTCGGCCGCATAACGCAACTCAAAGATTATGAAACGCTCATAAAAGCGGGGCAAATTTTAAAGCAAAGCTTTGGAGAGGGGCTAAAAATTTTAATTGTGGGCGGTGTGCGAGACGATAAAAAAGAGTATTTTTTGGGGCTACAAAATTTAGCGCGTGAGTTAAATTTGGCGCAAAGCGTGATTTTTACAGGTTCGCAAAGCAAAATCCCTGAGATTTACGCGCTAAGCAATGTCGTCGTGAGTGCGTCGAAAAAGCCTGAGAGTTTCGGGCGAAGCGTGGCTGAGGCGATCGCGCTAAATGCGCCTGTGGTGGCTTCTAATCACGGCGGCGTGCTAGACATAATCAAATCTGGCGAAAATGGCGAGTTTTTCGCCGTGGGCGATGAGAGGGGGTTAGCTGCGATGATAGAGCGCGCGAAGGATTATAAATTTGACGGATATGGCTATATAGCGGAGAATTTCAGCCTAGCGCAAATGGTGGAGAAAACTATGAGTGTGTATAAGGAGATGGTGTGAGTAAAATTTTGGATTTTATCAGATTAAATCCTTGGCAAAGTGCGCTAAAATTCGGGCTTATAATTTGGCTTTGTTCGATTGCATTTGAAAATAGCGTGTATCAAATTTCGACGTTTTATATAATAGTTTTGGCGATTTTGCATGTTCTAATTTACAAAAATTTCAGCGTTTTAATCGCAAATTTAAAAGAAGTCAAGCTTTTTTCGTTTTTTGTCTTTTTAATCATTGTTTCTATGGTTATCGCAAATCTCCTAAACCCTGAGCTTTTGACAAAAAAATCGTGGCGAAATATCATTATTTTTGTCACTAGATATGGTTTTGTTTTTATCGCATTGGCTTATTTTTATAAGTTGAAATTTTTCTCCAAAAAAGAGATTATTTTATATTTATTGCTTGGAACATCGTTTTTATTGGTATCGGCGATTTATCAAGCGATAAATAATCCAGACTTAATCCTAAGCAAAAAGGTAAATAATATCAAAAAAACAGGTCTAACTGGGCTTTTGGATAATCGCAACAGACTAGGGCTTATGATGGGCATAGGGGCTGTGTTTAGCCTGATTTTTACAAAATACAAGCCAAAGCTTGGCATAGTTTTGTTTTTATTGCATATTAGCGTTTTGGTTTTTACATATTCGCGTTCGTCGTGGGTCGGCGTGAGCGCGGCTATGCTTTTATGGGTGGCTTTAAATTTGAGAAAAAATATAAAATTTATACTTTTAGTTTTGATTTTATTTAGCCTTATTGTTTTGGGGATTTATTTTTATTTTGACGCCGTTGCGATTAGATTTAATCATCTTTTAACTGGGCACACTAGTTACAGAGATATTATCTGGGAATATACTATTGCTCAAATCCAAAACAATCCTATTTTTGGGCATGGTGTGCAAACTTGGATTAGCCTAGAAAAACCAAAAAAACTTACGCAATTTGTCATGGTGCATAATGCTGAGCTTGAAATTTTGCTTTTTACTGGAATTTGTGGTCTTCTAGCATGGCTTGGGGTGCTGTTTTGCGCTATCAAAGAGATATTTAGAAGTAAAAATTTTATCTATTTTTGCGCTTTGGCATATTTTTGCATTGTAATTCAATTTGATTTTAGTCTGTTTGATACAAAAAGGCTGATGAGTTATCTAAGCTTATTTGCGTTTTTGATTTTTGCTGATAAATTTACACAAAAGGCCGGTGTGTGAAAATAGCCTATTTTTCGTGCTCTACAATCTATGGTGGCGTAGAAAAAATCGTTTGCGATAGCCTAAATGAGCTATGCCAAAATTACGAAGTGCTTTTAATCGTGCCAAATGGGTGTTTGTATAAAGATAAAATTTCGCCAAAAGTTAGAATTTACGAGTATAAAAACTATGATAAAAGGTGGAATTTACTTTTATATTTCGAGATTTTAAAAGTATTGAAAAAATTTGGCGCCCAGATTTTACACACTCACGGCGCAAAAGCTTCACAAATGGGTTTTTTGCTAAATAAATTTATGGATTTTACGCAGGTTGCGACTAAACACAATGTGCGAAAGGGCAAAATTTTTAATAAAATTTCAAATGTCATTTCTGTATCAAAGAGCGTAGCCCAAACCATAAATCACAAAAGTGAAGTTATATATTTTGGTATTAAACAAAGGCAAATTTCACGAAATTTAGGCGATAAATTTAGCATTATTGCGGTTGGAAGACTAGATTTTATCAAAGGTTTTGATGAGTTGATAAAATCTGTTAGTAAGCTTGATTTTGACTTTGTTTTGCAAATTGTCGGCGAGGGAAAAGAGAGAAAAAATTTGCAAAATTTAATAAATTCTCTAAATTTGCAAAGCAAAGTGGTGCTCCTCGGATTTAAAGACGATGTCGCACAAAGGCTAGCAAATTCGCACCTACAAATTATATCATCTCGTAGCGAGGGGCTTTCGATTAGCTTAATTGAAGGGATTTTTTATGCTAATGTTTTACTTGGCACCAAAGTGGGTGGAATTAGTGAAATTTTAGATGAGGAATTTTTTATCGATTATGAAAATATGAGCGCAAAAATTAGTAAAATTTACAAAAATTACGATATGTATTTGCAAAAATTTAGCGAAAAACATAAAGAGATAAAAAATAGTCTGAAATTTGAAAATTATATATCCACTCTAAAAAATTATTACGAAAACTGCCTAAAATAGGCAATTTATACGCTAAATCCCAAGTTAAAATCACTCAATGCTCTTGTTTGCTCTAAAAGCTCATTTTGGCTCATGTTTTTTGGGTGCTTTTCGCTTTTGTGTGAGGTTTGTAGCGCTTCTTGCATTTTTTGCATATATTCATCGTATGTGCAAATCGGCCTTGCTGGATTTCCGCCGACAACCGAATTTGGGGCTACATTTTTTGTGATTACGCTTCCGGCTGCGATTATGACCTTATCGCCGATTTTTGTGCGTGGTAAAATAATGCTTCCATAACCGATAAAAACATCGCTTCCTATCTCGACTTTGCCGATTTTAGAGTAGCCAAGGGCCTTTTTTGTGCTTGCATCATGGGCTAAAATTGTAGCGTTTGTAATGGTTACATTATCGCCGATACTGATGAGATGACCGAACGCCTCATCGATGCAAGAGTTGATAATATGGACATTACTGCCCATTTTTATATTTTTGTATGTGGGTTTGCCTTTTAGCTTTTTTATCAAATTTTTAAACATAAATTTTCCTTAAATTTTTTGCCCATTATATAGAAAAAATAATTAAATTTAACGAAGTATAAAGCGGTAATATGAGATAATCGCAGGATTTAAAATTTAGGAAATGGTTTGAAAATCTTACACGCTCTTAATTGGATAAAATTTGCAGGAACAGAAAACGCTTGTGTCCAGCTATGCAACGAATTAGTTAAAGAACACGAAATTTATCTAATGAGCGACAAAAATATTTTAAAATACATAGACAAAAATGTAAAATTAATAGAGATAAATTTTAAAAAAAACAGATACAACCCCATTTTTTTGCATAAAATTGCTAAAATTTTAGATGAAATTAGCCCAGATATCATACACGCTCACAACGCAAAAGTGATAGAGATTATCTATAATGCTAGATTTTTTATGAAAAAGAAAATTCCGCTGATTGCCACAAAACACACTTTGGAATTCAAAAAAAATTATAAATTAGCCGATTTGTGCGTGGCTGTGTTAGATGAAACAAAAAAGATTTTGCCGCCAAATTCTATAATTATCGAAAATGGAATTTTATACAAAAAGCCAGAAAAGATTAAAAAACTAGATAAATTTCACATCATCAGCTCTGGCAGATTAAGCGCCATTAAGCAAATGGATGTGGTCATTAAAGCGCTTAGTTTGGTAAAATTTGACTTTGTGTGCGAGATATTCGGTCAGGGTGAGAAGCAAGGTGAGCTAGAAAGGCTAATTAGTGAGCTAAAACTTGATAAAAATGTCTTTTTGCGTGGTTTTGTGGATAATATAAATGATCATTTAGCAAGCTGCGATTTGCAAATCATCGCTTCGAAATTCGAAGCTTACGGACTTGTGGCGATTGACGGGGTTTATTATTCGCCACTTATGATTTCGACGAATACTGGCATTTGTGAGCAAATTTTGCCTAGTGAGTTAAAATTTAGCGCCACGCCAGAAAATTTAGCTCACAAACTAGATGAAATCCACGCAAACTACGATAAATTCGTGCAAATTTTCGCCCCTATCAAAGCCAAAAAGGACGAATTTAGCGTAGCAAAAATGGCGCAAAATTACATAAATGCGTATGAAAATTTGATAAAGGATTTTAAAAAATGATATATTTTTTCGCAATTTTAGCTGTGGCGTTTATAGCGTTTTCGTGCAGGTATAACTGGTGGCGGATCCCGCAGGGCTGGGACAAGGCGCGCGTGCTGATGTATCATAGCATAAGCGAGCATAAGGGCGATAAATTTGATAAATGGCGCGTTCGCCCAGCTGATTTTGAGGCCCAAATCGCATGGCTAGCCAAAAACGGCTTTACTACTTTCACGCTTAGCGAGCTAGCAAATTTAGCCCAAATCCCGCCAAAATCGGTCTGTATTACCTTCGATGACGGATTTATGGATAACTACACAAACGCCTTTGAAATTTTGAAAAAATATAATTTCAAAGCCACGATTTTTGTGGTGGCTACCGCTACGCAAAACGACTGGGAGCGCGGAAATACCGAGCATTTAAGCCAAATTTTAACTAGCGATGAGATAAATTTAATGCACCGCTCAAATTTAATCGAGTTTGGCTCTCACACGCTAAGCCACGCGAATTTAGATCGTTTGTGGGCGAGCGAGCCCGAAAAAGCGCGAGATGAAATCGAAAAATCCAAAAAAGAGTTAGAAAAAATCACTGGGCGCGAGTGCAGAGTTTTCGCCTATCCTTACGGCAAATTTAATGATGAAATTTTATCGCTTACGCGAAATTCAGGATACTGCGCCGCGGTCGTGGTAAAGCGCGGACTTTACGAAGCGGGCGATGATAAATTTGCCATTAAGCGAATTGGCGTTTTGGGGACGGAGAGTTTTTTTGATTTTTGGCTGAAATTTACGCGCATAAGGAATAAACTATGATAAATGCAAGTGTCTATGCAATCGTGCAAAACGAAGAAAAACATATCGAACGAATGCTAAAAAGTGTCGCGGATTTCGCTGAAATCATCATCGTCGATAGCGGCAGCACCGATAAAACGCTAGAAATTGCGCAAAAATACGGCGCGAAAATCCACCACCACGATTGGCAAGGCGAGGGTGTGCAAAAAAACTATGCTTTTTCACTCTGCTCACACGAGTGGGTGCTAAACCTTGACGGCGACGAGGAAGTAAGCAAAGAGCTAAAAGCTGAAATTTGTGAGTTTATGGCGCAGAGCGAATTCGACGGGCTTGATATTAAATTTCATGAATTTTATATGGGCGGGATCGTCGATGATAGAGTGCGCAAAAACACCCACATTAGATTTTTTCGCAAAAGTGCTGGCGAATACCGAAATTTGGGCGTGCATGCGCAAGTTAGCATAAATGGCAAGGCGCGAAAATCTCGTGGCGTGATTTATCATTTCAGCGATAAACCAATCAAAGAGCTAGTGAGCAAAAACAACAACTATTCGAGCCTGCGCGCACAGCAAAAATTTGAAAAAGGCAAAAAACCGAGCCTAGCCAAACTGCTTTTTATCTTTCCGCTTGTCTTTTTCAAATCGTATTTTTTAAGGCGAAGTTTTTTTGACGGCAAAAAAGGCTTCATAATCGCCGTTATAAACGCATTTTACGCATTTATGAAAGAGGCAAAATTGTATGAAATTTGGCTTAACAAAAAAGGAAATTAAGCAAAATTTAGCTATTATAAAAAGTTATTAAATTCCACTAAAAGGGCGATAAAATGGATAAAAAAACCATTGCGGCACACAAAATCAGCGAAGACGAATATGCGAAAATTTTAGAAATTCTAGGGCGTGAGCCGAATTTGCTAGAACTTGGCATTTTTTCGGCTATGTGGAGCGAACACTGCTCATATAAATCAAGCAAAAAATACCTAAACGGCTTTCCGACCAAGGCTCCATGGGTCATACAAGGTCCCGGTGAAAATGCCGGTGTCATCGACATTGGCGGTGGCATGGCGGCTGTTTTTAAAATGGAAAGCCACAATCACCCTAGCTACATCGAGCCGTTTCAAGGCGCAGCCACAGGCGTAGGCGGAATACTGCGCGATATTTTTACAATGGGCGCAAGAGTTGAAGCAAATCTAAATTCGCTTCGTTTTGGCGATGTCGTGGGAAATTCCAAAACAAATCGCTACCAAAGATATTTAGTCAAAGGCGCAGTTAGCGGTATCGCACACTATGGTAACTGCATGGGAATCCCTACGATAGGCGGCGAAACGACATTTGATAGCAGTTTTAATGGAAATATTTTGGTAAATGCCTTTGCTCTTGGAATTGTAAAAAGTGATGAAATTTTCTACGGCAAAGCAGAAGGCGTGGGAAACTCAGTCATTTATGTAGGCTCAAAAACAGGCAGGGACGGGCTTGGCGGAGCTGTTATGGCAAGTGATAGCTTTAACGATGAAAACAAATCTCTTCGCCCAACCGTGCAAGTTGGCGATCCGTTTGCCGAAAAACTTTTAATGGAAGCTTGTTTGGAGCTTTTTAAAACTGATTTCGTCGTTGGAATTCAAGACATGGGCGCGGCGGGTCTTACTTCTAGTAGCTTTGAAATGGCAGGGCGAAGCGGAAGCGGTATGAAAATGCACTTAGATAAAGTGCCAATGCGTGAAAGCGGTATGACGCCATACGAGCTAATGCTAAGCGAAAGCCAAGAAAGAATGCTAATTTGCGCGAAAAAAGGTTGCGAAGATAAGATAAAAGAGATTTTTGCGAAGTGGGATTTAGACGCAGAAGTCATCGGCGAAGTAACCAATACCGGTAAAATGGAGCTTTACTGGCATGGCGAGCTAGCTGGCGAGATTCCAATCGAGCCTTTAAGCGAAGCTGCACCTGTTTTAGACCGCCCTACAAAACGCCCAGCGTATTTGGACGAAATCGCAAACCAAAATTTATGCACATGCTCTGATAAATTTGACATAAACGCCGATTTTGATAAGGTTTTTTCGCACCCAGATGTGCTAAATAAATCGCTCATTTACGATCAATACGACGCAAATGTCGGGCTAAACTCGGCCAAACGCCCGGGCAAACTAGGCGCTGCGGTAATGAGAGTCAAAGAAAATGGCGCAAAACTCGCAATCGCTATGGATTGCAACACCCGCATGAACTATATCGACCCATACACTGGCGCGGCTCTTGCTGTGGCTGTGAGCGGACGCAAGGTGGCTCTTAGTGGCGCGACACCGCTAGCCATAACTGACTGCCTAAACTACGGCAATCCGCAAAACCCAGAGGTTATGTGGCAGTTCGCACAGGGCGCAGAGGGTATCAAAGAGGCCTGCAAGGCTCTAAATACGCCAGTTGTGAGCGGAAATGTGAGCTTGTATAACGAAACAGAGGGTGTGAGTATCCAGCCGACCCCAGCTATCGTAACTGTGGGTGTAAATAATGGCGAGATTATCCCTAGCGATTTCACTCAGGCTGATACTAGCGTCTATTTGGTGGGCGATACACACGGCGTGTTTTCAGGTTCGCTGTATCAACAAGCCGTAAAAGGCGCAATCGGAGGAATGCTACCAAAGCTAGATTTAGCCAAAGAGCGCAAACTTTGGGATTTTGCGATTAAAGCGGGCAAGCAGGGTGCATTGCGCTTCGCAAACTCCGTAGGAATCGGTGGCGTGGCAATCACCCTAGCCAAAATGGCGTGTGTGGGCAAAATGGGTGGCGAGTTTAAAATGCCGTGCGATGATGAGAGAGATATTTTCGACGAGAGCTTTACTCGCGCGATTTTCGGCGTAAAAGATGAAGCAAAATTTGAAAGCTTGGCGCGCGAAGCAGGGCTAAATTTCGTAAAACTTGGCATTACTGGTGGTAAAATTTTCCAAATCAATAGCATTTCGCGCGATTTGGGAGAGTTGAGCGAAATTTATTTCAACGAATTTGCGAAAATAATTAGAAGCGAAGATTAATAGTGTCGAGTATTTTTTATCTATTTTTGGCTTTTTTGCTTTATCATTTTATAAAGGGATTTATAAGCGGTATTAGCGGAAATTCCGGCTATGAGAGAAAAGAGCCAAAAATGAGCCTTGAAGAGGCGAAAATTTTAATCACCCTAACTGCAAAGGTCGCCAAAAGCGACGGCGTGGTAAATGAAACAGAAGCCACGATGATAGGCGAGATTTTGGACGATTTGGTTCGCAAAATGGGTGGCGGCGAAAACGAGAGAAAACTTTTGAAGCAAGTTTATAAGATAAACAAAGACAAAGAGCACGATATCTACTCTCTCGCGTTTCATTACAATCAAAAATTTCACCTAAGTTCGAGCCGAAAAGCGGCGCTAATTTATTTTTTCTTAAACATAGCCTATATCGATCGCTCATTTAGCGAGCAAGAGCGAGATATAATCGCCAAAATCGCGCGCGGATTTGGTATGCCTTCACATGTGGTAAGTCAAATTTTTGCTATGTTTGAGGCGAGTTATTATGGCACATACGGCGGTTCTAGCCAAAACTATGACAACCGCGGGCGTGGTGGCTACCAAAATAGCCGAAATTCTGGCGGTTATCAAAACGGTGGCAGTTACGGCGGAAATTACGGCGGCGGATATCAAAATTCTAGCTCTGGTGGCGGATATGGTGGCTCTGCGCGAAATACAAGCTCGAAAAAAGACCCTTACGAAGTCCTGGGCGTGGATAAGGGTGCTAGTTTTGGCGAAATAAAGAAAAAATACCGCGAACTAGTCAAAAAATACCACCCAGATATTTTAATGGGTAAGGGCGCAGATGACGAGATTATCCAAGAAGGCACGAAAAAGCTTCAAGAAATCAACGAAGCGTATGAGAGCCTAAAAGAAAAATTTGGCGAGTAAAATTTAAATAAATTTCAATTTATAAAGGAGTGAGCATGAGAGCGTTAATCAGCGTTAGCGACAAAGACGGCGTAGTGGAGTTTGCCAAAGATTTAGTGGAACTTGGCTGGGAAATTTTGAGCACAGGTGGCACTTATAAGCTACTTTGCGAAAACGGCGTAAATGCTGTGGAAGTGAGTGTCTACACAGGAAGCCCTGAGATGTTTGAAGGCAGAGTAAAAACCCTGCACCCAAAAATTCACGGCGGAATTCTGCACAAAAGAGACGATAAAAACCACGCCGAACAAGCCCTAAAACACGGCATTGGCGGGATTGATTTGGTGTGCGTGAATTTATATCCTTTCAAGCAAACCACGATTCGCACAGATGATTTTGATGAGATTATCGAAAATATCGACATCGGCGGACCTGCCATGGTGCGAAGTGCCGCAAAGAATTTCAAAGATGTTTTGATAGTAACGGACATTTTGGATTATGATTTAGTTATCGAAAAAATCAAAGCAAAAGCCGATGATTTAGAATTTCGCCGAAGCCTTATGATAAAAGCCTACGAGCACACTGCTGCGTATGATAGCATGATAGCAAACTATATGAACGAGCGATTTAACGGCGGTTTTGGCGCTAAAAAATTTATCACAGGCTCAAAGGTCATGGCGACAAGATACGGCGAAAACCCGCACCAAAAGGGCGCACTCTATGAATTTGAAAACTTTTTTAGCCTAAATTTCAAAGCTCTAAAAGGCGAAGCAAGTTTTAACAATATGACCGATATTCACGGCGCAGTTATGTTAGCAAGTAGCTTTGGCGAAGCCCCAGCAGTGAGTATCTGCAAACATGCAAATCCGTGTGGTTTTGCCATAAAATCAAATTTGCTCGAAAGCTACACCGAAGCCCTAAAATGCGATCCTGTTTCGGCTTATGGTGGCGTGGTGGCGATAAACGGCACACTTGATAAGGCTTTGGCTGAAAAAATCAATGAAATTTTTGTGGAAGTCATAATTGCAGCCAATGTCGATGACGCCGCACTTGAAGTTTTTGCAAACAAAAAACGCATTAAAATTTTCACGCAAGAGAATAAATTTTTAATGCGCGAAAATGATAAATATGACTTTAAATTCATAGACGGCGGATTTGTCTATCAAGAACGCGACTATGTGGGTGCTGATGAGGTCAAAAATGCTAAATGCGTTACCAAGCGTTCGGCGAATTCGGGCGAATTTACCGATTTGCAAATCGCGTGGCAGGTGGCAGCTCTGACTAAATCAAACTGCGTTGTGTATGTGAAAAACTCGGCAATGGTGGCGATCGGCATGGGTATGACAAGTCGTGTCGATGCTGCGCGCGCAGCTGTGGCAAAAGCAAGAGATTTGGGCTTAGATTTGCAAGGTTGTGCGCTGGCAAGTGAAGCGTTTTTTCCTTTCAAAGATAGCATAGAAATCGCAAATGAAGTGGGCGTAAAATCCGTAATCCAACCGGGTGGCTCAATCCGTGATGATGAAGTAGTTGCAGCAGCAGATGAGTTTGGCATGGCGATGTATTTTACGGGAATTCGCCACTTTTTGCATTAGGATTTGCAATTCCCCAAACTTGAACGGATTAAATATCAAAATTTGAACGCTCACTGCGGGTCATTACCGCAAGGTAACTCCCTTGTGAGCGTCAAATTTGATAACTACTACGCCTATTTTACAGAAACTTGCGACTTTGTCGCACCGCTTCGCTTGTTTTGTCTTGAATATTTTTGCAGGATATTGAATTTAATTTGTTTGATTTTTCATTAAAATTTTCGTAGGGTTGGCATCCTTGCCTACCACAAATGAAATGTAAGGAATTTTGGTAGGATATAAATGCCAACGCTACGGTGCTATGGAAGTTCTATCTTATTTTCTTGTGCGATTTTTCTTATATTTTCACCACAATTTTTTAGTCCAATATTTGAGCATAGGTGTGGAAAAACTATAAATCTTGTCTGAACAAATAAACACTTTTTCCCGTTTTTATATTTGGATATAGCATAATCAAAATCCGAGTTTTTTTCGCCGTCATAATGTTTAATATCATCATTTTTAATGCCAAAAGCTATTTTAAATTTATCAAATGTTTTTCCGGTGCAAATTATGATTTTTGGTTGATATTTTTCCTTTAATTCTTTTAATAGTTTAAATCTTTTATGGCATTCTTCTATGTAATGGTTATAGTCCTTAAAACCTATTGCTTGTGCTGTTTTATTTCTTTTATCAAAATCTCTTGTATTTGGAAAAGAAATTGGCAATAAATTCATTTTGAAAAATCCAATTTCATTTTTTCCAAATGGCTTAAAATCGTTATTAAATTTTTTATAATCTCCATTGTAACCAAGCATGTGTGAAAGTATTTTTATAGCATTTCTATTATATGGATATTTGATATTATCATACAAATCTTCAATTCCTGCAAAAAAGTTTTTATTATTTTCAATGATATTATTTAAAGGTATATAGTTACAAAGAGTATTTTTTAAATCTTCGATATTATTGTATCCGAGACCCCACTCGATACCACATAGCCAAATGCTTTGTCTTTTGGGGCTTCCTAAATCCCCGCCGTCAAAACCTACACTTGAAAGTAGGAAATTTCTAACCTTTTCATTTATCATACAATAAAACCTTTATTGATTAAAATAAATTCATTCTTTTATTATTGTAAAGAGCGCTCCAAAAAAATAACATTCCTGCTGCATCATAAGTATTAATTCCAGATATTTGCGGTTTTTTTCCGATAATGCCCCTTCTGTATTCAATCCCTGCTATTTCAAAATTTTCGTTTGTTTTATTTAATGCAAATTTAAATACCATATCAAAATATTCAGTTTCTTTTATTGTTTGTTTAAATTCTTCATATTTTAAGTTTGCTTCTTTAATTCGTCTTTCTTTATTTTGTGCGAAAATTTCTCTTCTTTCTTGATATTTGGCTTTTTCTCTTTCTATTTGCTTGTCTCTATCTTCGATGATTTCGTCTTTGAGATATTGCAAATTTTCTTTTGCATTTGCCAATTTTTCACTATGTTCTTTTTGGATTTCTTCATTTTCAAATTCCATTTGTTTTCTTTTTTTATCCACTTTGGCTTGGCATTCTTTCATAAAATCGTCCGCATAAGCTTTGCCCTTATGTTTGAGCCAATATTTATAATCCGACTTGCACATATCATCAAACATTTTTACTTCCGCTGCTATGCCAGTAGCGCTATTCATCCACTCTGTTTGGTTGGTTTTGGCTTTGTCTGCATTATTTAATTGTCGTTGATATGATTTTTCTATCCTGCTTAAATCTTGTTCAGCTTTTTGGGTTATGGAATTTATTTTTTGATTTGTTTCTTGTTCATCTTGTATGGCATTATCGGCTAAATTTTCAGCTTCTTCTACGATTTTTTGAAAATATTCATTACCTTGCGTTACGAACTCATTTTTTAATTTACAACTTGCTTCAACCACAATTCTTCCATTTGAAGCCTTTATTTCTTCCCATTTTGTGCCTTCACACATTTGATAACTATCTATAACATCGCCTATCGTTAAACTTGGATCTAATTTTTCAAATATGGTGTTTTTAGCTTTGCCGATATTTCCGCCAAAACCAAAAAACGCATACGAATTAACACACAATATTAAAAGTAAAGCCATTTTTTTCATTTGAAAATCCTTATTTTAAATTTACCTAACCATAGTTAGTTGATAAGAAATTATAATATTTATATACTTACAGTTAGTTTAACCATAGGTAGGCGAAATTGAAAGACTGCACCATTACGGACGAGCAAATGGAGCAAATTTACAAAACAATCGGCGAAAATGTCAAACGCATACGCACACAAAAGGGTGTTTCGCAGTTAAGCCTAGCTATGGCGATAGGACACAAGGCAGTCGGCACGATTTCTATGGCTGAACTTGGCATAAATAAAAAACACTTCAATATAGAACACCTAGTCAAAATCGCAAATGTCCTAGAAGTCAGTGTTTGCGAGTTTTTCAAATCAATCAAAATTTAAATTTGCTTGTCATTGCGAGGCGTGAAACGCCGAAGCAATCCAGAGAAATTTAAAGGGCTCTTGAATTTTAAAATTTTTGAATTTAAAAATTTCGGGGCAGTGTTACTGGAATAAAAATTTTAAAATTCAATAGATTATTCTTTGGATTACTTCGCTTTGTTTGCAATGATAAATTGATTATGAAATTTTACTGGATTGCCACGGCGACAAGTCGCCTCGCAATGACAAACTACGCAAATTCTCACAATTACAAACCAAACAACTAAACCCAAATTCCTTATAAATTTATCTCATTTCTAAGCCATAGTATTTCACTACGCTATTAAGTAAATTTAAACCTATAAAAGGCTATAATTTGGGCTTTTTCAAACCAATAAAAAGAGGGTTTTAAGCAGATGAATTTCTTATCATTGCCCAATGCCGGGCGACAAAACGAGTTGGATATAGCAAGGGGTCTTGCTGTAATCTTTATGGTGCTAATCCACTGCGTGGAATACTTCTACAACGGCGAAGATTCCGTGTTTTTCAAGGTCGCAAACTTCCTAGGCTCACCGCCTGCTGCGCCTGTTTTTATGTTTATTTTGGGTTGCGGTATTGTGTATTCTAGGCGTAGTGCGCCGGGACTACTTTTTAAGCGTGGCGTGATATTTTTGGTGCTATCTTATGTCTTTAATGCGCTTGTGTATGTGCTTCCATACTACATTAGCTCTAAGCTAAACGATGACGCTGAAATTTTCGAAGAAAACTGGACACAGATTTACGATGCGGATATTTTGCAGTTTGCGGGACTTGCGTTTATATTTTTTGCGCTAATGAAAAAGCTAAATTTATCAAATTTAGGCTATCTCATAGTGGGAATCATCTGCTCGGGCGTGGCAATGTATCTAGGCGAGAATTTCGCAGAGTTTGAATCAACTTGCCTACAAGCCGTAACAGGGCTATTTTGGGGCACACACGAGGGAAGCTATTTTCCATTTTTAAGCTGGATTGCCTATCCGATAGCTGGGTATTTATTCGCTGATATTTTAATCTACACTCGCCCAGAAGATAAAGGCGCACTATATACAAAACTAAGCCTTATTTGCGCGGTTATCTTTATCGCCTCGGCTGTGGTGTTGGCGAAGTTTTATGCGTGGGACGATATGATGGACGGCGATCCATACTATCACCAAAACATATTTTTTAACATAATGTTTATCGCCTTTGTTTTGGCGTGGATTGGGCTAATGTATCTGGTAGCCAAAGTGCTTCCAAATATCATTATGTCGTGTTTAAAAACGATAAGTGTGCTTGTAACGCCGTTTTATGTGTTGCAATACATTTTCATCATTTATATTGCTGTGCTTGTTTTTGGCGACGAAGCAGAGTGGGATATGAATCCTGTGCTATTAATGTTTGTAGCTGTGAGCGTGCTATCATACATCGTGGCGGTAATCTACTCAAAAATTCGCAAAGCATAAAAAAAGGCTACCGAAATTTCGGTAGCCCAAATTTTAAAATTTTAATCCTAAATTTAACTAAAAAACAGCAAATTTACCATTATTATGATTATCGCAAATGGCGCGATAAATCTTAGCGAAAAATACCAAAGCTCAAACGCACCCTTGCCCATATCCTCGCCAAAAAACTCCGCTAAAAGGGATTTTTTCATCACAAATCCGACGAAAATCGCCGAACTTAGCGCACCAAGAGGAAGCATGATATTTGAGGTCAAAAAGTCTAAAATATCGAAAAAACCCTTGCCAAAAAATGTAAAACTCTCGCCAAATTCCGCGTTCATCGATAGCGTGCAGCACGCTCCTAGCGCGCCTACGACTATGCCTGATAACCTGCACGCTCTGTTTCTAGAAATGCCAAAATGATTGACAAGATATAAAATAAATGGCTCTATCATCGAAACCGCGCTCGTAATCCCAGCAAAAAACAGCGACACAAAAAACAAAATCGCTAAAATTTGCCCCATAAAGCCAAGCTTGGCAAACATTGTGGTTAGGGATACAAACACCAATCCCGCACCCTGAGATGGGCTAGCGTTAAATTCAAAGATAAATGTAAATACGATTAGTCCCATCATTAGCCCGATTGCGATATTGATAAATACGATATTTACGCAACTTTTCACTAGCTTTACACCCTCTCCAAGGCTAGCAGCATACGCAGCGATACAGCCAATCCCGATACAAAGGGTAAAAAGTGAAAGTCCAAGCGCGTCAAGCACGCTAGCGACGGTGATTTTGGAAAAATCAGGCGTGAATAAAAACTTCACCGCCTCGCCAAATCCCTCCATAAAAACCGCATATCCTAGCATTAAAAGCAAAAGCACGAAAAGCAGGGGCATCATTATCAAATTTAGCTTTTCTATGCCACTTTTGATTCCGCGCGATACCACAAAAAGTGTCAGCGCAAGCCCTAACGCATAAAATGCAAGACTTGAAAATAGCGAGTGCGAAATCACGCCTCCAAAGAGTGCGCCAGCCTCATCTACTGAGGCAGGAAGCGCGCTAAAACCGATGAAAATGTATCTCATAACCCAGCCAAGGATTACGAGATAAAATGACAAAACAAAAATTCCGCCCACTATGAAAATTCCAGCGAATTTCCACTTTTCGCCGTTTTTGGGGTCGAGATATCTATACGCGCTAGGCAAATCAGCTCTGCTAATGCGCCCGATCGCCATTTCGGCTAAAAATAGGCTAAATCCAATCCCAAGCGTGAGCACGAGGTATAAAAGCACAAACGCGCTTCCGCCGTTGCTACCGACTAGGGTTGGAAACTTCCACGCATTTCCAAGCCCCACAGCACCACCGGCGACCGCTAAAACAAAGCCGATTTTGCTAAATTTATCGTTCATAATCTTTCTTTAAATTTCAAATTTGACTATCCAAAATTTACGATTCCAAGCTCTCTTAGCGCGATTACAAAAATCGCAAGCGGAGATACCACGCGAAGTAGGACGAAATACCAAATTTTAAATCCGAAATCTCCCATATATGGCGAAAGTAGGGCATAAACGCCGTCTTTTTTAATGACATATCCTACGAAAATGACAATGATTAATCCGCCAAGTGGCATTAAAATTTTAGATGTCAAATAATCCAGCGCGTCGAAAAACGGCTGTCCTGCGATGACGAAATACTCGCTTGTCGCGCCATAGTATCCCAAAATGCAGGCAATCCCTAGCACATAGGTAAATACAAAAACCGCCACGCAAGCTTTCGCGCGAGAAAATGCGCGGGATTTGACTAGGTAATAAACAGCTGGTTCAATCATCGAAATCGCTGAGGTAATGGCGGCGAAAAGTAGGGTTAGGAAAAACGCAAACGCCAAAATATGGCCGATAAAGCCAAGTTTGCTAAATAGCACGGCAAGGGAGACGAAAATCAGCCCAGGACCTGATTGGGCTGGATCGCCGTTAAATTCGAAAATAAATGTGAAAACAACAAGACCCATCATAACGCCAATCATTACATTGATTAAAACGATATTAATGCTCGAAGTTAGGATATTGGTGCGTTCTGGTAGGCTTGCAGCGTATGTCAAAATCGTAGTTACGCCAAGGCTAAGTGTGAAAAACGCTAATCCTAGCGCGTCAAGCACGCTTTGTGAATTTAGCGCGCTAAAATCAGGCAAAAGCAAGAATTTTGCGCTTTGTGCGAATCCGTCGAAGCTAGCCGAATACAAAACCATAAGCACAAGCAGGATAAAAAGGCTAGGCATCATCCAGATATTTAATCTCTCAATGCCGTTTTTGATACCCTTTGAGACGATCAAAAAGCACACAAGCGACATTATCGTAAAGCAGATAATCGCTACAAGCGGTGAATTTGAAATCAAAGCGTTAAACATCGCACCGCTATCGTCTAAATTTTGTGGCAACGAAAAAATCGATGTGGCTGTGTATTTTAAGATCCAGCCCATTACGACGCTGTAAAATGAGTAAATCAAAAGCGCAGTAATCATCAAAAATCCAGCCTTGCTCCAAAGCTCTTTGTTGCTAGGGGCAAGTCTTCGGTAGCTATCGACTGGATCGCTCTCGCCAAGGCGTCCAATGGTGATTTCGCCGATAAAAATGACAAAACTTACCAAAAATGTGAGCAAAAGATAGAGCAAAATAAATGCGCTACCGCCGTTTTGACCTACGAGTGTGGGGAATTTCCAAGCGTTTCCAAGTCCCACGGCCGAGCCTGCGACCGCCAAGATAAAACCAATGCGTGTGAATTTGTCGTTCATACTTTTCCTTTTGGTAAAAAATTTGCCAATTTTATCAGAATTTAGCTTACATTAAGCTATTTAAATTTGATTAAATTTATAAAATTTTGGCTAAAATCACGCGTTATAAAATTTAATCAAGGAAAATTTATGGAAGTAAAACTTTTGAATTTCACGCCACTTTGGGTATGCTCAAACGCCATAAGAACTTGCTGGCAAAGCTTTGAGCGGGGCGATAACGGCGGCGAAAAGGACTTAGCACTAATCAACCGCGTGGGAAATGAAATGAAGCACTCCTCCACGCTCGAACACATTTTTTATAATTTTTATATCAAGGGCGTTTCGCGCGCGCTTTTGCAAGAATTAGCGCGGCATCGTATGGCTAGCCTGAGCGTGAAATCCACCCGCTACACGCTAAAAGAGCTAAGAAATGAGCCTGAAATCACAAGCGATAGTGCCGCAAAATACATCGTGCTAACAGGCAACGAGGCCGTCGATAGCGCAAGCATAAAAGCTCTAAATAATCTAAGGGAAATTTTGGGCGCAAACACTAGTCTAGATATCGCCAAATACTGCCTGCCAGAGTGCTATAAAACCGAGTTAGCGTGGAGCATAAATGCTAGAAGTTTGCAAAACTTCCTTTCTCTTCGTTCTAGCAAATCGGCACTCTGGGAGATACGCGCACTCGCAAATGCGCTCTTTGCAGCACTGCCAGAAGAGCATAAATTTATCTTCGAGCATTGTATGTATAAGGGAAGTGGCGAAATTTAGGAATTTGTTTAAATTTGGCAAATTTTGCTTAATCTGTCATTGCGAGAATTTTGCGTCAGCAAAATTCGTGGCAATCTACGAGCAAAAATTACCAAAATACAAATTTTGTGTCATTGCGAGCGAAGCAAAGCAGAGTAATTGGGGCTCCTTTCCCCTTTACAGAGAATTTCAAAATTAGCCTAAAATTCAAAAAATCGTTCAATACTAAATTTAAGTAGAATTTTGGATTTAAATTTTTCTGGATTGCTTTTTGAAAACTTCGTTTTCTCGCAATGACATTTTATGTAAATTTAATTTCGGTCAGTATTTTAAAATACCGAATTTATCAAATTCACAAATTTAAACTCAAATTTGATAGTTTGGGTTTAAATTTGCAAAATTTTACCAACTGTTTATGTTTATTATTTGTAGCCTTGCTTCTAGCTTGTCTAGCTCGATTTGAGCAACTGCTTCTCTACTCATTGTGTTTCCTTATTAGAAAATTTTTATTCTTTCAAGTTTTTTTATATCTTTATCCAAATTCAGATGAAAAATTGCGAAAAAATATTTTTTCAATAAATCGTGATCGTTTTGATTAAAAAAGCATATTGTTGCACCAGGTGTTACTATCCTTCCGCCATCTTTCCAGCCTATATCAATCACGAATTTCTGTGAATATTCCAAAAAATTTGCCAAATTTGTATTTGATTTTTTATAAACCAACATACGAAATAAAACATCATACATAGTCGCTGAAAATACAACGAATATGCACACAAGCAAGCCTATAATAAAATCACTATCGAAAGTAAATAAAAAGCCAGTTATAGAAAAGATTAAAAATGGATAAACAAATACATTTTTTATTCTATTTATCGCATATAAAAATGATGAAAATTCCTTATTTCCGAGCAAACTATAAATTTTGTATATTTTCAAATCGGCATTATAATAAGTTGCTTTTGTATTAGAAAGCGATACACGGCGTTCTTTTGATAAGAAAATAATCGAATAATCAATCAATAAAAGCACTATAAATATCGTAAGCCAAATAAGAATTTTTTCCATTATATCGTTAAAATCTGCATAATTTTTTATTCCTAAAATAGCCATAAAAATTATCAAAGAAATAAGAAAAAATATAGAATTTAAAATATTATGAAAGGTAATTTCTCTGCTATAATCGCGTAAAATCAATGGCTCTTTATCATAATCTCTCAAATTTCTGTTTTTGTTAAAAAAGTCGTTTTTAGAATTTAAATTTTCCAAAATTTATCCTTTTTATAAAATTTCCGTCATTGCGAGAGTTTGAAAAACTCGAAGCAATCCAGCACGCCGTCAGGCGTTTTAAATTTTGCAATCTCTGGATTGCTTCGGCGATAAATCGCCTCGCAATGACAGCGAATTTAGCGTTTTGGTTATTTTTTACTCGTAGATTGCTTCGTCGCTTCGCTCCTCGCAATGACAAATTAGGCAAAATTTGTATAATCTGTCATTGCGAGAATTTTGCGTCAGCAAAATTCGTGGCAATCTACGAGTAAGAAATTTCGGCGCAGTATTTTTGCAAAATTTCGGCGCAGTATTTTTGCAAAATTTCGGCGCAGTATTTTTGCAAAATTTAATGTGGAATTTTACTCTAAATTTCAACTATCCAAATTTTCTTTTTTTCGCCTTAACGCCTCTTTGCGTTTTTCTTCCATTTTCACAGCTTCGTTGAGTGCGTCCTCGTCGTCGAATTCTGTCCCGCCAAGAAATTTCGAATAATCATCGAATTGATGATTTTTCAGTGCCCACAAAAGCCCGCCTAACACGCAAAATCCAAGTATTAGCGAAATCGTAACCATAGTCATTAGCACGGCGTTACTCATAGTTTTATCCTTCTTAAAAGCATTGAGTTTGCGACCACGATTACCGAGCTTAGGCTCATCGAGAGTGCCGCAAACAGCGGGATTGCGTATCCCAAAAACGCAAGTGGAATCGTGATTAGATTATAAAGTAGCGAAATAGCGATATTTTGGCGGATTTTACTGCCTGTTTTGCGCGCGATACGCATGGCGCGCACGAGGCTCGTCATATCGTCTTTGATAAGCACGACATCGCTTTTTTGCACGCTAAGATTCGCGCCACTTCCTAGGCAAATCCCAGCGTGAGCGAGGCTAAGCGCGGCTGCGTCGTTTATCCCGTCGCCTACCATTACCACTTTTTTGCCAATTTTAGCGAGGTTTTGGATATAGCTAGCCTTTTCATCTGGCAAAATTTGCGCGCCAAATTTCACTATTTCTAGCTCGCGCGCTATCGCACTGACGGCGTTTTGGTGATCGCCACTGATGATATGAAGCTCGTAACCTAAATTTTGTAGCGTTTTTATGGCCTTTTTGCTATCATTTTTAAGTGGCGCAAGAAGCCAAAATTTGGCTAAAATTTGCCTATTTTGCATGAAAAAATACTCGCTTAAATCCCCGCTAGCGACATTTGCGCCAAGTTCGCACATAAATTTCGCGCTTCCGCCATAAATTTCATTTTCGCCAAATTTCGCACTAAGACCCTTTGCTGGGTGGTTTGTGATATTTTCTAAATTCGCAGGCGCAAATTTTGCAAATTCGCCCGAATTTAAAAATTCAAGCACGGCCTCGGAAATAGGGTGGTTTGAGCTTTGTAAAAGCCCTTTTAGCGCGCCAATATCGCAGTGGGGCGAAATTTCGCTTTTTTTGACGATTAGCGCAGAGCTTGTGAGCGTGCCTGTTTTGTCAAAGACGATGGTATCGGCGCTGGAAAGGATTTCTAGCATTTTGGCCTCTTTGAAGATTATGCCATGCCTTAGCGCCACAGAGATCGCGCACAGCGTCGCAATCGGCGTGGCAAGGGCTAGGGCGCAAGGGCAGGCGATGATGATGACGCTAACGCTGATTAGTAGCGCGCTTGCAAAGCCTGCTTTGGCATACCAAAACACAAACGCCACAAACGCCACGGCTATGACAAAAATCGAAAAATAGCCTGAAATTTTATTGGCCAAAATTTCAAATTTTGGTTTTTTTAGATTTGCGTTTTCTAAAAGCTCGACGATTTTGCTTAGCAATGAGCCCTTAAAATCGGCGTTTGCGCGGTATTTTAGTGAGCCAGATAGGCAGAGCGAGCCTGATTTGATTTCATCGTTTTTGCCTAGCGATACTGGGATACTCTCGCCCGAAATGCCCGAATAATCGAAACTCCCCTCGCCACTACTTACCACGCCGTCGATTAGGACGCGATCGCCTTGGTTTATGAGAATTTCATCGCCGATTTGCACCTCGTTTGGGGATTTGTTTGCATAACTTCCGTCAAAGTCAAGTGTGCAAACCTCGCCAAGAAGCATGTTTGAAAGTGAGCTTAAATTTTCGCCAGCTCTTTTTTGGCTTAAAATTTGCAGATATTTTCCCGCAAAAACAAAGGTGATTATCATCGCTACGGATTCGAAATATACCTCGCCATTGCGCGAAAACATAACATAAAGCGAATAAATATAAATTACCAAAGCCCCAAGCCCAACGAGCAAGTCCATATTCGGGGTGCGAGTTTTAAGCGCATAAAATGCACCCTTAAAAAATACCGCCCCAGTATAGAAAAGCACAGGCGTAGCTAGGATAAACTCAGCAAAGTGCAAAATATCCTTCGTGCCCTGCTCGATCCCCGTGAAATACCCACCATACAGCGCGATTGAGATCCACATTATATTCATCACGCAAAAAATTCCAACCAAAAGCCTAGCGTAAAATTCCCTGCGTTTTGCCGTGTCTTTGGCGTTTTGGGTGTTTGTGTCATAAGGGTAGGCATCGTATCCAATCGAGCGGATTAAATTTAAAATTTCAGCTAAGGATATTTGCTCTTCGTCCCATACAATGCGCGCTTTGTGCGAGGCTGCGTTTAGGCTTACTTCGATTATACCGGTGGCGTTATTTAGGATTTTTTCGTTTAGCCAGACGCATGCTGAGCAGTGAATTCCGTCGATTAAAAGCGAAATTTGGTTAAATCCGTCTTTATCTTTGGTGACATAGTTTTTGTAAATACTGCTAGCTGGTCCCTGAATTTGGGCATTTTGTTTGGCTGGGCGCAGGGTATTTTTGCCAAGGCGCTCGTAAAATTCGCCCAAATTTTGCCCCTGCAAAAGATAATAGACATTTTTGCACCCATTACAGCAAAACTTATGCCCCGCCTCATCGCTAAAAAGCTCCGCGCTCTCAAACGAGCCGTGGCAGTGATCGCATTTTTCCATTGAATTTGTCCGTCCAAGAATTTCGCGCGATTATAGCATTTTTTTACATCCAATCAAGGATTTGCGAAATTTCCGTGGCGTGAAAAATTTTAAGCCCTAGCGAATTTTGCGGTTTCATCGGCGAGATTATGTTTTTAAATTTTTGCAAACTAGCCTCTTTTATGCGCGCATCAAGGTTGAAAATTTCACGAATTTCGCCATTTAGGCTAACTTCGCCAATAAATGCGCTCTCTTTGCTAAGTGGGCGGTTTTTAAAGCTACTTACGATCGCAGCGACCACGGCTAAATCGCAGGCGGTTTCGGTGATTTTGACCCCGCCGATGACATTTACGAAGACATCGTATCCGCCAAGACCAATTTCAAGCTTCCTATCCAAAAGCGCTAAAAGCATATCGAGGCGGTTTTTGTCATATCCTGTGGCAGAGCGTTTGGGATACGAGCTTTCGCAAACTAGGGCTTGAATTTCGACTACCAGGGCGCGCGAGCCCTCCATAGTCACGGTGATTGCTGAGCCTGAGGCAGGTTTGGTGCGAGTGAAAAATTTACTTGCGACATCTTTTGCGCTAATTAGCCCTTTTTCGCTCATTTCAAAAATCCCAACCTCACTTGTCGAGCCAAAACGATTTTTAAAACCACGCAAAATTCGCAGCTCCTTGCTCGCGTCCCCCTCGAAATACAGCACCACATCGACCATGTGCTCTAAAATCCTAGGTCCTGCGATTGAGCCTTCTTTGGTAATATGCCCGATGATAAAAATGCTAATCCCGCGCTCTTTGGCTAATCGCATTAGCTCAAATGTGATCTCACGCACCTGTGTAACAGAGCCCGGGGCTGATGAAATTTTGTCGCTATAAAGGGTCTGAATACTATCAATGATTACGCTTTTGTAGTTTTTGCTTGAAATTTCATCTAAAATCGTGTTTAAATTTATCTCAGTTAGCAAGAATAAATTTTTATTGATTGCGCCTAGGCGATCGGCTCGCATTTTGATTTGGCTGGCACTTTCTTCGCCACTGACATAGAGTGCGGGCGAATTTGGGCTGGCTAAATTTGCAGCGATTTTGAGCAAAAGCGTGGATTTACCAATGCCAGGACTTCCGCCAATTAGCACGAGTGAGCCCTCTACAAGCCCGCCACCTAAAACCAAATTTAACTCAGCGTCTTTGGTATCTATGCGCACGACATCTTCGATTTGGATTTCATCTATTGCTTTTGCGCCACTCGCGCCTTTTTTTTGCTCTAATTTTTCTATCTCTTTTAGGGTTTTAATCTGCTCGGCTTTAAGCTCCACGAAACTATCCCATGCGCCACAATCAGGGCATTTGCCAAGCCATCTGGATTGTTGATTTCCGCAGTGTTGGCACTCGAAAAGTGTTGATTTTGATTTTGCCATTTTGTTTTACCTTGATAAATTTATTAAATTTCGCGCGATTATAGCAAAAATTTTTGCCTTAAATTTTTAGTAAAAATAAAATTTAAATGAAATTTAAATTAAATAATGAGAAAATGAACGATTAAATTTTTGATAAGGAGATTTCATGGACAGAAAGCTTACCAAAAAAGAGTTTTTTACCATTGCTTTAATGCTTTTTGCTATGTATTTTGGTGCTGGAAACTTCATTTTTCCGCCGATTGTGGGCAAAAACGCAGGCGATAACTTTTTCGTGGGAATTATGTTTTTTTGCTGTGCCGCGATTTTAATCCCAGTCCTTGGCGTCGCAGCTGTGGCTAAATCAAAGGGTCTAGCGAATTTAGTCGAGCGTGTAGATCCCGCCTTTGCGCTGATTTTCACAGTCGCATTGTATCTGACTATCGGACCGCTTTTTGCGATACCGCGTGCTGCAAATATGCCATTTGATATCGTCGTGCGTGAAAATGTCGCCGAAACATCGGTGCAGATGTGGCTTTTGATCTATTCGGCTGCGTATTTTGCGCTAAATTTTGTTTTATGCTTAAATCCATCAAAACTCGTCGATTTGCTCGGACGCTACCTTACGCCTGTGCTTTTGATTTTGATTTTGGGGCTTTTCGTATCGTCATTTTTGACCCCTATGGGCGAATTTGTCGCTCCAAACGAAGCGTATAGAGATCACGCAGTCGCAAGTGGTTTCGTCGATGGATACCAGACTATGGACGCTTTGGCTTCACTAGCCTTTGGTATCATTATCGCAAATGCGATGAGAGCGCGCGGTGTTAGTGATGAGGGACATATCGTCGTATCTATGATAAAAGCAGGTATGTTTGCGGGCGCGCTTTTAGCCGTGATTTATCTGATGATTTCATATCTTGGTGCGAGTGCAGCTAGCCTTTTCCCTGATGTAACAAACGGCGCACAATACCTTAGTAAAATCAGCCACTATCTTTTTGGCAGTGTCGGCACAGCCTTGCTAGGGCTTGCATTTTTCCTAGCCTGCCTTACTACGACTTTGGGTTTAATCAGCTCATGTAGCCAGTATTTTGAAAACCTAGTAAAAGGTAAAATTCCATATAAAATTTGGGTTGTGATACTTTGCCTTGTATCATTTGGCGTGGCAAATTTCGGACTTACAACGATTATTAGCGCGAGTATCCCTGTGCTAATCGCGATTTATCCAGCTGCGATTATGCTTATAATTTTATCGCTAATCGATCCGCTAATCGATACAAGCAAGTTAGTTTATAGGGCTTGCGTGTATGCGAGCTTCGCTGTGGGTATCGTAAATGGACTAGATGTCTTAAAAATCAAAATTCCAGGTATTACTAATTGGGTTAGTAGCTTTCCATTTTATGATGCTATGCTTGGCTGGATTGTGCCTAGCGTAGTGGCTTTTGTGATTAGCTTTTTGATACATATCCTTACGAAAAAATCATTTTAACCAAATTTAGGCTTGCGCGCGTTCGCAAGCCTTTTTAAATTTTGCCTTAAATTTAATCAAAATTCTTACAAAAATATAAAATTTAATCAAATTCTTTAAAAAATTCTTAGAATTTAATCTAAAAAATAATAAAATACTCAGTCATTTCATAATTAGGATTGAACATGGAGAAATTAAACGGTTCGCAGATGATTATCGAGGCGCTTCATCAAGAGGGCGTTGAGGTAGTATTTGGATATCCTGGTGGCGCTGCGCTAAACATATATGATGAAACATACAAACAAACATATTTCAAACATATCCTGGTGCGCCACGAGCAAGCTGCGGCTATGGCGGCTGACGGATACGCGCGTGCTAGCGGAAAGGTCGGCGTAGCTATCGTAACAAGCGGTCCTGGTTTTACAAATGCAATCACAGGCCTTGCCACTGCGTATGCAGATTCTATCCCAATCGTGCTAATTAGCGGACAGGTTGCTGGTTCGCTTATCGGAACTGACGCATTTCAAGAGATTGATGCGGTTGGAATTTCAAGGCCATGTGTCAAACACAATTTCCTAGTAAAAACCGTTGAAGAGCTTCCAATGGTGCTAAAACAAGCATTTTATATCGCACGCTCTGGCAGACCGGGTCCTGTGCATATCGATGTGCCAAAAGATGTTACGGCTAAGCTTGGCGAGTTTATCTATCCAGATGAGATAAAAATGCAAACATATCGCCCGACTTACAAAGGCAACGCAAAACAGATAAAAAAAGTAGCTGAGCTAATAATGGCGGCCAAACGCCCGATAATTTATATCGGCGGTGGCGTGATTTTAAGCGAGGCTAGCGAGGAAGTAAGGCAACTAGCGCATATCACGCAAATCCCAGTAGTAGAAACCCTAATGGCGCTTGGCGCGATGAGAAGCGATGATGAGTTAAATTTGGGCTTAGTGGGAATGCATGGAAGCTACGCAGCCAATATGGCGCTTAGCGAAACTGACCTTATAATCTGCCTTGGAGCGAGATTTGATGATAGGGTAACTGGAAAACTTGAAGAATTCGCCAAAAACGCAAAAATTATCCATGTCGATATCGATCCAAGCTCGATTTCAAAAATCGTAAATGCGCATTTTCCAATCGTAGGCGATGTAAAATCCGTCTTAGCAGAGCTAAATCCTAGATTAAAGGACGAAGCAGAGCCTGCAAACTACGCCAAATGGCGCGAACAAATCAAAATTTATAAAGAAATTCACCCGCTAAAATACACAGATAGCGATGAGGTTTTAAAACCACAATGGGTAGTGGAAAAAACTGGCGAAATCGCAAGCGATGACGCTATAATCGTCACAGATGTCGGACAGCACCAAATGTGGGTAGCGCAGTTTTATCCATTTAACCGCCCTCGCACGCTTCTTACAAGCGGTGGGCTTGGCACTATGGGATATGGCTTGCCTGCTGCAATGGGAGCGAAAGCTTACGCTGGCGAGAAAAGGCAGGTTATAAATTTCACAGGCGATGGCTCAATTTTAATGAATATCCAAGAGCTAATGACGCTTAGCGAAAATAATCTTGGTGTCGTAAATATCATACTTAATAACAACTTTTTGGGTATGGTTAGGCAGTGGCAAAGTATGTTTTATGGTGCGAGATTTTCATCGACAGATCTTAGCAAACAGCCAGATTTCGTAAAACTCGTAGAGAGCTTTGGCGGGCTTGGATTTAGCGTTAGCACAAAAGCTGAGTTTGAAAGCGCGCTAAAAACTGCGCTTGAAAGCAATAAGGTTTGCTTTATCGAGGTTAAGGTCGATCGCTTCGAAAATGTTTTCCCAATGGTGCCAGCAGGTGGCGCGCTATATAATATGATATTTGAATAGGATTTGATTATGAATAGTATAAAAAGAATTATTTCAGTCATAGTTTTGGACGAACACGGCGTGCTTTCTCGTATTTCTGGGCTTTTTGCAGGGCGCGGATATAATATCAACTCCCTAACCGTCGCACCTATCCCAAATACAAATTTATCTAGGCTTACGATTGTAACCTTGGGCGATGAGCGCATTATCGAGCAGATTACAAAGCAACTTCACAAGCTAATCCCGATTTATAAAGTAATCGAGGAGGCAAATTTTGTCGAAAAAGAGATGGTTTTAATAAAAATCGCATTAAACGAAAATTTAGCCGGACTTGATGCTTTGCTAAAAGCGTATAACGGCTCTATCGCAAACAGCGACGAAAACCATATCGTGCTTATGGCGTGCGATGATGCTGATAGAATCGAGAGTTTTTTAAAGACCGTGAAAAAATACAACCCAATCGATATCGTCAGAAGCGGTAGCGTCGCACTTGATATGTAGGAGAATATATGAAACTTTCTGAAATTGTTAAAATTTTAAGAATGGATTTTGCTAGTTTGGGGATCGAAGATGCCGAAATCACAGCGATAAATTCACTGCAAAATGCAAGCGGGAGCGAGCTTAGCTACTGCGATAGCGAAAAAAATGAAAAATTTATCGCCGATAGCAAGGCGTGCGCTGTTTTGGTAAAAAAGGGCGTAGAGGTTCCAAAAAACATAATCAAAGTCGAGTGTGTCAATCCGCACCTAGCCTTTGCCATACTGAGCAAATATTTTGCAAAACCGCTTATCAGGGAGCCTCGCCCAAGCGCGATTGCTAAAAGTGCGCAAATCGCAAAGGGTGTTTATATCGGCTCAAATACCCAAATCGGCGAGAGAGTCGTGATTTGCGCTGGTGCGTATATCGGCGATGATGTCGTTATCGGCGATGATTGTGTGATACACCCAGGGGTCGTGATTTACAACGACACGATTATAGGGGCTCGTTGCCATATCCTAGCAAACGCAGTTATCGGCTCGGACGGCTTTGGCTACGCGCATAGAAGCGACGGCACGCATGTTAAAATTTATCACAATGGAAATGTCGTGCTCGAAGATGAGGTCGAAATCGGCGCGAATACCACGATAGATAGGGCGGTTTTTGGCTCTACGATAATTTCATCTTGCACCAAAATCGACAATCTAGTCCAAATCGGACACAACTGCGAGCTAGGTGAAAACTGCCTAATCGTCTCACAAGTGGGACTTGCAGGATCAACTATACTTGGTAGAAATGTCGTCCTTGGCGGTCAAGCAGGCAGTGGCGGACATGTCAGGGTAGGGGATTTCGTCCAAGTCGCAGCCAGAGGCGGGATTAGCAAAGACCTGCCAGCTGGTAAAAATTTCGCTGGCCACCCGATAATGGAGCTAAAAGAGTGGTTTAAACTCCAAGCCAAGATCGCGCGATTTTTCAAAGATAAATAAGGATTAAAAATGACGCTAGAAGAGTTAAATGATACAATCGCTAGAATTTTGCTAGAAAGCCCCGAGCTTAGGGGTTGTGAAGTGGAAGTCGTGGGTGAGAAAAAACACGAAATTTTCGCAATCTATGTCGATGAAAACGCCAAAAAAATAGTCGTAGAAATCTAAATTTAGCCCAAAAATGGGCTAAATTTCATTTCAAATTTTTTATTAATTCCTCAATTTCTCTGCTTTGTCCTAGTCTATACAGCGCAAAATCATATTTTATCGGATCGTGCGGGTCGAACTCGCGCAGTTTTGCGCTAAGAGCGCTAACAGCGCGAAAATCATAAACCTTCCTATCTATTAAGCCCAAGGCTAGCGAGACCTTGTGCGTGTGAGTATCGAGCGGTATGAGCAGTTTGGACGAACTTATGCGCGAAAACAGCCCCAAATCTATATCACTTTTGCGCACCATCCAGCGCAAAAACAGATTGTAGCGTTTGTATGGCGAGGTTGGTTTAGTGGTGAAATTTTTGCCGAAGAAAAACTCATATCCAGCCGAGCGATACTCTGAAAGCTCGTAAATTTGGGCTATGAGCGCATTTATGCCGTTTATGATTTCGCCATTTTTCATACCATTTAAAATGATTTTTTCTATATCGCACTCGCAAAGCCTGCGAAGCGTGAGAAAAATCTCCGCCACATCGCGCTCGCTTTGAAAGCGGTATTTTTTGCCTTGCAAAGCTGATTTTATCGTCTTTTCATCGCTTCCAAGCAAATCAAAATTTAGCGAATTTAAAAATTTTACTATCTGCCCTGCGTTGCCATAGGCAAAAAGTGCGCAAATTAGCGCGATTACGGGCGCGTGCGGGGCGCGGGCGAGAGGTTTTAGCACTTGCAGTGGATCTGGGGCGCTAAAAAGATTTTCATCAGTATTACTACGCGCCGAATAATACTCCAAAAGTGCCTTCATTTCGGCACCGCTAAGGTTTTTTGAAATTTTATTTTGCATAGTAAGATAGTGTCGTGGCGCCAAATTTTTTGGATTTTAAAAGGCTAAATTTTGCGATATTTGCTTCAAATTTCACCTCACTTGCGTGCTCGATTATCACAAATTTCACCCTCTCGCACTCGCAAATTTCGCAGATTAGGCCCACTACGCGCTCGTAAATTCCAGCAAAACCCTCTCTGATATCAAATGGCGGATCAAGGTAGATGAAAATTTTTTCGTTGTCTAAATTCGCCAAAATTTGTGGCAAAAGCGCGAAACAATCGCCATTTAGGGCATTTTTTTCCACGCCAAAAAGGGCGAAGTTACGCCTTGTGATTTCGTAAGCTTTGCGGTCTTTTTCGATAGCGAAAACCTCTTTTGCGCCGTTGCTAAGGGCTTCGAGTGCCATGCCGCCGCTTCCGCCAAAGCCCTCGATAAAGCAGCTGCCTTCTAACTCATACCTAAATGAGTCGAAAAACGAGCCCTTTACGATCGATTTCGTGCTGCGCGTAGTCCCTAGGCTTGGGAGTTCCAAGCTTTTTCCTTTGTAAATTCCGCTTGAAATTTTGCCTCTAAATTTTGCCACTTTGTTTCCTTAAAATTTCTAAAATTCGCGCCTTAAACTCATCAAATACTGCGCCGATTTGCGCTTCTAAATCCAAATTTTGTGAAAACTCAAATTTATTATAGCTAGCTTGCACGATCTCACTCGCGCTAAAATTTTTAAGCGCCAAAACAAGCTGTTCTTTGCTAAACGGCAATTCTAAATCGCCGTTTTTAGCGATGATAAAGAGCGGTTTGGCACTTGCTCTGGCAGTGTCTGTCACGACAAAATCGGCCTCGCCTAAATTTTGCACGGCAAAATTTGCCAAAAACATTTCGAGGCTTTTTTGCATAATCTCGCATTCGCAATCGATAAAAACTCTCATTAAAATCCTTTTAAAAACTCGATAAATTTGAACTTTTCGCCAAATTCATGGCGCAGGTGATTAAACTGGGCTAGGGCATTTTGATAGCCGTTTTGACCCAAATTTTGCGCAAATTGCTCCAAAATTTGCGTCGCGCCAAATTCGATTAAGGCTTTTTCAAAGCTCATAAATCTGCCAATTTTCGCGCCAGTATTCTCAAAAGCGCGCGATAAAATTTCAAAATCTACATTATAAGTAATGTCGCTTACCCCGTAAAATTCGGCTAAATTTTGAATTTCAAACAAATTATAAACTTGGTGATTTTTGTAAATTCTAAGCGAAATTTCCCCGCTCGCACCCATTTTGCCATAATCAAATGCCAAAAAGGCGAATTTTTGCGCATTAATGCTACTAGCAAATTCCTCGTATCCAAGCGGAATTTCTGTGCCCCCAGCGCTAAATTTTAAAATTTCATTATCGCAAATTTCGCGCCAAATTTGTTTAAAATCCTCGATATAAAGCATTTTGCCATCTTTTACGACCTCGCATTTGAAGGTGTCAAAAAGCTCGTTTGCGATAAAAATCGCCTCGCTAAATTTCGCTTCTTTTAGCGAAGCGAAATGTTTTAGCGTGATTTCATCGCCAAATTTTTTAGCGAAATTTTCGCTTTGGATTTGGCGCAGCCTCTGGTGTGGCTCGATGATGACAAACTCAAATTTCGCCAAAGAATTTGGGTCGAAAGTAAAAAGCGCTTGCGCTATATCAGCGAGCAAAAATCCCTCATTTGCGCCGATTTCGACGAGTGAAATTTCGCCAGCAAAATTCGCACTAAGGCGCAAAATTTCGCGCCCCAAGCAAATCCCAAAAAAGCTTCCCACGCTAACAGCGGTGTAAAAATCGCCCTCTTTGCCGATTTTAACGCCATTTGCGTAGTAGCTATCATTTAGCCATGCTTCGAAAAAATCGCTAAATTTCAATCTTGAAGCTCTTCAAGAGTCTTGCGCAAAATTTCAAATCCTGCTTTTATCTCTTTTTTCTTTATGTTTAATGGCGGTAAAAATCTTAGTGTTTTGCTACCTGATTTTAGCACCAAAAGTCCGTTTCTTAGGCACTCGGCAAAGAGTATGCTTAGATATGTGCTGTCTTTTAAAACTAGTCCTTGCATTAGTCCAAGCCCTGTGCGAGATTCGAAGAAATTTGGGAAATCTTTTAAAATTTTGTCTAAATTTTCCTCAAATTCGGCGATAGTTTTTTTAAGCTCGCCACTTTCGTAGAGGTATTCTAGCTCGCGCAAAACGGCGTTTGCGGTCGATGTGGCTAGGTGGTTGCCGCCAAATGTGCTTCCATGCTCGCCAGGGGCAAAGATATTTTCCCTAGCCACGCACGCGCCGATTGGCACGCCACCTGCTAGCCCTTTGGCAAAGGTGATAATGTCAGGCTCTATGCCATAGAGCTTGCTTGCGACAAACTCGCCCGAGCGATAGACGCCACATTGGACCTCGTCGGTGATTAGAAGTAGGTTTTTTTCTTTCAAAACTTTGGCTAGTTTTTGGACTGATTTTTTATCCAGCGGGCAAATTCCACCCTCGCCCTGGATTAGTTCTATCATCACAGCGACCGTTTTATCGCTGATATTTGCGATGATTTCATCGATTCCGTCGTAAAATTTAAATCCCTCAATGTATGGAGCGAAAATTTCAGGGTGAAATTTATCCTGTCCTGTGGCACTCAAAGTAGCCATAGTGCGCCCGTGGAAGGAATTTTTCAAAGTCAAAATTTCATATTTTTTGCTCTCAAATTTAGTCGTGCCGTATTTGCGCGCCATTTTTATGGCTGCTTCGTTCGCCTCAGCCCCAGAGTTGCAAAACACAGCGTATGTTTGATAGCCCAAAAGATTGCTGATTTTTTTGGCTAGCACCTCTTGTGGCAGGACTCTATAAATGTTCGAGCTATGGATTATCATCGCGCTTTGCGTGTTTATGGCCTCTATCACCACAGGGCTTGCATGCCCTAGGCTGCACACCCCAATTCCAGCGGCGAAATCAATGTATTTCTCGCCGTTGCTATCCCATAGCTTCGCACCTTTACCCCTAGTAAAAGCGACATCGACCCTAGAAAAATTACTCATTAAATACTTCATTTGTTATACTCCACTTTTGGCAAATGCCAACCCCTATAATACGCAAACATTCTAACTACAATCCCAGCGAAAAATAGTGCCAAAATCGTGTAGATATTCGCCAAGTCAAGCCAGTCTAAGATAAAATAAACCAGCCCGACACCCATACTTATCGTCCCATAAAGTCCCGTGCGCAAAAACCACGGCACCTCGTTTAATAGCACATCGCGCAAAATTCCGCCCCCAACGCCATTAAAAAAGGCGATAAGTATCGCCCCAAAAACATTTAATCCATACTCAATCGAAACCATAGCCCCGACAATCGAGAAGCAAATCACATCGATTGCGTCGGAGAAAATAAATATAAATCTGCCTTGCAGTTTTTTGGTCTGGGCTGCGAAAATATGCGAGGCGATAAGCACCGCAATGACGATGATTACTGGCATATAGTGCGTGAAGGAATACAGCGGTCTGCCCACCGTGATATCGCGCACAATCCCGCCACCAAGGGCGGTCAAAAACGCAGCCAAAAAAATCCCCAGCCAGTCGCAGTCCCTTTTAACCGCGAATAAAAATCCGCTCAAAGAAGCCGAGGCAATGCCGATGTATTCGATATATAAAATGATATTATGCTGTGTCATCGGCGTGGATAAATTCTAAAATTTAGTAAAATTTGGGCTAAAATTTGCATTAAATTTCGCCCTTGTTTTGGAAAAACCACAAAAACGCCGCCACTAGCCCAGAGGCTCGCACGATTTTTTCATCATACATAAATTTTTTAGCTTCATCTAACGGCAAAAAATACAGCTCGATATTCTCGCCATCGACCCCGCCACCTGCGCCTTTTTTCATACTCTCATCAATCTCGCCGTAAAATAAAATTTGGCGATTTGCGCCAAAACCAAGTGCGCTGTAAAAGCTCGTGATAAACTCCAAATTTTTAAGCTCATATCCGGTTTCTTCGTAAATTTCCTCGATTGCGGTTTGTTCCTCGCTAATGCCTTTGTCTAAAATCCCAGCGCACAGCTCGTAGGTAAAGCCCTTTTCATCGCAGTTTATTAAATTTTCGTCTTGGTAAAACCACACACTTGGGCGAAACTGCTTAACGAGCAAAAACGCCTTTTTTTCGCTGTGATATAGCAGTATTGAGACGCTATCATGCACTTTGACGCAATCCCACGCTCGCGCCTCGCCGTTTAATTCGAAATTTAGCCTAAATGGCTTAATGAAATTCGAGTGTTCGAGTTTTGAAATTTTAAAATTTTTTATATCAATATCCATGTCGCAAGTCCTAAAAAGCTAAAAAATCCCACTATATCAGTAACCGTGGTCAGCAAAACCGAGCTTCCCACAGCTGGATCGATCCCAAAACGGCGCAAGGCAATCGGAATAATCGCGCCAAAAAATCCAGCCAAGGTCAAATTTATCACCATTGACATCGCAATCACGACGCCAAGAAGCTTCATACCAAACCATACCCACGCCACAATTCCCATTGCCACGGCAAAAATCGAGCCATTTACCAGTGAAATGGTAACTTCGCGCGTGATTACCGAGCGGATATCGCGCGCCTCGATTTCGCCAAGGGCTAGGCGACGAACCGTAACGGTGAGAGCCTGCGTGCCTGTGTTGCCACCCATGGAGGCCACGATTGGCATAAGCACGGCAAGGGCGACGAGTTGCTCGATTGTAGCGTCAAAAAGTCCGATGATAATCGAGCTAATAATCGCCGTGCATAAATTCACGCCCAGCCACGATGCACGCGCCTTTCCAGCTGAAAATGCAGTATCTTCCTCCTCAGCCTCATCATTGACACCGGCAAGGTTGTAAATTTGCTCTGTGGCGCGCTCTTGAATCAAATCATGCACATCATCGGCTGTGATTCGCCCAATCAGCACGCCGTTTGCGTCCAAAACAGGGATTACATTTAGGTCAAATTCCTCGAAATCCTTGATGACATCTTCGATTTTATCGGTATCGGTGGCGAAATGCACCTTTGCGTCTGCGTTAAATTTTTGCGAAATTTCTTTTAGCGTGAGCGAAAAATCGTATAAAATCAAATCCGAGGTCGAAAATGCGCTTAGCATGTGGCCCTTATCATCTAAAACAAAGAGCTGAAAAACATTTTCGATATCGCCGTTTTGGCGCATTACCCTTAGCATATCGACAGCTTCGCCTAGGGTTTGGTTTTCGCGTGCGCTAAAAACCTCGGTTTGCATATACGCGCCAGCTTCGTCATCGTCGTATTTGTTAATCGTCAAAATATCGTGGCGATCGTCCTCATCAAGCCCGTAAAAAAGCTCCTTTGCCTTATCCTCGTCGATTTCTTCGATACTTTGGAGTAGTTCTGCTTGATCATCACTTTCTAGCTCTTCGATAGCTTCGACGATTTTTTCGCTAGGAAGGGTTTCGATGATATCTTCGAGCATGTGATCTGGCATTTCAAGCGCAGCGTCAGCAAGGTCCTCGGGGTCGAGTTTTTCTAGGAATTCGACATATTTTTCCTCGTCGTGTTTTTTAAGCGCCTTTAAGTGATCTGCAAGGTCCGCTGGGCTTAGCTCTTCTTCTATCGTATCGCCGATATGCGCCTCTAAAAGAGCTTCGGCCTCTTCGTAATCTGTCAAAAATTCTTTATCTTTTGCTTCCATTTTTGCCTCTAATTTATGCTAACTAAATTTTCATAAGGTTCAAATTTCGCTGGGTTTTTCGAGCCGTCTTTAACCGCGTCAAATTTAGCGTTCATATCCTTTACCAACGCCTTAAATTTGCGCTCTTCCTCGCTTACGAAATTTGATTTTGTGATTTTTATGGTTTTTAGGGGATCGACTGGCTGGTTGTTGCGATACAGACCCAAATGCAAATGCGGTCCCGAGCTTAGGCCTGTGGAGCCTACATAGGCGATTAGTTGGCCTTGTTTTACGCTCATACCGACTTTTAACCCTTTGGCAAATCCGCTTAAATGCGCATACAGCGTAACCAAACCTCCGCCGTGGTTGATTTCGACGGTGTTTCCATAGCCGTTTTTGCGCCCTACGAAGGTTACTTTGCCATTGCCTGCGGCATTTACTTTTGTCCCTTTTGGCGCAGCATAATCCACGCCTAGGTGCGCGCGGTATCGTTTAAGCACCGGGTGGAAGCGTTTAGGCGTGAAACGAGATGAAATTCTAGTATAAACAAGTGGCGTGGTAAGCACGAAATGCTCGACCTTTTTGCCAGTTTCGTTGTAGTATTTGTCCTCGAAATAATAAAGCGATTTTGGTTTTTTGGCTTCCTCGATTGTGCCGGCTAGGATTTTAACCCCGCCAAATGGGCGTCCAAGGCGAGTTTTTTGCTCGTATAAAATCGTAAGGCGATCGCCTTTTTGCAGTTTTTTGAAATTTACCTCGTTTTTAAAAACGCTCGAAAATTCGTTTGCTAGCGCGATACTTCCGGTAGCCTTTAAAATGTCATTTGAGGGCGATGAAGTAATCTCAATGCTTAAAGCGTAAGAGTGTTGTTCATAAACAATCGGCGTGTAGATAAATTTGTAAATTCCCTTTTTGTCGCGGTAAATTTGGATTTGAAGCTCGTCGTTTATGGGGATTAGGACTTGGACGATTTTGCCAAGCGGGTCTTTTAGCATCATGCACTCGACATCTGCGCGCACTTCGGCGGCTAATTCTTGATCTTCTTTGTCTAAATCATAATATGTCGAGAGCGGAATAGAGAAATTTTCCATAAATTGTAGCAAGCTCACGCCTGAGGGCCATTTAAATTTTTCCACACTCGAAGAACTGGCAAATGAAAGGCTAAAAAGTAAAAAAATCAGTGCAAAAATTCTCATCATAAACCGCTTTAAAATTGAAATTAAAACCTCAATTCTAGCCAAATTTGGTTTATATTTGGCAAATATCCCTTGCCGTTTGTTGTAAATTCTTATGTATAATTGGCGAAAATTTTATTTTAGGAGTTAAATTTGAAACGAATTTTACTTGCTTTGGGGCTATTTTTATCATCTGTTTTTGGGGCTGAATTTTACATGCCGCCTTATGAAACGCTGATTTTTGATGTGCAAAATGGCGAAGCCGTAATCGCTGATAATCCCGCTATCATGGTAGGAAGCGCTGGGATTGTAATGCATGATTTCGGCAACGGCGAAAACGCTATCATCGCGCGCGCAGTAGTCAGCGAAAAATCCGGCGCAAAGGCAAAAATCAGATTCGAAGTCTTTGGTATGTTGGAGCAAAAAGCTCTGCCACTACCAAAAATTTTGCCAGCTAATGGCGATAAGGTGATTTTAAACTACCTTTATGACCGCGCCCTAATCGTGGCTCCAAATGCCGAAATTTACGCACAAATCGTGCAGGCTTTCCCAAATATCGAGTTTATTCACCCTGACCTTGGCGGAGCGTATTTGAGGCTAAATTCTAAACCAAATCCGAGCCGTGATGATTTCCGCAAAATTTGCGCGAAAAACAGCACTGGGCTAATTTTTGTCGCAATGAACGAAAAGAGCGTATTCGCAGACTGCGGCAGCTTCAAACCACTTCGCACTTATGAAAGTGGCAAGGTTGCTTACTACACGCTTCCGTTTTATTCACGCGTAGGGGATATCAAAACCGTGTTTTGGGATTTCACAAATGGTCCGATTAGCGACTATGACAAGCACTATTCATATCTTTTGGGCTTAGATGATGAATAATTCTGATATAGAATTTTTTACAAATTTACTAGGCGAGCAAAACGCCTATTTTGACGAAGCGCATAAAATCGCCTACTGCTATGACGCGACTAGAAGGCGCTTTAAGCCAGACGCTGTGCTTTTCCCGCGAGATGAAAGCGATGTGAGCGAGATTTTAAAATACTGCAACGCTCACAATCTGCCAATTATCCCGCGCGGGGCTGGAAGTGGCTTTACAGGTGGTTCTTTGGCGCATGAGGGCGGGATAATTCTAGGCTTTGAAAAGCACATGAATAAAATTTTAGAGATTGATTTGCAAAATTTAGTCGCCGTCGTCCAGCCGGGCGTGATAAATAAAGATTTGCAAAATGCAGTCGCCAAAATGGGACTATTTTATCCGCCAGATCCTGCGAGTGAGGCATACAGCACGCTTGGTGGCAATGTCGCTGAAAACTCAGGCGGTATGAGAGCGGCGAAATACGGCATAACCAAAGACTATGTCATGGCTCTACGCGCTGTGCTTCCTAGTGGCGAAATCATACGCGCTGGCAAACGCACGATAAAAGATGTCGCTGGGTATAATATCGCTGGAATTTTAATTGCTAGTGAGGGTTCGCTTGCCGTGATTACCGAAATCACGCTAAAACTCATCGCAATGCCAAAATTCAAAAAGACTGCAATGGGAATTTTCCCAAGTGTTAAAAATGCAATGGACGCTGTGTATAAGACAATGGCAGGTGGCGTAACGCCAGTGGCAATGGAGTTTTTGGACAATCTATGTATAAAGGCTGTCGAGCAGAAATTTCATAAAGGCTTGCCAACTAGCGCTGGGGCGATACTAATCTGCGATGTCGATGGCAATATCGAAGATAGCTTAGAAGCCGATTTGCGCGTGATCAAAGATAGTTTTATGGCAAATGGAGCTAGTGAATTTCGTGTGGCAAAAGATGAAAAAGAGAGTGCGGATATTTGGTTTGCGCGCAGAAACTGCTCGCAATCAATCACCTGCTACGGCTCTTTGAAGCTAAACGAAGATATCACCGTGCCACGCTCGAATTTACCTGCGCTTTTGGATAAAATCGCTGAAATTTCGGCTAAATATGGGCTTGTTACGCCGTGTTTTGGACACACTGGCGATGGCAATGTCCATACAAATGTCATGGCTGATAAAAGCAATGTCGAAGAGGTCAAAAAGGCTCACCTAGCTATCGAGGAGATTTTCGCAGCGACCGTGGAGCTTGGTGGCACGCTAAGTGGGGAGCATGGGATTGGCATTTCGAAGGCTCCGTATATGAAAATGGCGTTTAACGAGGCTGAAATGGAGCTTTTCCGCGCGATTAAAAAGGCTTTTGATCCAAACAATATCCTAAATCCAAACAAAATGGGGCTGTAAAATTCGGCTCATTTGCGGTGGGCAAGTATGCCCACCCTATGATACTATTTGATTTCAATTTACTCATATATTTCCATTAAATAAACTGATTATATATTCTTTTTTATCTACGCATTTAACAAATAATTTATTATCTATAATTTCATAACTATTTATAATTTCGCCAAAATCCACTCTCCATACTTCTTTGCTTCCAAAATAACATATAATGTTACACTCACAGACTACACATAGATATTCGCTGTTTTCATCGTAGAGCATTTCGAAAAATGGAAAAATCAACTCTTCATTAAATAAAATTTCGCCGCCGTCTATATCTATGCAGATAAAATTTTGACTAGCACCTATGTAAAGTAAATTCTTTCGCACATTTAAGCTTATTTGGGAATTTGTGCCATAGTTAAAATATGCTACACCATAAATTTGACCGCCACAGCTAACACACAAAAATTCATTATATTCATCGTCTCCACAGAATATAATATTTTCTTTTGGCACTTTTTCTTGTAAAAATTTTAAATTTTCAATAAAACGCATTGTAATTAGTGGCGTTTTCATTTGCTATCCTTTACAATAACGGTCAGCACCGTAGGGTGGATATCCTTGCTACACATAGAATAAATCCACCAATGCTTCTAAAATTTTTCCATCTGAATTCAATTCATAATTTTCATCAAAGCCTTTTATCTCTAATTCATCAAGAGCCCACTCTCTAATGCTTTCTGCTGTATCTATATCTACACATACTTTTATAAAATTCTTATTTTTGATAGTTAATATTTTTTTTGCAAATTCACAATTTTCCATTAAATATTCAAATTCTAGTAATGTTAGTTTGACTTCCATTATTTTTCCTCGTTTAACAAAGCTCTTGCTTTTGACGATAAAGCACCGTAGGGTGGCATTCTTGCTCACCGAATTTTATATTTTTATCAAATTTTATCATTATTTCAAATTTGGTGCAGTATTTCTAGCTTGCGGAGCGAAATTTGGCTAAATTTCAAATTTCACTCTTCGTTAGGGGCGAAATTTTCGAAAATTTCTCTATGCAAAATTTCCTCCAAAATCACCGTCGCATACGAGCCTTTTGGTAGATAAAAGCTAAATCCAAACTGCGCCTTTTCCTCGTCGTAGCTGTGCGAGATATCCTCTATATAGCTCCACGCATAGCGATATGAGCCGTTTGTTTGCGCCAAATACGCCTCAGCCTCGGCGAAAATCTCACTCTCAAATCTATTCGCCACGCCACTTGCGCGCAGTTTTTGTGCCCCGGCGATGAGCCCAGCGCTCGTGATATCGCGGCGCACAAACCGCTCTACCTCCGCGCCTAAATCCTCGCAGGTAAAAAACGCCCCGTGCGGGAAATGCCCCAAAATCTCGCCGGGAAGTAGCTTGTAAAATTGCGCCTGAGTGGCGATAGATTTGGCAAGGGCTTTGTCAAATCCGTAAATTTTGGCAAACTCGCTCACACTAAATTCGCTAGCAAATTTTGAAATTTCAACCCTTTTGGCTAGCCAAGCGTTAAATAGCTCACTTTGATACGCACTGATTAGGAAGTCGCGCATTTTAGGGTTTTTAATGCGCTTTTCGCCACGCAGTATCGCTAGACCTGTCTTAGCGTTGTCGCCAAATTTGCCAAAGCGCTGGAAGCCAAAATAGTTCGCAAACCCCTGCGCGCCGAGTGTTTCAAGAGCTTCACGCAGTTTTAAAGCGTCAGTTGGCAAGACCTTTTTTAGGCGGATAAAAAAATTATTTCCCTTTAAATGTCCGATTTTTAGCTTGTTTTTGTGGCGATTAAGGCTTAAAATTTTGATTTTTTCGTGCGAAAAACTCTCTAAATTTTGCGCGAATTTGAAAGGAAATGTAACAAACTGGCTAGTTAAGCCCTCTTTATCTTTTAGCCCTGCATAGCCAAAATCGCGCATCTTCACGCCTAAATGTTCGCTTAAAATTTGCAAGGCTTCCCAGGTGGTTAGGTCCTTTTTTTGCAGATGTATCATCGCATGCTCGCCATCGCCGCTAGGCTCATACAGCGGGACTTCGCGCACGACGAAATCGTTTGAGTTTTTGCTAAAATGCGCGTTTATGGGCGCGTGGTTTAAGGTATATAAAAATTTCATATTAATTTCACTTTTTGGCTAAAATAAAAGCGATTATTATATAAAATTGCGCCTAAAAATCTAATTATTAGCCAAATTTTAGTAGAATTTTGGGCGCAAAAAGGAGCAGTTATGTTGGAGATCAGGCTTTTCAGATTTGACCCTAAAATCGATGTTTTAAGCTATTTTAAGCCATATATTTTTGAGCGCGAAAATTTCGCTAGTGTGGGTGAGCTTTTGGGCGAGATAAAAGCGGGCGATCCGTATTTTAGCTATGAGGGCGTGAGTTTTGTCAAAATTAATGGCGTGGTCGCGAGCGTGGAGGAGCCATTTGGTGGGATTTTGGCGCGCTTTGGCAGGATTTTATACATTGCGCCACTTAGCGGAAAAGAGGCGCGCAAGGATTTAGAGTGTGGATTTGAGAGTTTTTACTCTAAATTTCAGAGTTTTTCTGCTATCGCTAATGGCGATACTTTCGAGTTTTACAAGGAATTAGCGCCATATTTTTACAGCTCAAATTTAAGGAAGTTTAGCGAGATTTTTTTGGGAAACAGTGCCTTTGTTTTTGCGAATTTTCTGCTCGAAAATTTCCCGCAAAAAAGGGGCGAAATTTTAGATTTTATCTGCCCGCAGCTTGTGTATTTCACGCCGTGCAATGCCCTAAATTTGGACTATGATTGCGATTTGATTTATGATAGGCTTTGCGAGCTTTGTGGGATTGATCCGGCGCGCGTGGATAAAATTTATAGCGCACAAAGCCTAGCCGAGATAGACGCAAACACTGCCCCGCACCGCTACACGGGCTTTAAAATCGCTGTTTGGGGCGATGAGGGCGCGCGGGATTTGGTGTGCAGATTTGGCGGAGATGTCGTGAGATTTGAGCGCGAAAACGAGGCGTTAAGGGCTGAAATTTACGGCGCCGAAAAGGAGTGCGCGTTGCGATTGGCTGGTGAAATTCTCTTTGACGCGTTTGATAGCGGGGCTGATTTTTTGCTGGTAAATTCTAAAAATGCGTTTGGTTTTATCGATGGCAAAAGTGATGAAATCTGCGCGCTAATGGGGCGCGAGCTAATTGATTTTTACCTGCTTAGCACGGACGAGTTTATCGCCCTTGCTCAGGGTGAAAAACCAAAAACTTTGGCGTCGCATAAACTAAAAGTCGCGTTGGTGTAGAGCGGTTTGTGAATATGAAATTTCAAATGAAAGCTAAGATTTTTTTATTTTTTATAAAAAGAACTCAAAATGATTAATGAAAAAAATTTACTTGCAGTGGTTATGATTATCGCTGGATTTAAAGTGCTTTTTGTTAAACAATTTTGGTCGCAAGGAGCCTTTCACGATTTTTCAAATCCATTATTATACATACCAATAAGTGGATTTTTGATTATTGGTGGGGCAATGTTATTGTTTAGTAAAAAAAGAAAAAATTTAAAAAATAATTTTCATTTTGTAAAACCAAAAAATAAAAAACAACCCAAAAAACCAAAAGGCGAAAAAGTCAAATTTGATAAAGCAAAAAATAAGTTAAATTTGAAAAATGTAAAATTTAAAAATCAAAAAGGCAGTATCGATGAAATGGATTAAATTTAAGGCGCAAATTCGCGCCTTAAATTTTACCTATGAGATGACCTTGATCTCGATATCCTCACCGTTGGCGTCGATTAGGATTGCATTTCCTTCTTTTAGCTCGTCGTTTAAAATCATATCGGCGATTTTATCCTCGACCAAATCATAAAGTGCGCGTCTTAGCGGTCTGGCTCCGTATTCCGCGTCAAATCCAGCCCCGGCAATGAGCTTTTTGGCATTTTCGCTTAGAGTTGCGCTGATACCGCGCTCTTCGAGCAAATGCGCTAGCTCTTTAAACATAATTCCCACGATATCGATGAGATTGTCTTCGCTAAGGGCGTTGAAAATCACAATGTCATCGAGCCTGTTGATAAATTCAGGTCTGAAATAGTTTTTCAGCTCGTCTTTTACGGCGTTTTCGCGCTCATTTTCGCCCAGACTCATAATCTTATCCGAGCCGATATTGCTCGTAAGGATTATAATGGTGTTTTTAAAATCCACGACCACGCCCTTGTTATCGGTCGCGCGCCCGTCATCGAGTATGCCAAGTAGGATATTAAAGACATCTTTGTGCGCCTTTTCGATTTCGTCGAAAAGTAGCACGCTATACGGACGGCGGCGCACAGCCTCGCTTAGCTGACCACCCTCATCGTATCCCACATATCCCGGAGGCGCACCAAGCAAGCGTGAGACGCTGTGTTTTTCCATGTATTCGCTCATATCAAATCTAATCATCGCTCGCTCATCGTCGAATAAAAATTTCGCTAGTGTTTTGGCGCTCTCTGTTTTGCCCACGCCAGTAGGTCCTAAAAACAAAAAGCTTCCAATCGGGCGATTTGCGCTAGCAAGGCCAGCCTTGTTTCGCTTCACAGCGCGCGCTATGGCGTGAAGCGCGGCGTCTTGACCCACGACGCTTTGTTTTAGGTGAGATTCGATATTTAGGTATTTTTCGCGCTCTGATGAGAGCATTTTGCTTACGCTAATTCCTGTCCATTTGCTAAGGATTCCTGCGACCATCTCCTCATCGACGCGGTTTTTGAGCAAAACTCCGCTTTCCTTCATATCCTCCCATTTGGCTTCTAACTCTTTGACTTTGGCGTTTGCGGCTGGGATTTTGCCGTATTCGATCTCGGCAGCCTTGCTTAAATCACCTTTGCTTCTAGCGTTTGCGGCTTCGATTTTTAGGCTATCTATTGATTTTTTGGCTTCGCTTATGCCGTTAAATACAGCCTTTTCGTTTTCAAATTTAGCCAAAAGCGAATTTTTGGTTTCGTTTAAATTCTCGATCTCTTTGTCGATTTGATTTAGCCTTTTGTCGTTTTTGGCGTCGTTTTCCATTTTTAGGGCTTCTTTTTCGACTTGGAGTGTTAGAATTTCTCTTTTTGCCTTGGCTAGTTCGTAAGGCTCGCTCTCGATTTGCATTTTTAGCTCAGCGGCGGCCTCGTCGATCAAATCAATCGCCTTATCAGGCAAAAATCTATCGCTAATATAGCGGTGGCTAAGCTTGGTGGCAGCGACTAGCGCGCTATCTGTGATTGTGACATTGTGATGAACCTCTAAGCGCTCTTTTATACCACGAAGTATCGCCGTAGCCTCGCTCACGGTCGGTTCAGCCACGATGACAGGCTGGAAACGGCGTTGCAAGGCGGCGTCTTTTTCGAAGTATTTGCGGTATTCTTTGAGCGTAGTCGCGCCGATAGTGTGTAGCTCGCCTCGCGCCAAAGCAGGTTTTAGGATATTTGCAGCGTCCATACTGCCTTCACTTGCCCCAGCGCCTACGATAGTGTGAATTTCATCGATGAAAAGTATCACATCGCCAGCTTTTTTGACCTCGTCGATGACGGCTTTTAGGCGGTCTTCGAACTCGCCTCTGTATTTCGCACCGGCAATGAGCGCGCTCATATCAAGTGCCATTACGCGCTTGTTTTGCAGGCTAAGTGGGACATCTTTTTGCGCGATTAACTGCGCCAAACCTTCGACAATGGCGGTTTTACCCACACCTGGTTCGCCAAGAAGTATTGGGTTGTTTTTCGTTTTGCGAATTAAAATTTGCATCATACGGGTGATGACTTCATCGCGCCCGATAATAGGATCTAACTCGCCATTTATCGCTTTTTGTGTCAAATTTAGCGCAAATTTGCTAAGCGCTTCAAGTGTGTCATCGCCTGTTTTGGTGGTGATATTTTTGCCCGCTCTTAGCATTTCTAGCTCTTTTTTTATCTCGCTAAGATCGGCAAATTTAGCCAAAATTTCTTTTAGCGGAGATTTGTCTAAATTCGCCACTAACCAAGTATCAATAGCGATAAATTTATCCCCAAGGCTCGTCATTAGGCCTTTTGCGCTCTCTAATGAATTTACCACTTCGCGCGAAATTTTGATATTATCGCGCGTGACATTTGAGCTAGTTGGCAGGGTTTGTAGCGCGCTTTTGATTTCTAATTCAACCGCGCTTTTGCTGATGTCAAATTTGTTAAAAATTTGATTTAGCACAGAGCTTGAATCCACGCACAATGCCCACAAAATGTGCAAATTCGCAACCTCGCCATTTTTGGAGTGGATAGCTAGGGAGAGCGAACTTTCGAGTAGTGAGTGCATTTTGTCGGTTAAAATTTCAAGTGTTTCGTTCATAAAAAACTCCTTAAAGTTGATTTTGTCTGTATTATATATATTTAGTCTAATTATGTCAAGGTTTTTTAGTAAATAAATTTAATCTTTCAAATTTTTTGCTCTGAATTTTAAAATTTTATCGCTAAAAATGGCTTAAATTTAACTAATATTTAGCGAAATTTTTATAGAATTTCGCCTATTTCAAATTAAGGACAAATTTTTGCAACAAAAACATCTCTTTTTTGGCTTTGGTTTTGTATTTTCACTACTTTTTGGTCTGTTTTTTGTAGGAAATTTGGAGGCGAAAGAGGCAAATTCGACCAAAAAACCTGACAGCGAAAAAACAAGGCTTGAAGCGCTGGCAAAGCTTACTAAAACCCTAGCAATCGTGGAAAATAACTATGTCGAACAGATGAGCTTTTCGGAGCTTGTGGATAAGACAATTTCTGGTCTTATGGGAAATTTGGACGCCCATTCTAGCTTTATGGATCAAAAAGCTTACAATGATACTAAGGTGCAAACTCAGGGCGAATTCGGCGGTTTGGGCATTCAGGTCGGTATGAAAGATGGCGCACTAACGATAATTTCGCCGATTGAGGGCACACCGGCTGATAAAAAGGGGCTCAAAGCAAATGATGTGATTTTGCGAATCGACGGAAATGCGACACTTGGGATTACAATCGATGAAGCTGTAAGCAAAATGCGTGGCAAACCAAAAACCAAAATCACGCTTACAATCGTTCGCAAAGGCGAGAGTAAGCCCTTTGATGTGGAGATCGTGCGCGATATAATCAAGGTCGAGTCTGCGTATTCGAAAATGATAGATGATGAGAAAATTTTGTATTTGCGCGTGACAAATTTCGACCAGCATGTTACGGCTGATACGGCCAAATTTATAAAAGAACACCCTGAGGCAAAGGGGATAATCCTTGATTTGCGAAACAACCCTGGCGGACTTTTGGAACAGGCAATTGGACTTGTGAATTTATTCGTGGATAAGGGCTTAATCGTATCGCAAAAAGGTCGCAACAAAGCCGATACCGAGGAGCATAACGCAGATCCTAAGAAAAAGGTAACCGACCTGCCACTTGTCGTGCTAGTAAATGGCGGAAGTGCGAGTGCAAGCGAGATCGTAAGCGGGTCGTTGCAGGATCTAAAACGCGCTGTAATCGTGGGCGAGAATACTTTCGGCAAGGGTAGCGTGCAGGTGATTTTGCCTATCGAAAACAAAGAAGCCTTGCGACTAACAATCGCGCGGTATTACCTTTCTAGTGGTCGCACAATCCAAGCTGTGGGCGTTACGCCTGATTTGATTGTAGCAGCTGGCAAGGTGCCTCAAAAGAGCGAAAATGAATTTTCAGTCAAAGAAGCCGACCTTAAAAAACACCTAGAAAGCGAGCTTGCAAAGGTCGAAGAGCCGAAAAAAGAAGAAGAAAAAAAAGAGAAAAAAGATGAGAAGAATTTCATCTCAAAAGAGCAGATTAACGACGATATTCAGTTAAAAACCGCAATCGATGCGATTAAAATTTTAAGACTAAGCAAAGGAGAGTAGCATGGCAAGCAAAAAAGAGCTTATTTACGAGGGCAAAGGCAAAAAAATGTGGTCTGTGGAGGGCAACGATGATTTGCTAATTAGCGAATTCAAAGATTCCCTAACTGCATTTAACGGCGTGAAAAAGGCAGAAGAGGCTGGAAAAGGTGCGCTTAATTGCAAAATTTCAACTCAAATTTTTCATTTATTAGAGAAAAACGGCATCAAAACTGCGCTAGTTGAGACGCTAAACGAAACCGAGCAATTAGTCAAAAAATGCAAAATTTTCCCACTTGAAATCATCGCGCGAAATGTCGCTACTGGCTCACTTACAAAACGCCTTGGTATCAAAGAGGGCACGATTTTGCCATTTACTTTGGTCGAGTTTTGCTACAAAGACGATGATTTGGGCGATCCGATCCTAAACGACGAACACGCCATAATCCTAGGCGCGGTAAAAGATCAAGCCGAACTTGACGAGCTTAAAGTAATCGCAAAGAAAATAAATGAAATTTTGGTTAAATTTTTCGATGAGAGAAATTTGCGCCTAATCGACTTTAAAATTGAACTTGGCAAAGATAGTAAAGGCGAAATTTTGCTAGCTGATGAGATTAGCCCTGATAGCTGCCGTTTTTGGGATAAGGATACGAACCAAAAACTAGATAAAGATGTATTCCGCCAAGGGCTCGGTGATGTAAAAGTCGCTTATGAGGAAGTTTTAAAAAGAATTTTAGGATAAAAAATGAAAGTAATCGTAAATGTAAAATTGAAAAATGGCGTTTTAGATCCACAAGGCAAGGCCGTCAAACACGCCCTAACTTCGCTTGGTTTTAGCGGTGTAAATTCTGTAAGCGTGGCTAAACAAATCGAGCTTGACATGCAAGGCGAGAACAAAGAGGCGATTTACAAAAATGTAGAGCAAATGTGCGAGGACCTGCTAGCCAACACCGTTATCGAAGATTACGAGATTGTGCTATGAAGGTAGCGGTTATCAATTTTCCGGGCACGAACTGCGAACGCGACACAAAGTATGCTTTTGAGCGTCTTGGTTGCGATGTGGAAGTGATTTGGCATAAGGATACTACGCTAAATGCCGATTTGGTCGTGCTTCCTGGCGGTTTTAGCCATGGCGATTATCTAAGAACGGCTGCGATTGCGAAATTTAGCCCTATCATGGAGGCTGTGCGCGCTCACGCCAAAAAGGGCGGGTATTTGCTCGGTATTTGCAATGGATTTCAAATGCTTTTGGAGCTCAAACTCTTAGAGGGCGCGATGAACCGCAACATAAATTTGAGCTTCATCTCTAAATATCACTATCTAAAAGTCATTAGTAATGACAATAAATTTCTTGCTTGTTGCAAAAATGGCGAAATTTTAAATATCCCTATCGCACACGGCGAGGGCAATTACTATGTCGATAGCGAAAATTTGAAAAAAATGTATGATAATGACCAAATTTTGCTTAAATACTGCGACGAAAATGGCAATGATTTAAACCCAAATGGCTCGGTTGATAGCATAGCTGGTATTTGCGATAAAAACAAAAAAATTTTTGGTCTTATGCCGCACCCTGAGCGCGCTATCGAGGAAATTCTCGGTGGAACGGACGGCGAAAAAATGCTAAAAGGGCTAGTTTGTTAAGAAGAGTTTTAGCCCTTTTTGGAATTTGCGCACTTAGCCTAGCTGCGCCAGAGGTTAGCATAGATTCGCTTGATGATTTGAGCAAATACGCTCCGAAAAAATCGGAGCAAACTAGCTCTACTGAGGGCGCACAGCGTGATAACTCTCGCGTAATGATGAAAATGAACAAGCGCGAGGTTATGAATAAAAATCTAAGCCTTGATGATTTAAAGGCGCTCGCGCCGACAAATGAGGTGGATTTGGATATTTCAGATGATAAAATTTATGAGGATATCAAACCCAAAGAACTCACCCTTAAAGTCGATGGAGCGCCTAAAAAAGCCTATTATAATGAAATTTTTAGGATAAATTTCAGCGTGTATTTAGGTCAAAAAGTAACCGTTACGCCAAAGCTAGCGATTGATCGCACGGAGAATTTAATCTGGCTAAACGAGGATAATCTCTCGTGGATACAGGGCGATGAGATGTTTGAAACGACGCTGTATTTTAGCGCAAACGGCGAGGGTGCGAAGATAAATGACATTATTCTAACCTTAGAGCGAAATGGCGAATTTTTTGAAAAAAGCTCGATTAAACCGCGCAATCCTGAGTTTATCAAGCTAGAAAAAAGGGAAAATTTCGTCCATATTTCAGCCGATGATTTGAAGCTGAAAAACTACAAAACCGCTAAATTTGATGATAATTCAAATTTACTCACCTTAGATTTAAGCGTGCGAAACGGCGCGCTTGCCTCATTTAGCGTGGATAATCCAGCCATTATCAAGCAAGGCGTGGATTCTGTGCGTGGCGGATACGCTAGCCAGAGTGGGTATTATTTCGCTGTAATCGACAAAAATGTGAAAAATTTCGATTTTAGTTATTTTAATCTGCAAACGAAAAAATTCGAAAATTTCGGTATCGAGCTAAATCCGCAGGCCGAGGATCTTAGCACGCAAATCGGGCTCAATCCGAAAGAATCCAAATTCGAAGCTTACAAACAAATCGCCATTTACACCCTTGCAGCGGTGCTTTTGGTGATGTTTTTGCTCAGCAAAAATATCACTCCGCTGATTTTTGCGGTGATTGTTTTGGCGCTAAATTTGTATTATCAAAACCCTTATGGAAACGGCAAAATCGCCAAAAATACCGCTGTGCATATCCTGCCGATACCGACATCTACGGTGTTTTATGTCACCAAAGAGCCTCAAAAGGTCGAAATTTTGGGCGAAAACAAGGGATTTTATAAAATCATGCTAAGTGGCAGCAAAATCGGCTGGATCAAAAAGGACGAAATTGTCAAGGATTAAGGCGCTTTTTTACTCGTTTTGGTTCATCGCTACGGTAATGGTCGTAATCGTGCTGATGTGGGCGAAAAACAGCTCGCACCGCACATTTCGCCGTATGTGGGGCAGGTGGCAAAGATACGCCGTGGGTTATGATATCGAAATCATCGGCTCGCCAGACCCGCAGGTGGGGCTTTTTATCGCAAATCATCAAAGCATTATGGATATCGTGGTTTTAGAAGAAACGCACCCTGCAAACATCTGCTGGATAGCCAAAAAAGAGATTGGCGAACTGCCGATAATCGGCAAAATTTTAACCCTGCCAAAGATGATTGCCGTCGATCGCAAAAACCCTCGCGAGCTCGTGCGAATCGTGCATGAAGTAGATGATCGCATAAAAAATGGCCGTGCTATCGTGATGTTTCCAGAAGGCACCAGACATCGTGGCACGAAAATGCTCAAATTTCAAAATGGCGCAAAAATGATAGCAAACAAACTAGGCCTTAAAGTCCAGCCTATCGTGCTTATCGGCACTGGGGCGATTGCGGATTCGAAGGAATTTCGCGTGCGAAGCGGGCATGTGAAAATCATCTACCTAGACCCCGTCGATACGAGTGATAGCGCATGGCTAGAAAATACCCGCGCTAAAATGCAAGCTATCATCGACGAGTACGAAAATTCAGGGCAAAATTCAGAGCAAAATTCGGCTAGTAATAGTAGCGGACAGTGTTAAATTTGGCTAAATTTGGGGAAATTTTGAAAATTTTAATTCTGTTTTTTTCATTTTTACTTTTTGGCTGTGCTAGCGAAAACACCCTCTCTCTCATCGCTGTGGGGGACAATCTAATTCACTCCAAGCTAATCGAGGGCGCGCATGATAAAACCGCCAAAAGCCACGATTTTAAGCCGTATTATCGCTTTATCAAAGATGAAATCAAAGACAAAGATATCAAAATCATAAACCAAGAAACAATCCTAATCGAAGATAAAAAAAAGCTCTCTGGCTACCCAAATTTCGGCTCTCCGCTCGAAGTAGGCGAGGCTGTGAGGGACGCTGGGTTTAATCTAATCGCCCATGCGACAAACCACGCGCTCGATAAGGGTGAAGAAGGCATACTAGATAGCGCGAAATTTTGGTCTGACTTCGAGGATATCGCGTATATCGGCATTTCGCCAGATCAAAATAGCAGTAAAATCGTTAAAATTTTGAAAAAAAACAATGTTAGCGTCGCGTTTTTGAACTACACTTATGGGCTAAACGGCCACATAATGCCAAAAGGCAAAGGGTATTTGGTGAATTTGTTAAGCGACGAGGAAGAAATTTTAAGCGACTTAGAGCTTGCGAAAAAACACGCCGATTTTGTGGTGGTTTTGCCACATTGGGGCGTGGAATACACGCACAAACCAACAGCCACGCAGAAAAAGCAGGCGCAGTTTTTGGCAAACTCTGGCGCAGATCTCATCATCGGCACACACCCGCATGTAATCCAGCCATTAGAGCTCATCACCACAGATGATAACAGAAGCGTGCCGTGCTTTTATTCGCTAGGAAACTTCATTTCTAATCAAGACGAAAGCGCGCGCATGCTGGGCGCCATGGCTGATATCGTAATCGAAAAAGAGGGCAACGCGACAAAGATAAAAAGTCTGCGCGCAGTCCCGCTAATCACGCATATTAGCCCATACTCGCACGATTTTTCGGTGCATTTGCTCGCTCGCTACCCTGAAATGCTTGCGATGACGCACAGGCTTAGGCGTGTTGGGGACTTTAAAACCGAAAATCTTAAAACGCTTTGGAACAGCGTTTTTCCTGAGTTTGAAATTAAATAAATTTGATTAAAAGGGGAGAGTGTGGAATTTGAAATTTGGCAAATTTTGATTTTAGTTGCTGCGGCGTTTGCTGGTGGATTTATCGACGCAATCGCAGGCGGAGGCGGGCTGATATGCCTACCTGCACTGCTTGCAGTGGGTATCCCGCCACACCTCGCCCTTGGCACGAACAAGCTTCAAGGCACATTTGGCACATTTTCTGCGGCGCTAAATTTCACGCTCAAAGGACTCGTCGATCCGCGCAAAATCGCCCTAGCGATAGTCTGCACGCTCATTGGCGCATTTATTGGCACGCGCGTGGTGCTTTTAATCGACGCGAAATTTCTAAACTACATTATCCCGGTTTTGCTTTTAGCACTTTTTATCTACACTGTGCTAAGCCCAAATTTAGGCGAGAGCGAGCGCGCAGCCAAGATGAGCAAAAATTTTTTTTATGTTTTATTTGGTCTGCTTTTGGGATTTTATGACGGATTTTTCGGACCTGGGGCTGGGTCGTTTTGGACTTTTGCGCTAGTTGGCGTGCTAGGGCTTCACATGAAAACTGCCGTCGCGCAGACAAAAATTTTAAATTTCGTCTCAAATATCGTATCGCTAGGCGTGTTTATTATCGGCGGACAGGTGCTGTGGATGATAGGTATCATCATGGGTTGCGCGCAGATAGTAGGCGGCTGGATGGGGTCGAATTTGGTCGTGAAAAAGGATGTGAAATTCGTGCGCACGATACTGCTTTTCGTCGTTGCATGCACGATTTTAAAGCTACTTTATGGACTGATTTTTGGCTAAAATTTGGTAGTTTTATAAAAAAACTTAAATTTATTGGCTCATAAGTTAAAAGTGGCTAGAATTTTTTAATTTTTTTTTGAAAGGATACTGTATGAAGGTAATTTCGACAAAAAAAGCCCCAGGTGCCATTGGGCCGTATTCACAAGCAATCGTTGCAAACGGATTTGTTTTCACTTCTGGTCAGATTGCGCTCACGCCAGATGGCGAGTTCGCTGGCGGCGATGTGAGAGCGCAAACTACGCAGGTTATGGCTAATTTAAAAGCGATTTTGAAAAAGGCTGGAAGCGACTTTGACCACGCGATTAAAACCACGATTTTTTTGGCTGATATGGGCGATTTCGCAGCGGTAAATGAGGTGTATGGCGAGTATTTCAAAGACACTAAACCAGCCCGCTCAACCGTTCAAGTCGCAAAACTCCCAAAAGACGCTCTTGTAGAAATCGAAGTCATCGCAAGCGTGAAATAATTCACAAAATTTTACTAAAAATTTTACAAATCATAGGAAAAAATTCCTATGATTTTTTAAATTTAGCCCAAAATTTGGGCGCGAAACTAAAAATCTCACTCGCTTCTAGCGTCGCTGATTTCATATCCGAAATTTATCGTTTTTGCCTCGCTGTTATTTAGCCTGAATTTCCAGCTTGCTCGGCCCTCAGTGTCGATATTATCAGCTTTTGTGCCACTTTTATCAGTGATTTTGACTTTCTCGTCTGCGCTTAGTGGCATTTTAGCGAGTAGTTCGATATCCCAAGCCCTTGCGCTGGTGTTTTTCACCTCGTAATTCCAGCTAGAAATCGTGGTTTTTTTGGTGCCAAAAAAGTTTTCTTTGGTGTTTTTTTCATCGATTTTTTTGGTGACTTTGATTAGGCGATTTTGTCCTAAAAACACGCTACTATCCACACCCGCAGGTATTTCCTCGCGCCAGTCCTGGCCTGCATTTACTCCGTCGATTTCGATTGTCGTAAGGGCGTGGTTGAGTGGTTTTTCAAGCTTTGTTTTGGCCTGCAAAAACGCTAAATTTTGGCTGTATGCGTCGATAAAAATGCTAAATTTCGCCTCTAAAATTTGCTTGTCAAAGTCGATTTTCGCACTCTCATTTGGCGCAATGCTTAAATTTTCAATCGTGTATGAGTTCGATAGTGTCAGCTGGGCATTTGTCGCCTGCACGGCGCGGTTGCTCATCGCAGCCCTTGGCGCGGCACTTAGCATGGCTTTTTGCATATACACGCCATCTGCTTCGTAAGTTTGCCCACCGATATAGTGCGCCCGAAACGGCCTTGGGGCGAGCAGGGCAGAATACGCATACGGATAAATCGCCACACTAAGCGCGTCAAGAGCCGAATTTAGCGGGTTTTTCACGCGGATTGATTGCGTGATAGCAAGTTTTTGCTTCTCTGTATCAGCGCTGATTTTCGCGCTCGCACCTTCGTTTAAAAACACTGCGTATCGCAATACAACGCTCTTTGGCGCGCACGCAAAGCTTAAATTCGCATGCCTCATTTGCGCGCTAGGTGTGCGTGCGATTTGCTCGTTTAGCGCGCTCTCATCGGCTTGAAGCTTTGCGATATTTTCAAAATCCCTTAGCGCGCCCATGTAAAATTCATCTGCATTTCCGCTACCAGAACTAGCCAAACTTTTGCTAAATTCAATCTTAGCCTGGATTGCCTTTTTTTGCGCTACTACCTTTGCGAGTGCCTCTTCTAGGCGTTTTCTCTCATCGCTTTTTATCTCATAAATCCCGCTGTCCCCTAGGTTTTCTAGCTCGCACTCGCTTTTGATTTCAAGCAGACCTAAATCGAGCGAGGCAGGGATTTCTACGCTAAATTTCGCAGAGCCCGGGCTAAAAGTTTGGGTCAAAAAACTATCGTTTTGATAAATTTCGATGAAATTTTGCTTTGGTTTTTCTAGCTCGTTTGCGCCACAGAGCGCGCACGATACGATTAGTGGCAGGGTTAGGCTTTTCATTGTATCTCCTTAAAAATTTTCAAAATATTAGTAATTTAAAGTAAATGGTAGTTTAAAAGTGTAAAATGAAAGCTTTATAAAATTTTTAGGGGTGAAATATGCTAGAAGCGCAAGATTGGGAGTTTTTGAAGGGAAATTTTTGCGATAAATTTGATTTTGAGGGCGATGATTTGGGCTTGATTTACAAAAACGCGTATAAAAAGCGCCTGAGAATGGGGCAGATAATCTATGCTAGCGAGGATTGTTTGGGTTATGTTTTGCTTCGTAGCGGGCTTTTGCGCGCATTTATCGGCACTGGGGGCAAGGAGCTGACCGTTTTTAGCATACAAAACGGCGAGAGCTGTATGATCTGCGATACTTGCAAGTTCGCCCTTGCCCAAAACCGCCTTAGCGTCGAGGCTAGAAGCGAGTGCGAGCTCATCGTAATCCCGCCAAGCATTTTTAAAATCCTAAAAGAACGCTACCCTGCTGTGCTAAATTTCGCCCTAGAAATCGTAGCCAAACGCTTTTCGCAAGTCATAATGGCAAGCGAGCAGGCGATTTTCGCGCCACTTAGCGAGCGCATAATGGGCTTTTTGCGCGAAAATTTGGGCGCAAACGGCGAAGTGTGCGCGACGCACGAAGATATAGCCAATCATATCGGAAGTGCCAGAGAGGCGGTATCGCGCGTGCTAAAAGAGATGGAAAAATCAGGCAAAATCGCCCTTAGCAGGGGCAAGGTCGTGGTGATTGAGATTTGAAATTTTGAAATTTTGCGTTTTGTTTAAATTTTGGTTTGAAAAATACTGCGCCGAAATTTTTTGAAATTTTAAAATTTTTAAAATTTGGCTAGATTTTAAAAATTTAGCCAAATTTCGCGCTAAAACAGCCCCTTTAAAATCCCTTTAACAGCCTCTTTTGCCTTGTCTTCACGGCTTTTTTCTTTGGCGTTGTTTTGCGCATCAGAATTCGCGCCAGTGTTTTGCCCTGATTTAGACCCCTTATCGCCTAAGAGTTTGTCGATACCCTTGCTGATTTCTTTGTTTAATTTTTCCTTCAAATACGCAGAATCGACGCTATATTTTGGGTTTTGCGTGGTGCCGGTGATTTGGACGCTAATATCCGTTTTTTCGATATTTGCCTTAACTGGGATATTGATTTGCTTGCTTTGGGTGTCAAATTTGCCCCCGCTCACATTTAGCTTGCTTTTTTGCGCGCTCATATTTGTGTTAAAAGTGATTAAATTTTGCACGATTGTGCCATCTAAGGTTACATTATTATAAACTTCGCCCGCTAAATCGCGACCTAAAATTTTGCTTACAACGCCCATAAAATCGCTACTTTTGAGGCGTCCTTGATTTATGAGGGAGTTAAATTTACCCTTTTTTGCATTTGTGTTGTAGCTAAAATCCATGTCCCCAACGCCGTCGTAAATGTGGCGCACACCAAGCATATCGGTCAGCTCTTTGACCGCGAATTTTGTGAGTTTGACGCTGACATCATCGTTTATCATCTTGCCGTTCATCGCCCCGCCAAGGATATTTGACGCAAACGAAACGGCGAAATTTTTAGGCTTGTAATCAATTTTGCCGTTTGCGTTAAATTTGCCAAACAGCTCAATGCCAGTTAGAAATTTCATTTTGCTTAAATTTGGCACATTTACGCCATAATCGGCGTTTAGAGTGCTAGTTTTGAGATTATAAGTGCCAGTTATTTTGTCGAAATTCGCCAAATCTGAGCCGAGTTTGGCGGTAAAATTCGCAAGCGAGTTTTTGATATTTGCGCCAAAATTTAGGCTAAATTTCGTATCGCTTGGGAAAGATTTGCCACTAAGTTTGTCGAGGTATTTTTTATAAAGCACGCCATTTGCGATATTTGCGCTAAGTTCGCCATTTATTCCGGAGGCGAGATTTAGTTTGGCTTCGCCGTTTATCGCGCCATTTCCGATAGCCTCTAAGCCCAAAAACGAGGTTATAACTGCCAAATTTAGCGATTTTACGCGCACGCTTAGCGCGCTAAGGTTGCCACTAGCTATCAAATTTCCACCAAGCGCGTCGAGATTTAGGGCTAGGTTAGCTAGTTTGCCCGATTTTAGCGTGATATCAGCCACACCCTTGCCAGAGCCTGAAAATTTCTGCCCTGTGATGTGAGAGAGTTTGGCAAAGTCGCTAATAGCGAAATTTGCGCTTGCTTTGCCGTCTTTGCTAGGCGCATTATACGCGCCATTTATCACGGCTTTAAGCCCATTTTTAAAGGCGTTTATGTTTGTGTTTTTTAGCGTAAAATCCTTAAAATCGCTGATTAGCTCGCCGCTAGCGAGTAAATCGCCAGAGGTTTCGTAATTTATGATTTTGGCTAAATTTTTAAGCTCAGGTACGCTTAGGGTAAAATCGCTTTGAAGGGTGCGTTTTTGCATATCAAAAACGCTTTGTTTCGCGCTTAAATTTGCCAAATTTGAGCTGATTTCGCTCGTGGCTTTGGCGATACCCTCACTCACGCTGATATCGGAGTTTAGCGCGATTTTAACGCCACTTGGGATAGTTATGTTTAAATCTTTTAGCGCCTTTTCATTTAGCAATAAATTTTGCGATTTTATGGTTGCACTGCCCTCTGGTGCGCCGTTTTTGGCGATGATATTGGAGTTAATGGCGACATTTCCAGTGGCGTAAAGCGGCTGACCTGCCACGGCTAAAATTTTGGCGACATTTAAATTTGGCGCTACGATTTGCAGGTCTGTGGGCATAAAATCTGTGAGATTAGCTAGAAATTTCACATCGCTATCAAACGCCCGTCCTGCGCCGTTTGCGCTGATTTTTTGCATATTTCCTAGCACGCGACCATTTAGCGAAATCGCTTCCCCGTCAAGTGCTACGCCAAAGCTTTTTAGATCTTTTGCATTTAGCTCGTAGTTTGTGTCGAAGCTTTTGGAAAAAATGTCGTATTTGCCCACCAAATGCGCTGAAATTTCGCCATTAATTAGCGCCGTAATGTCGAAATCGTCGCAGTTAAGGTCGAATTTATCTAGCTTAATATCAAAGCCTGTTTTTTGCGAGAGGTATCGCTCGATATATGGCTTAGTGATAGAGTTGCCAAAATCGCTCCAAAGTAGCGCAAAAACCCCGCCGAAAATCACTCCGATAAAAACCAAAATTCCTATGATATATTTCATAATCTGCCCTTTAAAATTTTTCGTAAATTTTATCGCATTAGATTAAAATTTTATGCCAAAAATTTTGATAAAATAGGGCAAAATTTACTAAATTTCAAGGATTTTTCATGCTACCGCTAAAACAAGTGGAAAATAAAAAAAATAAAAGATTAAATCAAATTTTTGAATTCGTCAAATCCCGCCCCGCAAAAACGCAAGAATTAGCCCAAATTTTCGGTGTCAATGCAAAGACGATAGGTAGAGATATGGAAATTTTAAGGGATTATGGCGTGGTGAAAGAGGGGTGGAGCTGGAAATACGACCCTAGCGCACAAATGCAGGATCTAAGCGATGAAGAGAGGCTGGTGCTAAGCCTGATAGCAAGTCTGTGCGAAAACATATCCTCTGACTTTTATTTCAAAAATAGCGAGCTGATTTCTGGGCTACTTGGGGGCATGGACGAGCAGATTTTGGCGTTTTTTGGCAACGAAAAGCTGGATAAAAAATCAATAGAAAAATTTAGCCTTGTCCAAAAAGCGATAAAAAACAAAAATATTATCAATTGCACTTACGGCAAGCATGAATTCAAAGCAAAACCCCTAAAAATCGCGTTTTTGGAGGGGTTTTGGTATTTGTTTGTGTTTGATTGCGGCGAAGGGGATAGGTTTAAGAAATTTCATTTCAAAGATATCGAAAATATAAAAATCACGCCCGAGGTTTTCAAAACATCTGTGCAGGTGCAAAAGCGCATAAAACAGGCGCGCTCGGTGTGGTTCGAGCTCGAAGATAAATATAGGGCGAGGCTGTGGATAGATGAAGTGATCGCGAAGTATTTTAGGCGCAAGCCATATATCAACTGCGATTTTACAAAGGAGTGCGAGGACGGCTCGATCGAGATTGAGTTTGGGTTTAGCAATCCTATGGAGGTAAAACCGCTGATTTATCGGTTTTTGCCACATATCAAGGTCGTCGAACCAGCCTGGCTAAATGATGAGATAAAGGCGCAAATCGCGGGGTATCTAGGCGAGATAAGCTAGTCTTGCAAACTTTGCTTATCTCGCGATTATCACAAATAACCAGCTTCAAGCCTATCGTTTATGCCATCTAGTCTGTGCTCTAAATCGATTATTGTGTTTTCTAAAACCGCTATTTTCTCTTCTAAATTTGATATTTTTTTCTCTAAGCCTAGCGGGTCTATTTTATCCTTATCATCGTAGCATGGCGAATAATCAGTAATTTTTTTATCGCCAACTTTGAAATTTTTGATTATTTGTATAGCTTCTTCTTCGTCCTTGACGCTAAATGTGCCAAAATGAGCACCTGCCGGTCTGAAAAGTCCAAAACTAATCTTGTTTTCTTTCGTATCGACAAGGCAAGCCATTCCGCTGCTATCATTAACAAACGCATTTGAGCCTTGTTTTCTTTTTAAAGCACCGATTTCTAGGGGGAATTTGTCTAAATTTAGCATATTTTTGTCCTTATAAACTTTGTATTGAGTAAAATTTGGCTCTTAAATTTGAGCCAAATTTTTTAGTAAATTTTTCAAATTTTCTATCGTGTCGCTGTTTGGGTCGTGAGCTAGGATAAATTCATTAGGATTTTCATTAGGATTTTCATTAGGTTTTAATTTATCTTTTATCGTTGAAAAATCAAAATTTCCCACAAATTCTATATGCCAGCCATCATCTAGACAATATAATTTTTCGATAAAATTTTCTATTGCTGCGTAAGAATAGCTATTATCGCCATATTTGATAAAATACTTTCTGTCATTTATTTCTTTGTCGAATTCTTTTTCTATATTTTTTATAACAGCACAATAAATAAAAGGATTAATATGCGTGTAGTATATACCAACACTTAAACCACCCATTTTTTCTATTTCAAATTTGTTTCTATATTCTTTTATTATAAATACATTTCTATATTCATTTTCTTTTTCTTCTTTTTTAAATTTACCTTTATAATCGACATTAAATTTAATATCTGTTTCTTTGAAAAATATCTCTCTATATTTCACAAAATAATATCTCCAATCTCGTTTTTGTTGATTTTCACAATCCATAATATATCGTTCGCAAGTTGTTTTAGGATTGAGATTTTCTTGCGCAAATAAGTCGATTATATCTTTATATTTGTCATTATTATTTGAAAATACAAAATTCCAACAATCTTTTAATCCTGAGCCTATATAGTATTTGTTACCGATATTTGTATCACCATGATAAATAAAATCTATATTTTCGTAACGAACAAGCATTCCTAAAATATCGACCGCTTTCGTTTGTTTGTCAAAAATATTATTAACATTGTTTAACAAATTTGAGTATTTTTCGACATTGTTTCCATAGGCTTTATATACTGCACCCAAATCGCCTTGAATAATTTCGCTGTCTTCTAATTTAAAAATAATTTCTTCTATATCTTTTAAATTTTTGCTTATGTTATTTTTCTCTTCAAAAAGTTCTTTATTTTTTGTGAAATTTATTTCTTTGCCATCAATAAAATTTAAAATAGAATAAATATCTTGCGCTCTTAAATTTGATTTATATGTAACACCGCCTCGCCCATCAGGTTGTTTTATAGAACACATTATATTTCTTGCTTGTCTAACTAGATATTTTGTATTTTCTTTTTGATAGTTAGAAATTATTATGAAGTATATAACTTTTTCATAATATCCTTTTTCAATTTTCATAAGGAATTGTTTTATATCTGTGTCTTTGTTTGTATCTTGTTTGCCCCAATAAATCGGCACTTCTTTAAAAATTTCGTTTGCATATTTTTCAATTTCATTTACATTATCCAAAGCTGAAAATAGAAATTCTATATTTTCTTGCGAATTTTCATAAATTTTTAATGCTTCTCTTTTATCAAATTCTACTTTTTTGTCATCTTTTGCTTCTTTTTGGCTGTTTTCGTTGCTTTTATAAAACAGCATTTCGCTTATGAAATAAAAATATCTCATAAAGGCTTTATCTGCACTATCTGCTGGGTTTTCTTCTTCTTTTTTATCTCTAAATTCCCAAAATTTCTCAGCCCAATCTTTATCGATTTTATTTTTAAAATAACGCAATAAGTGTCTAAATTTTTCTTTTTCTAACAAATCTTCAAATTTTGCTTTAAAATTTTCAAATTCAGTTAGCCCTTTGCCCCTTGCGTTCATTTTTATATATAGCTCGTCGCTTAGACCAAATTCGCCCATATTCAAAAAATCAAAGTCTATTTTGTTTAAATTCTCTTTGTTTAAATTTTTGCCCTTTGCTTTTTCATGTATAGCATCGAGCATATTTAGCATTGATTTTACCGTTGGGTCGTTTTGCCAAAATGCTAAAAATTTTGCATCATCTTTGATTTGAGCCGAAATTTTTTCATTATTTTTCAAAACTTCACAATTTAAATTTACCATCATATTGCAAAATTCCCTAGAACTAGCCCTTGTTTCATAACGGAATTTTGACTTTTTTTCGCCGTCTTTCAATTCGCCAAATCCAAAATACCAATGCAGTAAAAATAGCGTTGTTAGGCGTTGTTGCCCGTCAAGCGGGATAAATTTGCCGTCTTTTGCGCTTCCATATATAAATTCAAGGTGCAAATTGGCTTTTTTGCCACTTAAAACTTCAAAAATAGAAGTCAAAAATCTCTCCCTTATCTGTGCTGTTTTTGTCTCTTCTCTGCCTTGTGCGTAATCCCTTTGAAGCATAGGGATTTCTATCGTCATTGGTTTTATATTTTTTTCTTTATTACCAATCATCAACTCTTTAAAATTTCTTATATTATTACTCATTTTTCTTCTCCAAAAAATTGATTTAATGTTTTAATAATGCTTTGATGATAGTTTTTCATATCATCGTTAGTCCATTTAAATCTATCAAACGCTGTATCTGTGCTGTCGCTATAATACTTCATAAAGACATTTTTGGTGCAAATCGGTATAAATTCGCCTCGCTCGTCCATTTCTTTGATTTTTTCTCTTTTTTTTGGAAATATGGAATTGTTTAACTCGGAATTTAGATTTTTAGATAGCAATGCTAAATTTGAGATATTATGTATATCTAAACTATCTTTTCCAAAATTTTTTAAAATTTTATTTTGCAAAGTTTTAAAACTATCATCTCTTTCTTGTCTATTTTTGGTGTTTTTTTCAAATTTTTTTATAAAATCTTCAATTTCATTAATAATTTCTTCAACATTTAAAAATTTTTTTGCATTTTTCAAAAACTCACTTTGTTTGTCGAAGTCTTGTATCTCTTTTTCATTTTGTGCGTGTATATGCTCCAAACTCCACTCTTCGCTATTGAATTTATTAAAAGAAAATCTAGTGAAATTTGACTTTGAATTTAAAATCGTAGCTATATTAAACAAAAGTAATGCATTTGTTATCTGCTGATAATTGTCATTGTAGTTTAATGCGTCCTTGTCATTTTTTGATAATTTATCTAAATCCATTTTGTTTTTTATTTCTAAATTTTCTTTTTTTTCGCCCTTTATTATACTTTTTAGAGATTTTTTAAATTCTGATTTGGTTTGTTTTTTTAAATTTTCATATATATCCTTTATTTGTAAATTCGTCGCTACTAAAAACCCAACCAAATGGTAAATTTCATAGTCTTCATACCAGTATCGTAAGGTCAAAAATGTTTGCTTGACTTCTTTCCAAAAATCTTCGTAAGGGTTTTTCTCTTCGTCATTTTCCTTTTTATTTGTATTGTTTGGCTTGTATCGTTTTTGCAATTCATAAAAAGTTTCGTATTTATCACTATCGTTGTGTTTTTGGTTTAAGCAAATTTCAAAAATCAACTCTATCCTAGTCGGATACGCTTCTGCTGTCGTCAAAAATCCCCAAACTTCATCATTTTGCAAGCAATATTCTATCTCGTCCCACTCTTTGGCAAGTTCGATTTTATCTTTTTCATTATCATGCGAATTTATCAGTGTCGCCTTGATGAGTTCAGCATTAGTTAGTGGAATTTTTCCACTATTTACATTTTCAAAAGTTTGCTTTTCATTATCGTTTTCTTTAAGCTTATACCAGATGACTTTGACCTTTTCTAAAAGGGTTTTTTTGAATTTTTCTTTGTCATTATGTTTGTCAAACCACTTTTTTATGGTTTTTACTGCCGTGCTGATATAAAATTTATCGGCACTATCATAGCAAATTTTGCTAAATTCAGTGTTCAATACATTTTCTCTTTCGTATTCTAATGTAAATTTCTCATCTCCCAATTCTTTCAAAATCAAATATATAGTTGTAAGCCTTTGCTGTCCGTCGATGACGCTAAATTCGCTAGTTTTTGGGCGTTTTTTTATCAAATTTTGTAATTTTTCATATTCTATATCGCCATTTTCATCTGCTTGTTCTTTGATTTTTGATAAATTTATATTTTTTTCGACATTTAATGGTTTTACTATTAAAGGTTGCAAACAATAAAAATCACCGCCTTGCCCCTGCGCTAAATTTGAAAAATCAAAAATATCATTAAGCAGGGCTTCAACTTGCGTTTCTTCCCACCTGTATCCTCTTTGATACGACGGAACTTTAAATTTATAATCCAATAAATCTTTGATAGATTTTAACTCCATTTTATACCTTTTATAAAAATTTTTAGTTTTTACGATTATAGCTAAATTAATAGACATTTTTTGTCAAATGTATCCCCACCCAGCTTTAAATTTGCTGTTTTTATCATGAAAAAAATCGCAAACCAAAATACTCAGTTTTTTCATCTATATTCTTGAAAAAATCTATTTTATCGTAAATGCAAGGGGTTATCTCTTTGCCGTTTTTATCGCATAGTCCCCATTTGTCATTTTTTTTGAGTTGGACTACGCTTTGATATTTATACCAAAATATCTCATCATATCTGAGCGGTAGTATAAATTCGCCTTTTCTGTTTATTACGCCATATTTTTCATTTTTACACAAAATTGCAAAATCATTCTCCAATGGCTTGGCCTCATCGTATATGAAATCCACCAAAACATTGCCCTCATTATCAATCATTCCCCATTGCTCTGTCACAAAATTTTCTTTTTCATCGCAAATTGTGATACAAGCACTATCCCAAGTAAAATCTCTAAAATGTTTTAGGGTGTTATAAATACAAGGAGCCAAAAATTCGCCTTTTTTATTTATCAATCCTTTATAGAGATGGCTATATATGTCATTTTTAATTTTTGTTTCTTGGCTTACAACGGCAACTCCGTGATTAAAAATAAAAGGCTTATCAAATTTTAGTGCGATAACAAATATGCCTTTTTTGTCAATCGATCCAAATTTGCCATTTAACCCTACACAGGCAAGTTCGTCTCTAAAATAATCAGCAAAATCATAGATACAAGGTATAACTTCTCGCCCCGATCTGTCTATATAGCCGTATTTGCCATCTTTGCTAACAAGGCTCATATCATCGTGAAAAGGCTCAATAACATCGTAGATAAATGGAGTTATAACTCTGCCGTTGTGGTTGATAATACCCATTAAATTGTTGTTATCATGGGCAACAATCAAGTCTTCATAAATAATATCGATATAGCTATAAATGCAAGGTATAAGAATCTTGCCTTTATCGTCTATAAGGCCATATCTGCCACCATATTCAATCATAAATAATGCTCTTTGCGGTTGGGATAAACATAACTGATTGATATCATCGTAGATACAAGGGATAATCTCATTGCCTTTCATATCGATATAGCCAAATTTGTTGTTTTTTTCGCTTTTTATAAAATTAGATTTTAATTCGTGGTTATAGCGTATAAAAAGTTCTTGATGCAAATATGTATAATTTCCTACACTATCATACTCAAACGGAATAATAACTTTTCCAAATTTGTCGATAAATCCCCATTTGCCGTCTTTGTTCGCACCAAAAAAATTGTCTTTGCAAAAGAAAATGCCATCAAATACACAAGGAAGAATCTCTTTGCCAAAATTATCTATAACACCACGCTTTCCCGATTTATTGACTATGAAGAGTATCTCATCGTGGGTGTATATATAGTCGTAGATAAAATCCGCTATCAAATTTCCCTTTTTGTCAAAAAGTCCGCATTTTCGACCAAGTTTAATGGCAACGATAAAATTTTTGTATAAGTGAATTTCATCGTAAATGCACGGGATTATCAAATTTGCATTTTCGTCGCAAACTCCATACATAAAATCTTTCATTACAGTTGTCATACCATACCCACAGCGTATCACGCCATCATATTCACAAGGGATAATCTCATTGCCGTTTTCGTCTATTAAGCCAATTTTTCCATCTTTTTTTATCGCTGCTGCATTTTTCATTTCCGCCCCTTTTTAAAATTTTTTGCGATTTTAACAGAAAAGATAGACATTTTTTGTCAAATTTGCCTGCTAAAATTGCAAATTCAAAGGAGATAAAATGACATATTTACGAGACATTACCGCTATCTATCCGAGCCAGTATCGCCCCACAATCTGCGAAAAAGTAGAAGCTAACGACGCTAGATTTTACAGATACATACTAGAAAAACGCCCTAGCAAAGAGAGCGCAAATGACAAAAAACTGCTAATCTTGCTAAGCAACCCCCAAGAATCCGACCTTTATATCTGCAATGAAAAAATGCGAAAAATCATCGAATTTTGCGAAGCTAGCGGCTATAATGGATACTGCGTGCTTAGCATTTATCCGCTAATAAGTTCGAATCCTGCAAATTTAAGCGAAAAGCTCTATGATAAATGCGATGCGCTGTATAATTTAAATTTGATAAAATCCAAAATCAAAGCCGATTTTAGCGATATTTGGCTAGCTTATGGCGAGTATGAATTGCCGAAATTTATGGTGGAAATTTTGGTTGAAATTTTAAATTTTGCCAAAAAATCTGGGAAAAATTTTTTCACGATAAATGGCAAAATATCTGGGCTTTCGCACTTCAAAAACGGCGTCAATCAAAAGATTGAAGTAGGTGAATTGAAAAGGTTTGAAGGCTTGGAGTCTGAAATTGAAAGATTAGAAAAAATCATAAAATTTGGCTGAAATTCAGCCAAATTTCGCTTTAAATAAAGCCTATTTTGCCCGCTAGCGCATTATGATTTTTATGCGAAATTTCGCTTTCTAGCCGGTCGATAAAATCATCTGCGCTCGCGATAGGGGCGAATTTATGCGCGCGCATAATGGCGGCGAAATCGCCCGGCGTGAGAAAGGCTAAATTTGCTAGGCGCTTTTTTGCCAAATTTGTGATTTTCACGCCCATGGCCACGCAGTTATTTTCAAGTAGTCTAAGTGCTTGTTTTGCGCTTAGATAGTCAAATTTTAGTTTCATATCAAACCTGCGCAAACTAGCCTCATCAAGCGTGTCGATTAGATTGGTCGTGGCGATAAAGATTCCGTCGAAATCTTGCATTTGCGTTAGCATTTCATTGACTTGGGTGATTTCCCACGAGGCGCGCGCACCGCGTCTGTTTTGCAAAAAGCTATCGACTTCGTCGAAAACTAGCACCGCTTTTTTCTTTTTAGCCTGCTTAAACGCCATGGCGATATTTTGCTCGGTTGCGCCTACATAGGCATCTAGCAAGTCGCTGGCGGTTTTGATAATCAGCTCTTTGCCTAGCTCTTTTGCCAAAAATTTCGCAAACTCGCTTTTGCCAGTCCCGCTAGGTCCGTAAATGCAAATCCTAGCGCTCTTTGCCGTTTTTAACTCGGTGCTTAAATTTGTCAAATTTAGCGCCGAATTCACACAGGCTATGTCATAATTGGGCGAAATTTTGATTTTTTGTTTTTTCTTTTTTGTGCCGAAATTTTCGCCAAACTGCGCCTTTAAATTTCCAAAAATGAGATTTTTGAAAATTTCATCTTTATCTCCGTTCTGGATATTTGAAATGACTTTTGTTGCGCCAGAAATCAGCGCAGGCGAGATTTGGGGGATTTTGGCTAGTTTTTTGGCTGTGCGCTCGCAAATATGGTTTTGGGCGTATTTTTGGATAATTTCGAGCCTTTTGCACTTTGGCGGTAAAGAAAACTCAATCACCATATCAAATCGCCTAATATAGGCATTATCCATGCACTCTATGTTATTTGTAACCCAAAATGTCGGCACGGCGTTGGATTCTAGCGTGCGATTTATCATGGCTTTGGAGATATCGTTGCTTTTAAATACATCCTCGACTTCATCGAACATTATCAAAGCCTCGTGCGATTTTAGAATTTTGTCTGTGAATTTTATTTTGCGAAATCTAGCGTCGCCCTTTTCGGAGCGAAAGTCATCGTCATCGCAATATGGGATTTCGTATAGGCTTTTGCCTACGCTTTTGGCAAACATTTTGACAAATTCTGTCTTGCCAGTGCCCGGCTCGCCATAAAGCAAGATATTTGTGCCTTTTAGCCCACGCAATACGAAGCTTTTTAGGCTATCTTCATCGATTTTGAGATAGTCGTAATCGCTAAAATTTAGCTCGCAATCGCCACATTTGCGCAAATAGTATGAAAACAAATACTCAATATCTGTGCCACTTTCGACCATTTTGTATGGGAAATTCTCATCGGCGTAGTCAAGTATTTCGTCTATGCTGGGTTTGTAGTTGTTGTGGCACAGTTTATTAAAAATATAGCTACTCATCAAATTTGATTTTCTATCCAGTGCCTTTCTTACGGCGTCTTGGTCTAAATTTAGGATTGTTGCGATAGCGTAGTGTAGATTTGCGCTAGTGATTTTATCTGTGTATCTGCACCCTCTAAAAAAGTTGTGATTGTCAAATACACGAACGCATATCGAAAATTCGAGTATATCGCGCTCGGTATGGTTTAGATTTAAAAATTTGCAAATGAAATTTAGGTTGTCATCTAAAATTTTATAGGTTTTTAAATTTTTATTTTCATATTTACTAAGCTCGGATTTGATGAAATTTTTATCAACTTTTCTTTGATAACCAGCGAAATCATACCCGTCTTCCTCTTTTTTGTCGAACATTTTGTATTCGTTGATATAGGCTATCGTCCTTAAAACCCAAAGTCTGAACTTTTCGCTAATCTCAAATGGCACGCCTGAATTTCGCATTTTCTATCCTTTCTTTTAAATTCCGATTGGATTTTACTCAAAATTTCAGACACTTTTGTGTCAAATTTAGCCACAAAAATTTCTAAATTTGACAAATTTTCGGTGATTTTATCACTATGCGCGCGCTCTTAAAATGCTATAATCGCGCCAAATTCGTAAAATTTAGAAAAAAGGAGAGAGTATGCAAAGCATAAAAACCCGTATGATTCGCATAGTAATCGGCGCGATAATCATGGTAGTCGGGGCGTTTTATCATAGCTGGTGGGGCGCAGTGGGGCTAGTGCCGTTTGTCGTGGGGGTGAGTGGATTTTGTCCTGCGTGTTATTTTTTGAATCGTTGCAAACTGCCACAAAATTAAAATTTAAAAGTAGGGCAAGCTTGCCCTACAAATTAATTCGAAGTATTTGAATCGCTTGAAGTGTTGTTGATATAGGCGTTTGTGCTGATTTTGTTCCACTCGCGGCCGATTTTTAAAAACGCTCTTTGACTATCCAAAATCTCTTTGAAAAGCGGATCTTTCGCGCTTTCTTCATCTAAAATTTCATTTGTCGCGCTTCTTAGTTTCTCGACTACATCGGCAGGGAAATTGCGGACTTGCACATTTGGAAACTGCGCTTTAAGCTCTGCCCAAATTTTAGAATTCTCATAAAAGCCCTTGTTTTGGAAGTTTTCGCCAGCTAGGCGCGCTGCTGCTTCGATGATAGCTTGCAAATCAGCAGGAAGCTTCTCGAAAGCCTTTAAATTCACCAAAATTTGGCAATCCCCAGCTGGTTCTTGCCAGCCTGTGTAGTAGTAGTTTGCAACTTTGTGAAAGCCAAGAGGCATATCATACACCGGGCTTACCCACTCCACAGCGTCGATTGTGCCCATTTCTAACGCCATAAATAGCTCGCCAGTTGGGACTGTGTTTATCGTAGCACCTAGTTTGCTCATTACCTCGCCACCAAAGCCAGGAATTCTAAATTTAATGCCTTGCAAATCAGCTAACGAGTTGATCTCTTTTTTAAACCAACCACCCATTTGCATGCCAGTTGAGCCCATTAGAAATGTCTTCATGCCATACGCGCTAAACATTTTGTCATTTAGCTCTTTTCCGCCACCATAATAATACCAAGCGTGTTGCTCATCAGTAGTCATACCAAATGGCACGGCAGTCCATAGCATGGTCTTTGCGTCCTTGCCTTTGTAGTAATATAGCGAAGTATAGCCTAAATCATACTGACCGCTTTTTACAAAATCAAAAACGCCAAAGCTGGCTTTGTGCTTTGACGGAGTGTCGATACGGATTTCCAATCGTCCGCCACTTAGCTCTTCGGCGTATTTTTTAAACTCATTAGCCGCGTCGCCCAGAACTGGCATAGTGCTCTCCCAGGTGCTAGCTAGGCGCAAGCGGTATTTTTTATCTGCCGCGAAAGCGTGTGTCGAAAAAAGCATTACAAATGCTAAAACTAAAAATTTTTTCATAAAAATCTCCCTTCAATAAATTTTTAAAATTTTAATTAAATAATTCAGGTTTGTTTGCGCGCAAAAACTCAACCACAGCGATTGGTTCGTCTGCACCCTGCGCGTCTGAGTTTTGCAGGACTTCGTCGATATTTTCGATATAGGCTTGCGCGGCGGCTTGGAGTTTGTCGCGTCTGACGCCAGCGTAGATTAGCATGGCTTCGAGTGTGATATTTAGCTCGTAGATTAAATCATCGTTGCTTAAATTTTCGTTTTCAGATTTCATTTTCTGCCTTTTGGGTTTTTAAATTTATGAGTTGTTCGATTTGGGACTTTATCGCTTCGTATGAATTCGCGTCCTTAAAGCCGATAAAAATCCCGCCACTAGCGTTTGCGTGTCCGCCACCGCCAAGTAGATTTTTCGCCATTGCGCTCACATCGACTTTGCCGTTTGCACGGAAACTTAGCGTTTTTTTCGAGGTTACATCGATGAAAAAGTCCATATCAGGGTTGCGCGTCAAAAAGTCATTTCCGATGACGCTGACATTGCCGATATTGTAGGTCAAAATGCCTTTGTGGTTCTCGTATTTGATGATAAATTTGTCTTTTTGCGCGCCAAGGAGCGTGACGACATAATCCGAGATTAGGTTGCTTAGCGTGTCATTTCGCTCGGCGTTAAAAAAGCTTTTTTTGATAGCGTGAAGCGCGTCATCTAGGGCGATGTGAGGCTCGTTTAAATTTTGAAATTCAAAAATTTTATTTAGCAAAAAATTTATATACTCTCTGCTTTGCTCTTCGAACATGATTTTGTTGATCTCTTTTGCGCCCGCGACCATACCAAGGCAAACCTTGCCAAGCTCGAACTCGCTCTCATCTTTTAGCCAGATATCGACTGCATTTACGACCTTGACAAATTTCGCTAGCTCTTCGTCCTCGCCAAAAATCGCGCTGAAAAAATCATAGGTGATTTTGGTAGCGCAACGAGAATTATCCAGCAGATACCAAGGGTGCTTTTGCGCGCACTCTGCGCCACTTTGGTGATGATCGAGCAAGAAAATTTTGGCGTTTTTTTGCGCTAATTGTGTTTGAAATTTCTCACACTGAGCGGGGAGCAAATTTAGATCAGTTATCAAAACAAGTGATTTTGCGTCTGGGTTAGTTTGCAAATTTTCATCGATTTTGCCCAAAATTTGGTCAAATTTTTCGACGATTTCTTTGCCATAATTTGCGTTAAAAAACTCCACGCCACTAAGGTAGTGCGCGACTACGAGCTGGGCAGAGTATCCGTCTAAATCGGTGTGGCTTAGGTGGTAAATTTTCATTAACGCTCTTTTTTGATAATGTCTTGCAAGGTGACATTTTGCATATACTCATCGACTTTGTCTTGAAGCTCGTTAAACATGAGATTTACGCGACACAAAGCCCGTCCGTTTGGGCAGCCTTTGGTGCCTTCTTGTGTGCAATCAAAAATCGAAGCTTTGCGTTTTTCGGCGCTTGTGATGATTTCAAGTAGGGTGATTTCGCTAGGTTTTTTGGCTAGGCTAAATCCGCCTTTTGCACCTTTAAATGAGTTTAAAAGCTTGCTTCTAGCAAGGCTTTGCAAAATTTTGGCTAAAAAACTGCGTGAAATTTGAAGTTTTTCAGATATCGTATCGACATCCACAGATTCGCTATTTTGATTTTGAGCTATGCAAATCATCGCAAGTAGGGCGTATTCTGACGCTTTTGTAAAGAGCATTTTCTCTCCTTTTTTGATAAATCCGACTATTTTACCCAAAAAAAGCAAAAATTTAGGTAAATTTAGTATAATTACCGCTTATTTTATTTCACCGATCAGGAGGTCATTATGGCTTTAGACACGGCTCAAAAAGCACAAATAGTTGCGAAATTCGCTAGAAAAGAGAAAGATACAGGTTCAGCAGAGGTGCAAATCGCGCTACTTTCTGCAAAAATTGCATATCTTACAGATCACATCAAAGCAAATCCAAAAGATTTCTCGTCTCGCCTTGGACTACTTAAAATCGTAGGTCAAAGAAAAAGAATGATGAAATATCTAAAAAATAAAGATTACGCTACATACTCAAAACTAGTTGCAGAACTTGGTTTAAGAGATAAATAATTTCAGTTTTTATTTTGTCTTAAAGCGCGTCTAGCCTCGCTAGATGCGCTTTTTTTATAACTAAAAATTTAAAATTTTTAAGTGATAATCATCAATTTATAACGCACAAAACACAGCGATATTCAAATTTTAAAAGCCTATACCTAAAATTTAGTAATCTTATGCGAAAAATTTTCGTGTGCTGTGCTTTGTATGGGACATACAAGTTGAAATTTTTTATTATAAAAAAAATTAAACATCGCAAAGATAAATTTTGCATTATAAAATTTTATAAATTCGGTGATAAAAATTTTTCAGTTTTGACGACTTTACTTGTTATATTTACTCGTAGTAAAAAACAATAAAAATTTTCAAATTTCCTCGCAAATTCCCCAAATTTTAGCCCATTTTAAGAGGGGGGGGGATACAATATAAACTTTATTTTTTTTACAAAGGGCGAAAAATGATTGATAGCGTGGTTGCAAGCGAGCTGTTTATAAACGAGGATATTTTGACATTTTGGGCGGGCAGAAACAAAGAAATCTGCGATATGTGCGTGGCAAACGAAAATTTCGATCGTATCAAACGCTACAATATTTCGCTATCGAATCTCAAAGTCGATACTTTTAGAGCTGGCCATGTGCTTTTTGGCGATGTGGGCGATATATTTTTGAAATTCAGTGCGGGACGCATTAGGTTTTACGGCGACAAGGCTCCAAGGCTGTATCAGGGCGTGTGCCATACCAAAACCAGAATCGGGCGAAAAGATGTGGAGTTTCACTTCGTCTATGCCTCGGCTTACGACGCTAGCGACAATCTCATCGAGGTTTTGCACATCGCAAACGACAAAGAGACTATGTTTTGCCTCGTCGATATCATGCTAAATGGTCAAGATTTCAGCGTCGATGAATACCATGCGCCGACTAAAATCGACCTTGACGCTGACCACACTAGAAGGGTTGCGAGCGTAGATGTGCGAAACCAGCAGTGGAACATAAACACCGCCAAAACAGCCGAAAAAGCAAAAGACGAAAATTTGGATAGCGAGATGATTAAACGCTCTAAATTTGAGGTTGCGGGGCAGATTTCGACACTGCTAGAAAAGCACAAAGAGACGCTGAAAAATATCACAAATAGAAGTGGCGAGAATTTTTACGATTTGTATGCGAAATTTAGCGTTTATGACGATTTTTTGAAAATCGAGAGCTACAAAAGCGCGCTTGGCGATATCCAAACAATCCTAAATAAAATTTATAAAATCAAATTTGACAGGCTTTTGGACTGAAATTTGGGTCAAATTTGGCTTTTTGTTTGAAATTTGCGTGTAATTTTACGATAAATTTTATGATAAATTTTGCGCAAAATTTCAAGTAAAATTTGGGCTTGAATTTTAAAATTTAAAATTCCATTTAAATTTAGCGTTGAGCGATTTTTTGAATTTGGGCTAAATTTTAATATTTTGCAAAAATACTGCGCCGAAATTTTTGGCTCGTAGATTGCCACGGCGACTGCGTCGCCTCGCAATGACAGCGGTTTTAGGGCAATGAATTTTGCGTTCGTGGATTGCTTCGGCGATACTCGCCTCGCAATGACAGCAATTTTAGCGTAAGGCATTTTAAGCTCGTAGATTGCTTTGTCGCTTTGCTCGCAATGACAAATCAAAAAATTTTCAAAATTTCACGCTCAAATTCCGCAAATTTCACGCCAAATTTCACTCGCCAGAAAAGTCCTCCGCTACCATTGCGGCTAGGCGGAGTTTTTCATTATCGAAATGTGTGTAAATGCGCGAGGTATTCAGGCTCGCATGCCCTAGGGCTTCTTGGACTAGCACCAAATCTTTTTCACGCTTGTAAAGCATGGTTGCAAAGGTGTGGCGAAGCATGTGCGCGCCGTTTTTTTTCTTGCGAATTCCTACGCTTAAAAGCAGTTTTTCTACGATTCTGCTGATATAAGCCTGAGTGAGCGCCGAGCCTTTTTTGTTGGTAAAGACATAATCATCTTTGTTTGCAAAATTCGTTTCCAACGCGTCCAAATCGCCCTGGATAAGGCGCTTTTTTATCATTACGACGCGGTATTTATTTCCCTTGCCTCGTATCCGCAGTACATACAAATCTCCGTCCTCACTGATATCCTTGCGGCGCAGGTTTATCGCCTCTCCGACGCGGATTCCTGTGTAGATAATCACCTTTAAAATCAATCTATTTCTATGGGTAAATTTCTTAAAATCCGCGCTATTTATTGCGCCGATAAATTTCGAAATTTCATCTTCGCTTAAAAACTCAGGCAGTTTCACGCCACGATTTCCGCTCACGCCGCCCCAGCTTTTAAGCTCTATTCCGTAGTTGTGCGAGGCGCCATTAGTTTCGTTTTGGCGGTCGATGAAGCCAAAAAAGTTTATCACGGCGATTCGGTAGTTTTTTTTGCTCGCATCGCTAAGCCCTCCCGTGATAGAGGCCAAAACCTCGCTTAAAAGCTCTTCGTCGATATTTTTCATGCTTTCTAGCTCGTAGGATAAAAGCGCGTTATAGAGCTTAAAAAGCGGGTTGAAATATGTATTAATGCCCGTTAGCCCCGCGTTTCTAGCGTCTTTGGCTAGGGTTGAGAGAGCCCCTATATTTGGGACATTTTTGGCTAGTGCCATTATGGTTTTGCTAAACAGCTCCTCGTTTTTAAGCTCTTTGTTTGAAAGCGAGCTTAGCTTATACCTGACGAATTTGGCCATCCAAAAAAGTAGCGAAGCGGCGAAATTTTCTTTGGCGTCTAGGGGTTGTTTCATTTCTCGTCCTTAAAGATCACAAACGGCAACATTAGCGTGTTTTTGATGAGATTATATGGGGTTTTTAAAACATCTGTGGTGACGGCTGTCGAGTAAGTCGGCTTACTCATAGTGCCTCGAATTTCGATGATAGTCGAGATTGTCTTATCCTCGCCCAAGATTATTTGATTTAAAAGCGGGATTTTCGAGATTATCGAGCTTGCGTCTTTGAGATATTTTAGCTCCAAATCAATATTTAGCGCGCCTGATTTTAGATTTACTTCGCCGTTTCCTGCGATATCTGCGCTCGTGCCCTCAAACTGCATTGCGTTTAGATAGATTTTATCCTCGCTGCGGCGGAAGTAAATTTTGCCGTTTTTCACGCTAAATCCGCGGTCATTAAAATCTGGCGTTTTGAAAGCCAGAAGCGAAGGGACGGAGTTTAGGAAGCTAAGGAGTTTTTGATAGACGATATAATCTTTCAAAAATGTATTTTCGACCAAAATCTCCCCTCGATAGTTTCTTGGATCGATTCCGCTGGCTTTGAGCGTGAAATTTCCACTATCGAAGCTTTGCGAGCCGATGATTTGATTCAGCTCCCTGCCACTGATATTTTGCGCGAAAATTTGAAATAGGCTTTTTCTGAAAATTAGCTTAAAATCGCCTTGCTTGAATTTCGCATTTAGGCTCATATCCTTGCCAGAAAGCGAGCCTGAATACGACACCAAGTCGATAGTTTTGTTCATATCGGTTAAAATCACAGATGAATTTGTGCCAGAAAAGTTAAATTTCGAGCGCGCAGAATTCGAGCCTGAGTTAAATTCGCTGGTTTGGACGCTAGTATTTATCATGATATCGAGGTCTTTGAGCGTGATATTTGTGCCAGCCTTGCCACTGCTAAAACTTAGTTTGCCATTGCCCGTAGCGCCATTTAGCGAGCTTCCTGCGACCTTTAAATTTAGACTATCGCTATTGTAATACCTGCCATTTTTTTCTATCAAACCAAAGTCAAATTTCAAATTTTTGCTAGTGATTGTGAAATTTGAAAAATCAGCCGTGCTAATGTGCGCATCACCGCCCGTGATTCCGATAGTTTTGAGGGTTTTGGAAAAATTTATTAGATCTTTTATCTCGGCTACATTTATGTCGATTTTATCGCCAAATCTCATATCTGCACCTAAAAACTGCGAGTGCAAAATCGGCGCAGTCCCGCTAAAATCGAGCGTGAGATTGTCTTTGACATTTGAGAATTTTAAAATTTCATTATCCCCAGCCGTGATATTAAAGCTTTTTATCTCTCCGCTAAATTTAGCCTTACGCGTGGTAAAATCAATAGTCCCGTCAGCCGTGGCGTTGAAAATTTCATTGCTTAGATTTGAGTTTTTGATATCAAGCTTTTTCTCCGTGATATGCACGCTAGCATGGCTGCTTTTAAATTTGGCCTTTGAAATCATAATTTCGCCGTTTTTTAGGCTCACATTTGCATCTACGGCTGCGCTTTCATGCACTGGGTCGATGTCGATTAGCACTCGTGCGTCGATCTGCTCGGCCTTGCTGACATACACTGGCTCATTTATGCCATAAAACGCCAAAATATCAATCAAATCTTTGCCGATATTTTCTTTGGTGCGCAAATCAAGCGCGACAATCGGCTCTCCGCTAAAAATTTGCTTGATTTTCACCCCAGAGCCATCTAGGCTAATACCATTAAATGTCGGATTGCCGATAGCTATATCTAGCGTGCCATCTTCTAGCGTGATATCAGCACAATCAGCGATAACTGGCGAAACGGTGCTAGCGAAGCTCACATTTAAATCCTGCGCACTGGCTCTTGCGAAAATGCGCTTCTCATCGGCGTGGGGATCATCTAAATCAATGGCGATTTTTAGGGTGTCGATGTAGTATTTCTGCGCTACGACCAGCCCGTAAATCCACTCTTTGGCGTGAGGATTGAGGCCTGTGAGCGCGCCAAGCTCGTCCATAAAGCGTTTTAGACTCGTGGCGTGGGCGTTTGAAACCTCTAAATTTAAATTTGAGCCTACATTTAGTGCAGAAATTTCGCCTGAGATTTCATGCGAAGCAAATGTGCCGTTAAAATCATAAATGCTAGATTTGAAATTCGCGCTAGCTTCGCCTTTAAGCGTGGCGTTGAAATCTTTGAGCGAAATTTCATTTACGCTCACTTTTAGTCCGTTGCTAAGCTGGCTAAGGCCTGCGTTTATGCGAAAATAGCGAGTGTCGATAAAAAATATATCATCGTGGTATAAAACCTCGATTCTATCCTCGCCAATGCGCAAATTTTGGATATTAATCTCCTCGAAAAATTTCATCGCAAGGGTAAATTTCTTGCTATATTCGATGAGTTTTTCGTTTTTTTCCCTAAGCTCGGCTGGGGTTTTTGGCGTAGGATTTGCATCTGAGAGCTCTTTTTTGTTGATTTGCAGATCTTTTACGCGCAAGATTAGATTGTTTTCAAGCTTTAAAAAAAATCCCTCGATTTTGACGAATTTATTCTCAAATTTATCGATTTTTACCCCTGTTTTTATAAAGATAATTCCACTCATAAAAAGTAAAAGCAAAATGGTAAAAAATCCGTAGATTATCTTTCGTATCACACGCTCTCCAAACTTTTGGCTAAATAAATTTGTGCGTATAATATAAAATTTAGGCAAAATTTGGGCTTATTTTCGTATAATTTCGCAAAATTTGATTAAGGAAAATTATGCAATCTTTGGGCAGGCTTATCCGTTTTTTATCTTTTGTAGTTGAAATTTTACTAATTTTCGTAGCAGTTATTTTCTGGGATTTTCACCAAAGCGCGCAAAACCCAAAAATCGTCGCAGTAGGCCAAGGAAGCGCGGTAAAAATTTTATCTTCGCTGGGGACCGGGGCGAGATTTGGCAAGACTCACGCTAGACTTCTCTCGCTTTATGGTGGCGCAAAAACCGGTGAATTGGAGCTAAGTAGCGAAAATTTACCAAAATATAGATTTTTATACGAGCTAGCTCACGCAAAGCCTGTGATGAACGAAATCAAGCTAATTCCTGGCGAGACCACGATAGTATTTTTGCAAAATTTAGCCAAATCTCGCGCGTTAAGTTTTGAAATTTTAGAGAGCGAATACAACGCAACTGCGCCGTTTTATGAGGGATTTTTGGTGCCTGAGACCTATAAAATCAATAAAAACGAAAACGAAAAAAATATCATTAAAATTTTAAGCGCGAGTGCGAATAAATTTCACGCCGAATTTAGAGAAAAACACTGCGCCGATTGCAACGATACAGCCTATAAAGAGGCGCTAATTAAGGCTTCGATTATACAAAAAGAGGCCGCAAACGCTGATGAAATGCCAATCGTAGCCTCAGTAATTGAAAACCGCCTAAAAATCGGCATGCGACTTCAAATGGACGGCACGCTAAATTACGGGCTGTATTCGCACACTAGGGTTACGCCAGCGCGTATCCGCACCGATACTAGCCACTACAACACATATCTAAATGACGGCCTGCCACACGAGCCTGTGTGCGTGGTCTCGCCAAATGCAATAAAAGCGGTCTTTGCGCCAGCGAGCACTGAATTTTTATATTTCATGCGAAATAAAAAAACAGGCTTGCATGATTTTGCCAAAACACAGGTCGAGCACGAGCGCAATGTCAGAGCTGCGCGAAGCGCAAAATAACAAAAAGGAGAGATTATGGCGATTTATTATACTTACACGGACGAATCCCCAGCCATAGCTACATACTCGCTACTACCGATAATTGGGGCGTTTTTGCGCTCAGAAAATATCGAGGTGAAAACGGCTGATATTTCGCTTGCTAGCAGGGTTTTGGCGAATTTTAGCGAGTATTTAAGCGAGGAGCAAAAAACTAGCGATGATTTGGCGTTTTTGGCAAATTTGACCAAAAGTAGCGACGCAAATATCATAAAACTACCAAATATTTCAGCCTCGCTTCCACAGCTAAAAGCCTGCATTAGCGAGCTTCAAGCAAGAGGTTATGCTTTGCCAAACTACCCAGATAACGCGCAAAGCGACGAGGAAAAATCTATCAAAGCCCGCTATGCAAAGGTGTTAGGAAGCGCGGTAAATCCAGTCCTTCGCGAGGGCAACTCAGACAGACGCGCCGCAAAAAGCGTCAAAGACTACGCTAGGGCAAATCCTGTGTGGAGTGCCCAGTGGAGCGGGAGTGAGCAAACCTGCGTAGCAAGCATGAGCGGGGGCGATTTTTACGCTTCTGAGAAATCGAAAATTTTCGCTAATGGTGCAAATTTAAGCATAAATTTCACTTGCGCTAGTGGCGAGAAAACCTGCCTAAAAACCCTAAAAATCGAACCTGGCGAGGTCGTAGATAGCGCGTTTATGAGCGTGAGCGAGCTTGGTAATTTTATCGCCGCTAGCGCGCAAAAAGCCAAAGAAAGCGGGCTTGTGTATAGCGCGCATTTGAAGGCTACGATGATGAAGGTAAGCGATCCTGTGATTTTCGGACGATTTGTGAGCGTGCTATTTAATGGGGTTTTCGCCGAATTTAAAGATGAGTTTAAAAGCCTTGGCATAAATGCAAACGACGGGCTAAAAGCGGTTTTTGAGAAAATAAAAAATTCGCCAAATTTCGCCCAAATAAAGGCTAAATTTGACGAAGCGTTTGCAAATTTGCCCGAAATTTATCATATCGACGAAAATACGACAAATTTCGATATGCCAAATTTGGTGATAATCGACGCTTCGATGCCTGCGATGATACGAAACGGCGGGAAGCTACGCACCAAAGGCGGGCAAATGCGCGAAGCAATGGCGGCGATCCCTGATAGAAGCTACGCTAAAATTTACGAGGCGATGATTGCGGATTTGCGCTTGCACGGATTTTTGGACCCTGCTAAAATCGGAGCCGTGGCAAATGTGGGATTAATGGCGCAAAAAGCCGAAGAATACGGCTCGCACGATAAGACCTTTATCATGGAAAATGACGGGCGTATCGAGGTTGTAAGCGAAAATGGCGAAGTAGTTTTTGCGTATGATTTGCAAAAAGGCGATATTTTTCGCATGACGCAAACCAAAGAAAAAGCGATTAAAAACTGGGTAAATTTAGCGTTTTCGCGCGCTAAAATCAGTGGCGAGAAGCTGATTTTTTGGCTAGATGAGGCTAGGGCGCACGATAGAAATATAAAAGAAATTTTGCTAAGCCAAATCGCTCAAAATGCCGAATTTAAGGGCGCAAATTTTGAAATTTTAGATCCGTATAAAGCTGTAATTAAGACAAACGAGATTATTCGAAGCGGGCAAAATGTCATAAGCGCGACGGGAAATATTTTGCGCGATTATTTGACCGATTTATACCCGATTTTGGAGCTTGGAAGTAGCGCGAAAATGCTCTCAATCGTGCCACTTTTGGAGGGTGGAGCGATGTTTGAGACGGGTGCTGGTGGGACTGCGCCGGATTTGGTGGCTATGATGAGGGAGCAAAATCACCTTAGCTGGGATAGTTTGGGCGAGTTTATGGCGCTGTGTGAGGCGCTGGAATTTGTAGCGCAAAAAGAGCAAAACAAAAAAGCAAAAACCCTAGCAAATGCGCTAAATGCGGCTATTTTTAGGTATTTAAATGAAGCAAAATCCCCAAGCCGCGAAGTAGGGCAAAATGATATTCGTGCAAGCCACTATTTTTTGGCTAAATTTTGGGCGGAAGAATTGGCTAAATTCGAGCCAAAATTCGAGCAAATTTATGCAAAATTTAGCGAAAACGAGGCGGAAATTTTAGATGAATTAAACGCAGGGCAGGGCAAAGGCGTGGATTTTGGCGGATATTTTATGCTGGAATTTGACAAAATGCAAAAAATCATGCGCCCAAGCAAAATTTTAAACAAAATCATAGAGGAAATTTAATGAAAATAGCAATAATCGGAGCTGGAAATATCGGCGCAAATGTCGCAAACAATGTGATTGTAAATGAAAATTTAGCCAAATCTATCAGCGAAATCGCGCTTGTGGATATCGCAGAAAATATCGCGCGCGGTAAGGCGCTGGATTTGGCGCATTTAGCGAGCCTTTGCGAGTGCGATATGAGAGTGTGCGCTGGAAGCGAGCCAGAGCTTTTAAAGAGCGCAGATATCGTCGTAATCACGGCTGGGCTTACGCGAAAAGCGGGGCAAAGCAGGGAAGATTTGCTAAGAGCAAATGCTAAAATCGTGAGCGAGTGCGCGAGGAACACAGCCAAATTCGCCCCTAATGCGATAATCATCATCGTAACAAATCCGCTTGATTTAATGGTTTTGTGCGCGCAAAAAGCAAGCAATTTTGCCCCTAGTCGCGTCATCGGCATGGCTGGCGAGCTAGATAGTGCGAGGCTGAAATTTGAGATTGCGAAATTTAGCGGGGATAAAATTTCGGCTCTAAATGCCCCAGTGGTGGGCACTCACAACGATGAAATGGTGATTTTAAAGGACGAGATAAACGCTAAAATTTCAGCTACTGATTTAAACGCTGCCTCGCAAAATACCCTAAATAGTGGCAAAAGCGTCGTTAGCCTGCTTGGCACTTCGGCGTATTTCGCCCCTGCTGGCGGGATTGTAAAAATCATAAAAAGCATAATTGCAGATGATAATAAAACCCTAATTTGCTCTGTGGTAGATGAAAATGGCGTGCCATTTGGCAGGTTTGTGAGTATCGGCAAAAACGGCGCAACACCCTTAGAATTCGAGTATCCGTTGGAATTTAAGAAAAAATATAACAAAATGGGGCAAAGCATAAGAGAGCTTGAATTTTAAATTCGTGGCAAATTTGCAAAAACGCAAATTTGCCTAAATTTCAAAACGCCCTAACTATCATTTTGCGATACTCGCTAAGCTTTTTTTCATCGCTGTTTTGCATAAATTTTTTAATGTAAGCTAGCAAATTTTCCTTTTCGCGCGGAATTTCGCATTTGACATGAAAGAGATTTGAGCCGTGCTCGTTCATAAAAATCGTATCATTATCCAAGCAATGGATAAATTCGTAAATCTCTTCTAACTTCTCCATTTCGCTCGATTGCGTGTAAAGCCCCTTTTGCATAGCGCGGTAAAGTGGCGTGCCAGGCACCACGGTGAGCATTGAGGTATTTATCATGCTAGGGTGCAAGCCAGAGTAGAGTTTGGCAGTGAGCCTGGCATTAGCTAGTCCGTAGTCGTGCCCGCCAGCACCGTTTAGAAAAATTTAAATCCCGCAGCGTCAAGCTTTTCTAAAACCTCCCTTGCTTGCGCGCTCGTGTAGCCTTTGTTTATTTTTTTGAGCACGATATCATCGCCAGATTCGACGCCGATGTATGGGTCGGCAAACCCTGCGGCGGCTAAATTTCGAATCTGCTCGGCGCTTTTGTCGTAGAAATTATCGATTCTAGCGTATCCGCCGATACTTTTCACGCTTGGGACATATTTGTGAAGTAGTTCGGCGACTCTCATTAGCGTATCGTAACTAGCCGCAAAGCCGTCTGCGCCCTGCAAAAATATCCGTTTTGGTGCGCCAAAAACGCTTGGTATCTCCTTTATAATCTTCCGTCAATCGACACTCTGTTTAAATTTTTCTCGCCGATAGTTTTGATTGCAAAGTCTAGTTTGCTTAGCATTTTTTCTTTGTGAGTATTAAGCATGCCGTCAATTCTCACGCTATCAAACGGGTGCAATGCCCAAAAATATGTGCCTTCAAGCTCCAAATTTGCGATAAATTCGCGCTCTTCTTCTAAAATTTCCTTTTCACTGGCTGGGATAAATTCGCCGTTTAAAATTTGCTCATTTAGCCTCGTATCTTTAAACGCGGTCATTGTGTTTAGCAAAATTTTGCTTGGTTTGATTTCGTTTTCTAACCTCGCCATTGCTCGTGCAGACTCGCTTGCCATGCCACGCCCAGCCGTGCCAAGCATAAGCAAATCACAATGCGAAATGCCGATTTTATTTAGCCTTAGGCACTGAGTTTTGCTATCATCTGCGTCGTAACCTTTGCCTAAATTTCGCATTACGGCGTTAAGACCGCTTTCTATGCCGATGTATAAATCATCTACGCCAGCCTCTTTTAGCGCGATTAATTCCTCGTCGCTTTTGGTGGCGATGTTATCGATCCTAGCATACATTGTGATAGTTTTGATATTTGGCAAATATTTTTTGATTAGCTCGATTCGCGCTAAAAGTTTTTTCGTTCCTAGCGCAAATGGATTGCCACCTACTAGGTAAATGCGCGTCGCTTCCCTCGCGTATGAGCCGTGAAATTTGGTGATTTCGGATAGAAATTCCTCGACCTGCGCAAGGCTTAGCATACGAAATTTCACATTTGCATACATATTGCAATACGAGCAAGAATTGTGCGAACAGCCCTCTGTAATGGGGAGTAAAAGGGTGTTTGCCTCCACTGGTGGGCGGTAGATTGTGCCGTTGTAGTTCATTTTTTCTCCTTATTTTTAAAATTCGATATTTTTATGATTTTCGAAATGTAAATTCAAAAAAAGTAAAATTTGAAAATTTATAAAATTCGGGTTACAACTCTTTGATTATATAGCTAGCTAGCTCTTTTATCGCCTCTTCGTTTCTGCGATAATATGTCCATTTGCCGTGTCTTTCGCAGAGCAAAAGCCCAGCTCTTTGGAGCATATCGAGGTAGTTTGACACGGTAGAAGGCGACAGACCTGCCTTTTCTTGGATACTGCTGACGCACACGCCGCCTTTTAGATCGACTACTTCGCCAAGCGAATTGCCTTGTGGTGGGAAGTTTGCGTCAGGGTTTTTGAGCCAGTTAAGGATATTTAGTCTAGTTTCGTTGTTTAGTGCTTTGCAAATTTCAATTACATCAATTTTCATTTTTTACCTTTTTTAAAATCGCGAGATTTTATCATACATTTCGATAATTGTCAATATATCAAAATATCTCAAATTTTAAAATTTTATTCTTCTGGGTTGATTTCGACTATTTTATTTAGGACATATTGTTCTAAATCTCGTTTGGCGATATCGTTTTTAAGGGCTTCGTTGTAGATTTTTTCGACAGGTTTGGAGTATTTTTCGTATGGAAAATACAAAAAGTGATTTGCCCAAGCTTTTTGGATTAAATTTTTAGTGATTTCCTTGCGTCCCCATGCCTTAAAGCAGTCAAATCCGATAAAGACAGCAGAGGTCAGCAAAATGGTAAAAAGTATGGAAAAGTGAAAGTCGATTTTGGTAAAAAGCAGGTGAGTAATGCCTATGGCAAACATCACGAAAACAAAGGCAAATGTCCCAAAAATCGCATACGAGCGACCATAATTAAATCTGAAATTTAGCTTAGCGGGATCTACTAGCATACCGTCGTTAAACTCAGCGTTTGCCTCCAATAAATCGCGAAAAAGCACAGGTTTATCCGAGATATGAAACATAATATTTAAAATTTTGTCTTTGCAGTTTTTATTCATCTTTTTTCCTTGTCAAATTTGGCGCCATTATATCTGAATTTTAATTTTTATAAGATAAAATCACCTTTTAAATTTAAGGAGAGCGTAATGTTTGAGATAGCCAATATGAATAATGATGATTTTGTCTATATCAATGGCGAAATCGTGCGTGCCAAGGACGCTGCGATAAGCCCATTTGACCGCGGTTTCATGCTAGGGGACGGCATTTATGAAGCTGCGCCCGTGATAAATGGCAAAATTTGCGATAAAGCCGATTTCTGGGAGAGATTTGAAAATTCTGTCGCACAAATCGAGCTTAAAATCCCATATACTCACGAAGAATACGAGGCGTTTTTAAACGAAGTCATCGCCAAAAACGGCGTCAAAGAGGGCGTGGTTTATACGCAAATCACGCGTGGTGCGGCATTTAGGGACTTCGACTATACTGATACGAAGCCGACTGTGTTTGCCTATGCCTTTTCGAAAGTGATTTTCGATAATCCACTTGGCACCAAAGGTATCGAAATCGTAAGCCTGCCTGAGATTCGCTGGCATAGACGCGATATCAAATCAATCTCGCTTCTAGCGCAGTGTATCTCAAAGCACCTAGCGCATAAGGCTGGGGCTTTCGAGTGCTTTTTGGTAGAAGACGGCTTGGTGACTGAGTGTTCGAGTTCGAGCGCGTTTATCATAAAAGACGGCGTTTTGATTACTAGGCCGCTATCGCAAGACATTTTGCCGGGCATTAGACGCAAGGTGATTTTGGGCTTTGCGGGCGAGCTTGGGCTAAAAGTCGAGCAAAGGGCGTTTAGCATGGAGGAAGTCTATGGCGCAGACGAGGTTTTCATCAGCGCAGCTTCTTTGATGGCAATCCCTGTCATCAAAGCCGACGGCAAGCCGATAAATGGCGGTAAAATCGGCAAATTTACCCCGCTAATTCGCGAGCGCTACGCCAAACACCTAAAAGAACAAGCTGGGCTTTTATAATTTTGCTTTGAAATTTTGCTCGAATTTTATTTAAATTTGGGCAAAATTTGGCAAATTTAATCAAATTTTTAAAATTCAAAATTCTAAAATTTCGCTTCGCAACCCATAAATACTGCGCCTGGAATTTTGATTTTTGATTTTGTTTGATTTTGCATGGCAGAAATTCTTGTTTGGCATAGCGACAAGCAAGTATCTCCGCTCTATGGTGCTTAAAATTTGGATTTCAAGGAAAAACTATGTTAGATATTGTAGAGATGATTTTAGGCTATATAATCCCATACGAATTATTTTTATATATGCCGTTTCAGGTTATTTTATTTGTTTTTTTCACATGGTTTTTGATGATAATTTCATTGTTTGGAATTTTAATTTCTGCATTTTTTAAACGAGTTGCATACAAAAAAATACTCATAAAGTTATTAAAAATTACCATGCTTTTTATGTGGTTGAGTTTTATAATTTCATATTGCTATTATTGTGGCTATGTCGCTAGTTACGGAATATCGCAAGTTCATATTTATAAACCTGTTTTTTATCTATTTGGAATTGTAATAGTGAATATTTTAGTTTATTTGTATATGATATCAACGAAATAGTAAAAGAAGCTATTTTATGGTGGGTATCCTTGCCCGCCATAAAGATTAAAAACAATAAATCTAATGCAAAATTTCACAAAATTTGATTATAAATTTTAAAAAATTCATTTTCTTCGTAAAATTTCACCACGGCTTTGTCGATTTTGACTATGCGCGAAAGGTAGGCGTAAAGACCCTCTTTGCGCGTGTAGAGGATTTTTAAGCCATTTAGGCTCGTGGCGCGTGAGAGCGCGACATAGAGCTGGCCGTTGGCAAAAATCCTATCGATATCGCAGGCTAGGTTTTCGATACTCATACCCTGGGATTTGTGGATTGTGATCGCGTAGGCGAGTTTTAGCGGGAATTGATAATACCGCGCGATTAAAAAATCGCTCGCCTCGTCCTCGTCCGCTCTAATCTCGCTGTAATCATACCCCGCGCGCTCGACTCGCACGAAGGCGCCTGATTTTTTGCGCACTACGATAGATTCGATTTCGCCAAAGCCGTTTAGCTCGATATTTTCTACCACGCCACTTTCGCCGTTGTAAAACTCGCCTGATTTATTCATCGTAAAAAGCACTTTTGCGCCGACTTTTAGGCGCAGGGATTGGCTTAAATTTAGCGAATTTAGCCATTTTGAAATTTTATTATCATCGTAAGAGTTTTCGTGGATTTCGCACAGCCCCTCGCACAGATACAGCCTCGAATCTAGCGCACCAAGCCTAGCTTCGTTTATCGCATCGACCTCGGCATTTCGTCCAGAGATTATGGTCGCATCATCATCTAAACTCTCACGCGGAGTGATTAAATTCGCTAAAAATTTGGCTAAATTTTCGCTAATTTTGCCAAGCCTGATTTGCGATAAAATTTCATACAAACTCTCATCGTCCGTGCGCTTAGAACCTAGCATTTCTATGTAGAAAAACTTCATCTCCTCCCATGCGTGCGTGCCAAAGGCATACTCGCTCATACGCAAAAGCGAGCCTTGTTTGCTAGCACTTAGTTCGTCTTTTTTGACGACTGGCGGGAGTTGATAAAAATCTCCCGTTACTAGCAAATGACCGCTAAATTTGGACTTTACGAGGCGATATTCGATCATCTCAAAGACATCAGCGCCGACCATTGAAATCTCATCAAGCACAATTAAATCAGTAATTGAGAGAATTTTGTTGAGTTCAGTTATTTTGGCTTTTTGCGAGCGGTCTAATTTTTTTAGCTCTTCGAAATTTTTGCTAATGCCAAATTTAAAAAAACTATGCAAGGTTACACCGCCGATTTCTACGGCACTAATGCCAGTTGAGCCTAGCACGATGACGATTTTGCCGTGAGTGCGAAACTCTTCGATGACGCCTTTGACGACATAGCTTTTGCCTACACCGCCACCGCCTGTGATAAATACATTTTGTGATTTGAGCTTTTGTGATACGAAATTAATCAAATTTTATCCTGTTTTTTGGCAAAATTATAGCCAAAAATTTTTAAAGGTAGTAGTTTTGAGAAGGCAAATTTTAATATTTATAACATTTATGTGGATTTTGGCTGGTTGTGCCTCACACGCGCCACAAAAATCCAAATTTATCCCCGAAAATCCAGAGGTTTTGGCATTGGAATTTGAGCAAAGTGCGGAAATTTTGCCACCTGTGAGCGCCCAAAGTGTGGCAAGCGGGGAGAATTTTAAGGAAAGGTATTTTCGCGTTTGGGACGCTGAAAAAATCACCGCTAGCCCAAAGGACGCATTTTGGGGGCTAAACTACGCTAAGGGCAGGCATTTTGATCTAGGGGGAAACATCTACCCGCAAGCTGTGTATGATGCCATGCACGAAAATGCGAACAAAAAAGCCCTTGGTAGCGTAAATATCCCAGCAATTACTGTAAAAAACACTCTGCTAAGAAATATTCCAAGCGATATGCCGATTTTCGGCGATCCTAGCGAGCCGGGCGAGGGCGAGCCTTTTGATTATGCGGCAAATTCCGCTCTTGGCGTGGGATATCCGCTTTTTATCTCGCATTTTAGCAAAGACGGCGTCTGGGCGTTCGTGCAAAATGACGGCGTGTGGGGCTGGGTGAGGGCTAGCGATGTGCAAGAAATGGGGATAAACGGCGCTAGCGCGTATAAAAATTCGAAATTTATAGCGATTTTGCAGGATAATGCGCCGATTTATGACGAGAGTAGGCGTGAAATTTTTAGAGCGCGCACGGGGACGATTTTGCCGTATGATTTCGCTGGTGGCGGGCTATATGGTGGCAAGATGATTAGCAAAGAGGGCGTGAGAGCGTATTTTGTGGAGGATAAATTTGCCAGAATTTGGCCAGCCGAGCTTAATAGCGAAAATGCAAAACTAATCAGCGCAAGCCTGATAGGGCAAAAATATGGCTGGGGCGGATACAAATTGCTGCGCGATTGCTCGCTACTGACAAAGGATTTTTTGGCGAATTTTGGGCTTTGGCTCCCAAGGAATTCAAAGGCGCAATCAAAGCGTGGAAGGACATTTTCGCTAGCAAATTTGAGTGCGAGCGAGAAGCTAAATTTGATAAAAACACATGCCAAACCTTATGCGAGCGTGATTTATATGCCAGGGCATGTAATGCTCTATGTAGGCGAGATAGAGGGCGCGCCAGCCGTGCTTCACAATGTCTGGGGGCTAAGGCGTATGAATAAAGAGCGCGCGGTGATTGGCAAAACGGCGATTACCTCGCTAAGCATAGGCGAGGATAGGGCTGATATCGCAGAAGATAGACTGCTAATCTCGCGTATTAGCGCATTTAGCGTGCTTAGCGAAGATGACGGGGTTAGCATACGAGAACTTTTTGGACTAGAAAAATGAGATCGAAACTTTACAATGACAATCTTTTAATCGAAGCCCAAACCCATATTGATAGACTTCATTTAAATATCGCGTGGGAGCGGTTTTGTGAATTTTACAAAAAGGCTGGCGCGATACGCAAAAACGATGAGTATTTGCTAGGGCTTTTTGGGGCGTGTTTGGGATATCTGCCTGATGAGGGTATGAAATTTATGGATTATGGTGCGCATATCATAGATGAGGGCAGGGTCATAGGAATAATCGAAATTTTAAACGAGGAAAACCCTGATAAAAATTTGGTTATTCCAAGGGCGTTTGCTAGGCTTGGCGAGCATGAGGAGGCCAGATATCTCATCATCACAGATAAAAAAATTTTGAGATTTTACCTAGATTACGAAGCGCAGTGGCAGAGCTTTTATTTTGAAGATTTGGACTTTTTGGAATTTTGCAAATTTTACGCACTGCTAAATTACAACGCCCTAAAATCCGGTATCCCAGTGACGATGAGGGAGCGCACGGCGTATCGCGAACAAGACATTTCTAGCAAACTTTACCGAAATTTTAAAATTTTTCGTATGTCGCTTTTCGAGGATATGTGTATCCAAAACGAGAGCTTAAATCATCTTTTGCTAAGCGAGGCGTTAAACAAGCTTTGCGATAGGATAATTTTCGCGATTTATGCTTCGCATAACGAGCTTTTGCCAAGTGGAGCGCTAGAAAGCGTGCAAACATACGAGGAGTTAAAAAGCCTTTTTGCGCTTATTCACACGGGGGAGCAGGGCGTGGTAAAATTTAATGGCGATTTGTTCGCGCCTGATTTGCTTTTAGATAATCTTAAAATTAGCGATTTGGCATTGGAGTTAAATTTGATTTCCAAATACGATTACAAACTCGATGTTACGCCAGATATGCTCTCATACATACTATCGCAAATTTACAATTTTGAAGAAATTTTTCAAAAAAATTAAATTTTAAAATTTAAAATTTCTTGCAGAATAAATTCTGCAAGAAATTAGTATTAAATTAAGGCAGGAGCTACTAAGAAGCCTAACGCTACTGATAGCGCGACCATGATAGTTCCTGGGATGAAGAAGCTGTGATTGAATACATATTTTCCAACTCTTGTTGTGCCTGTATCGTCCATAGCGATAGCACCCAAAGTTGTAGGATATGTAGGTAATACGAAAAGACCTGATACAGCAGCAAAAGAAGCAACCAAAACCCAAACTTGTCCAGCTGTCTCTGGGCTAGTCATACCAAGTGCTAATGCAACTGCTGGCATCATAACTTTTGTAGTTGCAGCTTGTGAATATAGCAAGCAGCTTAGGAAATATAAAACGATAGCTAGAACAAATGGATAGTTGCTAACGATATTTTTCGCTACATCTTTGAAAAGATCGATGTGGCCATTAACAAATGTAGTTCCAAGCCATGCGATACCTACGACGCAGATACAAGCACTCATACCGCTTTGGAAAGTGTTTGCTTGTAATAGTTTGCCTGTATCGACTTTGCACAAAACTGTGATAAAAAAGCCGATTGTAAGCATAAAGCTAATAATAGCAGCGTCGCGAGAAAGGATTGGTTTTTCGACCAAACCAACGCTTTTTGAGATAGCAAGAGCGTAAGCAACGACAATCAAAACACCGATAGCAAAAATAGCAACTGAGCGTTTTGCAAATGGTTTTGGCTCAGCGTATTCTGTAACTTTAACCTCTGCAACTAAGCCTTTTGCTAATCTTTCTTGATAGATTGGATCTGATGAAAGGTCTAGTTTGAAAAATGTATTTACAATAATCGCTGTAACAATCATAGCAACAAATGTTGTTGAAATACAAATGAAAAGTAGTTTTGGATAGCTTACACCTAGTGGCTCAACAACACCTGTCATAGCTACGAACGCAGCTGAAATAGGTGAAGCTGTAATAGCGACTTGGCTTGATACAACTGAAAGCGCTAGTGGTGCGCTTGGTTTGATGTTTTGACCCTTAGCAACCTCTACGATAACTGGAATCATAGAAAACGCAGTGTGACCAGTACCAGCTAGGATTGTTAGCATATAAGTAACAGTCGGAGCTAGGATATTGATTTGTTTTGGGTGTTTGCGCAAAATTCTAGACGCAATCTGAACCAAATAATCCAAACCACCTGCAACTTGCATAGCAGCAATCGCTGAAATAACTGATGCGATGATCAAAATAACATCTACTGGAATATCTTTGAATTCCACCTTCATACCGATAATCGCCATAACGACGATACCTAAACCACCGGCGTATCCGACGCCCATGCCGCCTAAGCGAACGCCTAGGTAAATACCAGCTAGCAATACGGCTAGTTGGACAAATAGCATAATATCCATGCAAGACTCCTTTGAAAATTCAAAACTCTAAATTAGGGGTAGGTCAAAATTTGACCTACCACGATAAAATTTATTTACCTGTTTTTTTCATGCCAGGATTTAGCATGTTTTTAGGATCTAAAATTTTATCGATTTCTTCTTTTGTTAAATAACCGCGCTCTAAGCAGATATCGCCGACTGCTTTACCAGTTTGCAACGCCTCTTTTGCGATACTTGCTGATTTTTCATAACCTAAAATTGGGTTAAACGCAGTTACGATACCGACTGAGTTTAGCACTGATTTTAAGCAAGCTTCTGGATTTGCAGTTAGTTTTTTGATAGCTTTGTCGCTTAGTGTTTTAACTGCGTTTTCCAAGATTACGATTGAGTTAAATAGATTATAAGCAATGCCTGGTTCGAAAGCATTTAGTTCGAAATCGCCTCTTTCAGAGCATAGCATGATAGATACATCATTGCCGATGACTTCGTAGCATGCCTCGCCTACAACTTCGCAAATTACAGGATTTACCTTACCTGGCATGATTGAGCTACCTGGTTGCATTTGTGGTAGGTTGATTTCGCCTAGACCGCATCTTGGGCCTGAATTCATTAGGCGTAAGTCGTTGATGATTTTGCTGATTCTTACAGCAGCTGTTTTTAGTGCGCCAGATACATGCACGAAATCGCCTGTATCTTGTGTAGCTGCGATGAAATCCTCAGCTGGTTTGAACTCAACGCCAGTGATTTGGCTTAGGTGTTTTTCTACTACAAATTTATAATCTGGGTGGCAGTTGATACCTGTGCCGATCGCAGTTGCGCCCATATTTAAAAAGCTCATTGACTCTCTTGCAGCTTTGATTTTTGCTATATCGCTTTTAATGTAGCTTGCAAAAGCGTGGAAGGTGTTGCCAAGTGTAGTTGGGACAGCGTCTTCAAGCTCTGTTCTACCCATTTTGATGATATCTTTGAAAGCCTCAGCTTTTTTCTCTAATTCGCCTTTTAGCTCTTCCATAGCAGCTAGCAAATCTGTAAGTTTAGCATAAGCTGCGACTTTGATTGAGCTAGGGTATGTATCGTTTGTGCTTTGGCCTAGGTTTGTGTGATCGTTTGGATGAATGAATTGATATTCGCCTTTGGCATGACCTTGAATTTCAAGAGCGACATTTGTCAAAACCTCATTGACATTCATATTTGTGCTAGTTCCTGCGCCGCCTTGGATCATATCTACTACGAATTGATCTGCGAATTCGCCTGCGATAACTTTGTCGCAAGCTGCTACAAGCGCATCAGCAATCTCTGGTTTTAAAACGCCCAATTCTTTGTTTGAAAGTGCTGCTGCTTTTTTGATTTGTGCAAATGCTTTTACAAAAAATGGATAATCGCCAAGTTTGCGACCTGTCATTTTGAAATTGTCCAAAGCTCTGAAAGTCTGAACGCCATAATATTTGTCGTTAGGAATTTCAAGCTCACCTATAAAATCGTGTTCTTTTCTAGTTTCCATCACTAGTCCTTTCTGAAAGAATTTGTGTGATTGTAATACTAAATACCTAAAAACAATCTTAAATTTTCGTTAAAATGTTACTTTAACTTTAAAACTTTATAATTTTTAGTTTTATTTTAAGATTTTTTTAAATTTAGCGATTTTTTCGCTTGATATGAAGTATATAAAGCGCAGAAAGAAGCAGGACAAATCCCAATAAAAAAAAGGTAATTATATGCAACTTTTCCTTAATTAATTCTTGATTTTCGCCGATAAAATATCCAAGTAGCATTAAAATCAACACCCAAATCCCAGCACCAAGTGCAGTAAATGTGCAAAACCGCGCTAAATTCATCTTCGCAAGACCTGCTGGCAGGCTGATGTATTGGCGGATACCTGGGATTAGTCTGCAATTAAATGTAGAAATTTCGCCGTGTTTGTTGAAAAATGCTTCAAATTTAGCGAATTTTTCGTTTGTTACGCCGATGAATTTGCCAAATTTATCAATAAATTTGCGCCCGAAAAAATAGCACAAATAGTAGTTAAACACAGCCCCAGCCACGCTCCCTGCTAGCCCGCATGCAAATGCTATGGCAAAGCTCATTTCGCCCTTACTAGCGAGGTATCCTGCTGGAATCATCACGACTTCGCTTGGAAACGGGAAAAAACTGCTTTCTAAAAACATCATCGCAAAAATGCCGAAATATCCCCACGCTGCGACGAATTCTACGATAAAATTTACGATTGATGTAAGCACGAATTTCCCTTAAATTTGAAATTTAGAATTTGCGCGAAACTTAAATTTTATTAAATTCCGCGCATTAAATTGAAATTTTTATTTTGCGTATTCTACTGTCTGTTTGCTAAATAGCTCGTTTGCGATATCGTCGATTTTTTTGTTTAGTTTGCTTGGCGCAATTTGAGCTTTTATCATCTCTTTTACTTTGTCAAATTCCACAGGAGCGGCCTCTTTCAGGTCTTCTTTGTAGATGACATGATAGCCAAATTGAGTTTTCACAGGGGTTTTGCTAATCTCACCTTTATTTAGCGCCCACGCAGCCTCTTCGAACTCGCTTACCATCATACCTTTGCCAAATGAGCCCAAATCGCCGCCGTTTTCTTTGGCGCTTGGATCTGTTGAAATTTCTTTGGCAAGTTTGTTGAATTCGGCTTTTAATTTGTCTTTGCTGACTTTTTCTAGCTTAGCGATAGCGTCTTTTGCCTCTTTTTCATCTTTTAGCAAAATGTGGCTAGCTACGACGCTTTCTGGTTGCATGAAGCTGTCTTTGTTGTCATCGTAGATTTTTTTGGCCTCTTCGTCGGTTACTTTGACATCTTTTGTTTGCTCTTGTTGCCACAAAGCAAAGGCGATTTCATCTTTTGCAAGTTCGACTTGTTTTTTGTATTCTTCACTATTTACGATACCGCTTTTTTTAGCCTCGGCAATCATAAGTTTAAATTTAATCATTTGATCGATTAGTTGTTTTTTGTCCTCATCGCTTGGGGTAGCGTGTGGGTTTTGAGCGAAAACTGGTGCGATATCCTCGTCTGTAACCGTGATATCTGTGCCTTTGACACTAGCTAGCACGCCAGCATTTAACGAAAGTGCCATAGCGGCGACGAAACTGATTGATAAGAATTTTTTCATTTTTTTCCTTTTTTGAAAATTTTTGCGCGCATTATAAAAAAAGATTGTAAATATATGCGTAATATGATAAAAAATGCGAAATTTAGCCTACGAATTCGTAGGCTAAATTTGGATTAAAACGACGGAACAATCGCGCCTTTGTATTTTTCCTCGATAAATTTTTTCACACTTTCGCTTTGAAGTGCGCTATCAAGGGCTTTGATTTTTGGTAGGTTTTCATTGCCTTCTTTGACGACGACGATGTTTGTGTATGGGTTGCCGACTGCTTTTTCGATGAAAAGCGAGTCTTTAACTGGGTTTAAATCCGCGTTGAAAGCGAAATTTGAGTTGATTACAGCGATATCGACATCATCAAGTGTGCGAGGCAAATTTGGACCTTCAAGCTCTAAAATTTGGATATTTTTAGGATTTTTGGTTACATCTAGGGCTGTGCGAAGCTCTACATCTTTATTAACCTCGATTAATCCTGCATCCACAAGCACATCAAGAGCGCGAGATTCGTTTGTAGGGTCGTTTGGCACAGCTACTTTGGCGCCGTCTTTTAGATCTTTTAGATCTGTGATTTTTTTGCTATAAATTCCCATCGGTTCTAAATGCACGCCAACTGTTGTTTTGAGTTTTGTACCATTTTTGGCGTTAAATTCCACTAAATATGGCTCGTGTTGAAAATAGTTCGCATCCACACTGCCGTCATCTGTGGCTAAATTTGGAGTAACATAGTCATTGAAAACTTTGACTTCGAGCTCGTATCCAGCGGCTTTTAGCTCTGGCGCGATATGCTCTAAAATCTCAGCATGTGGCACAGGAGTAGCTGCGACAACTAATTTTTCTGCCAAGGCAAAACTTACAACGCTTGCACTAAGAAGTGTAGTTAGAAATAATTTTTTCATTTCTTTCCTTTGATGAGAATTTAAAAAGGTCGATTTTATCATAAAATTTAGGCGCAAAATACAACAATTATTAAATTTATATGTAAATTTGTATTTGAAATTTCACTTCTAAATAATAATTTTTATTAAGTAGAGTTTAATGAGCTTTTGGTTATCATAAATTTTGAATTTTTGATAAAGGAGAGAGTATGAGACAATACGAAACATACAAATGCGACAAATGCGGCTGTGAAGTCGAAGTGCAAAAAGTAGGCGAGGGCGCAGTTTTGACATGCTGTGGAGAGCCGATGAAATGCATCACAGAGGATTTGACACAGGTAAATTTGATGAAGGCGTTTGCTGGCGAATCACAAGCTAGAAACAAATACGATCTTTACGGCGATTTAGCCAAAGAAGCTGGTTTTCACGCTATCGCGCGCCACTTTTACGAAGCAGCAGAAAATGAAAAATGGCACGCAAGAGCCGAGCTTAAAGCTCACCACGCAGCAGCCGGAATTTCGCTAGATAAAATGGATAAAAACCTAATCGACGCCGCAGCAGGCGAGAGATACGAGCATGAGAGCATGTATCCTGCGTTTGCGCAAATCGCCACAGAAGAGGGCAAAAAAGAGGTCGCAAGGCTATTTAATGCTATCGGCAAGGTCGAAGTCGAACACGAACGCGAATACAACGAGCTTCAAAAAATCTTGCTTGAAGAGGGATTTTTCGAAAGTTTTGATGAAGAAGTTTGGGTTTGCGAAGTGTGCGGTCATGTGCATCGTGGCAAGAAGGCCCCAGGCGCATGTCCTTTATGCAAGGCTCCAAAAGAGTATTTCAAAAAACAAAGATTAGTTTAATCTTTCAAATTTTGGCGTCAAATTCGGCGCCAAAATTTTTAAAAATTTCATTGAAATTTGAGCTAAATTTACACCGTTAGCCTTTATATATTTATCATAAACTTAAATTTCGTGCAAGTAAATTAAAATAAGAACCAAGCCAGAAACAGCTATCTTTTGTTAAATTTTGTTCGCACTCATTTACATATTGTTCAAATAATTTTTTGTTGGTATTGCTTATATTTTTGTTTGAATTATCAAAATTTGTCATATTTTCTACGCTTTCTGCCATCGTAAAATTTACGCTTAACCAAAATGCGCACAGTATCACAAAAAATAATCTTTTCATTTTTTTCCTTTATTTGAAAATTTATTTATAATCTTTTTTTAATGTCTCACAAGCTTTATTAAAGCCACCATTACAAGCAATTTCAAATAGCTCTTTTGCTTTTTGATTGTCTTGTTTCACACCCAAACCTTTTTTGTAATAAATACCCAAATAGGCACAACTGAAAAAATTTTTATTTTCACAACCTATATTTACCAACTCAACAGCTTTTTGATAATCTTTGCTTAAATTATATAATTGTGCCGACCATACACAATCATCATATATTCCGTTAATGCAAGATTTTTGAAAATATTTCATTGATAAATTTTCATCTTTTAATATGTCATCAGAGCCGTTTTGATAAATATTGCCCAAAATAGAGCAAGATTGACTTATATTGTTATTGCAACTTTTTTTAAAATAATCCATAGCTAAATTTACATTTTTTTCAACCCCAAAGCCGTTATAGTATAGTTTTGCAAGCACATGTGAAGCCGTTGGCTCACCTAAATCATAATTTTTTTTCGCATAAATGAACGCTTTATCGTAATCTTGATTTCTTAAAAATTTAGCTATTAATTTATCGCAATAATATTCTGAGTTTAAATCGCAGGATTTTTGAATATAAAAGTCGGCTTTGTCGGTTATGTTTTGATCGATGTAAATTTGAGCCAAAATTTCACACGATTTGCTTTCATTTTTCTCACAATTTTTTTCTAAAATTTCCGTGCTTTGAAATTTTTGACTTAATTTTTTGTCTAAATTTTCCCCAAACAGAGCAGTATTTAAACCAAAAATCAAAAATAATAAAATTAAAATTTTGTGTTTCATAATTTTCCTTTAAATTTCAAATTTACGCCACTTTTTTGCTGTGACTTTTACTTTTCTTAGCGTTATTTTCTTCCATAGTTTTCTCTTTCTTTGTATTTTTCCATAGCTTCTATGCTACATTTTACTGGATTTATATCGTTTGTATTTTTTATACACTCGTCTATTTTTTTTGACATAAAGCAGGTTTCTTTTTTTATTATTTCATTGCTTTGTCCTAAATTTTCACATGCTATCTGCGCCACTTCTTTTGCTCGTTTTAAATTTCCCCTAGCATATACATCGAACTTGTAAAGCTCATAACAATATGCTGGTCTGCCATTTTTGCAAGCCTTGTATAATAACGAAACAGACTCTTCTCTTCTATCGAAATCAACATTTAAAATTCGTCCATATTCTCCACAATAATTCATATTGTTTTTTTTACAACCAAGCTTTAATTTTTCTAACATTTCAACGCAAGAGCCATACGCTCCATTACCATTATTACACTCTTTGCTTAAATTTATAATAGTTTTATCATCGATATTGTGGTTTAGAATATCAGCATTACAAAAAAATAAACATACAAATACTAATATAATTTTTTTCATTTTTTTTCTCCAAATATATCTTGATAAATTTTTGGTAATTTTTTGTTTGGGTTACAAGTTTTATGATTTTTTAAACACTCTGATAATTTATCACTAATAACGCAAAATTGTTGAGAATTTTCTAATTTACTATCACAAATTTTTTGTGAAGCGAATTTAATACGCTCTGAATTTCCACTAAATAATAAATCATTAAATATCAATTCTATACAAGCTTCTACTACTCCTACATCACAAGCTTTCTTCAATGGGATAATAGCTTCTTCAATTCTATATTCACTAGTAAGAAATGAACCGAAATTTCTGCAACCACAAAAGTTATTATTTTCACACTCTCTTTTTAAAATTTTTTCCAATTTTAAACAATAGCTATGTTTTTTACTTTTTACAAAACACTCGTTAAACAACTCTTTTTGCTCGTCTGTTTGCAACGATTTTTCATTGAGCGTAGTTGAGTATAAAAAAGAAAGAAAAAATATAAAAATTAATAAAAACTTCATTTTCATCCTTTTAAATTTTTAAATTTAAGCAACTAAAACATCAAATTCGCCAAGCTCTTTTAGTTCGCCATTTTGCCCAAATCTCCATATATCCAATATATCTGTAATTTTTGGCATAAATTTCTCCTTAGTTCAATTTAAATTTGTTATCGATTACTACATAATCATTAATTTTGTCACAAGCAACTTTATATTTTAATTCGCAAGCTTTTTTGTATGCATTAAAGGCAGAGATATAGCGCTCTTCCCCTTCATAAATTTTCCCTGTATTATAAAAACAAATTTCATCATTATTACATCCTTGTCGCATATATGCTTTTGCTACATTAAAACAAGCATTACTATTTTTTTCTACATTACACTGATTTTTGTCTTTATTTAAATCTAAAATTTTAGTATCTACTTTATCGTTTTCAAAAAATTTTATATGATTGACATTACAAGCCTTTTTATATCCGTTTTCGCAAGCAATTTTTATAGCGTTATTTGGCGTATTGTTATTTTCGTTTGCTTTGCCGTATAAATAACAAGCTTCGTTGTTTCCCAATTCGCATGCTTTGTAAAAATACACAAACCATGAATAAAAACAAGCTCGTCCTATCGAGGCTTTGTGACATGCTCTTTCGTATAATTCCAAAGCTTTTTCACTATCTTTGGCAACAATTTTGCCTTTTCGGTAAAAAATCCCCATTATAAAGCAACCGCGACTTTCTCTTTCGTTGCAGTTTTGTTTTGCACGCTCAAAAGCTTTCGTATCATCGCCTACATTTTCTACCACATTAACATAGGCGCTATCCAAACATGCTATGTTGTCACCATTGTTACATTTGCTCTCATAAATATCATATGCTTTTTGCATATATTTTTTCCTCATTTGTTCATCGTTAGCATAAAATTCTTGCGGTATTTCAATACACACTTTTGCGTCATTATTTTTACATTTTTGATTTTTGATATTAAAATTTGAATTTTGATTAAAATTCGACATATTTTCTACACTTTCTGCCATCGTAAAATTTACGCTTAACCAAAATGCGCACAGTATCATCAAAAATAGTCTTTTCATTTTTATCCTTTATTTGAAATTTGCAAATTTAAACCTACGAAGCAAGTAAATTTAAATTTGCAAATTCATCATCGAGCGCTAAATCAATCGCGCTGTATTCGATATGCGCCACAGAGTGCAGAAATAGGGCGTTTTTATCGACATTTTGCTTTTTTAAATTTTTGTTTTGGATTTTTATGTCTTTGACCTGTGAAATTTGGGCGAATTTTGCATAGCTAGGATTTTCGAGTGGTTTTGGCTCAAAATTTTGCTCAAATTCTACTTCGTTTTTGCAAAATTTTGCGTAAAATTTTGCAAATTTTTCTATTTTTTGGCTAGGACTGCCAGCATTTAAAATTTCCCAAATTTCTGCGTGAAAACTCATTTTAACCCCCAAATTTACGCCATACCAGCTTCTACTAAAAAGCAGCTTGGCTGATAGTTTATTTTGCGAATTTTATCAAATTTCGCGTAGCTTAGATAGAGCTCATTTCGCGCCCTAGTAACCGCGACATAAAATAGTCGTCGCTCCTCATCTAGGCTGCCACCCATGCCCATTAGCTTCAAATTCGGAAAGCGGTTTTGCGCCAAATCCACCAAAAACACGCTATCAAACTCCAAACCCTTGCTAGCATGCACGCTTAGCAGATTTACGCCCTCGCCCTCGCTCATTTCCTTCGCGCCAAGTGTGATGAAGTTATAAAAACTCCCCGCGTCCTTGTATTTGCTCGCAATCCCGCCTAAAATCGCTACTTTGTTGTAAATTTTCTCATTTTCGTTCGTTTTGCGATCGAGATCGATTTTGCCGTTTTTGAGCGTGGCTCTGTGAGTGGCGATATTATCGGCGATTATGGCAAAAAGCTTGGAGGATTTTATCAAATTTACTAGCTCGCCAGCGCCGAAATTCGGGCGAAATTTATCAAATAGCGTGTATAGCTCGTGCAAAATCACAGCCGCGCTTTCGTTTAGTTTGTTGTATTTTAGCACTGGATTTTTGGCGAAATTTTCGCTAAATCCAAGCGTGCTAAATCGCTCCAAACTCGCCTGCAAATCCATATCATCAAAAAGTCCTAGCTGATAATTTCGCTTTTTTTGCTCGTAAATTTTCGCGCTCATATCAGGGTGCAAAAAGCCATTTTTGATATTTCCGCCACCAAGCGTGATTAGCGCGTCGAAAATCTCCTTGCTAGTGGCGTTTCCTATGCCTTTGGCATACTCTAAAATCCCAAGAAATGCCATCATATCCTTTGGGTTTATCAGTGCGCCGAAAATATCCATAAACGCCTTTATTTCGCGACTTTCGAAAAAGCTCGTGCTGCCTTTGCGCTTCGCACCGATTCCTAGCTCTTTGAGCGCGACTTCGATCCCGTCAGCCGATGAGTTGTTGCGAAAAATCACAGCAAAACTCTCAGGCGCGCGCCCGCTTTGCTTGATTTGCTGTGCGATATGGCCGTATTGCGACATAATCTCATCATAAACATGCAGTTTTGGTGCGCTAAATTTGCCCGTGCGCCCCACGACTAACTTTTTGTCATACAGGCGCGGATTGTTTGAAATGACCTTGTTTGCAAGGGCTAAAATTTGGCTAGATGAGCGGTAATTTATGTTTAGCGTGTAAATTTTCGCGTCGCTAAAACGGGTGCCAAAAGAGCCGATTATATCGATATTCGCGCCGTTAAAGGCATAAATGCTCTGGTCGAAATCGCCCACGCAAAAAAGGCTTTTTGTCCTAAATGCGTCGATTAGTGAGCCTTGAAGCGAGTTGGTATCTTGATACTCATCGACTAAAATTTCATCATAGTATAGTGGCGCGCCCTTGCGCAGTTCGTGGCGCATTTTAAGCAGTATGTCGTTAAAATCGGCGTAGTTAAAGCGGGCTTTTTCTTCTTCAAATTCACGCAAAATATCCTCGTAAATTTCGCTAAATTCAGCCTGATCTTCGAAATTTCTAGCAAACCACGAGCCAAAACTCTCGCCTGTTTGTTTGTTTTGAAATAGCGAGTATATGTCGTATAAATACGCACCGCCATACGGCCTAGTATCGCTGATATGGTAAAATTTGCGATTTTCTACGATACTTTTTAAAAGCGTTTTTAACTCGCTTGGCTGCTTTAAAATCACACCCTTGCCAAGCTCGCGCAAAAGTGCGTAAGATACCGCGTGGAAAGTGCCTGCGGTGATTTTGGCGGTGATTTTTTTGTCAAAATAGCGATTTAGCCTCGCAATCATTTCGCTAGCTGCCTTGTTTGTGAAGGTTAGAAGCAAAATTTTGCTTGGATTTACGCCAAGGTGCAGTAAATGCGCAATGCGCGCTACAATGGTGCTAGTCTTGCCTGTGCCTGCGCTTGCGATTACGAGATTGTGGCCAAAGGGCGCAGTCGCGGCGGAGTATTGTTCTTGGTTTAAATTTGATATTGCGTTCAAAATTTTCCTTTAAAATCGTAGATTATAGCCTAAATTTATTATAAAAAAATTAGCCCTGCGCCTAAAATTTGGCACAAATTTGGGCGTGAAATTTAACCAAAATTTGCAAAATTTAAAATTTAACCAAAATTTGCAAAATTTAAAATTTAACCAAAATTTGCGAATTTTAAAATTTAGCCTAAATTTAGCGCGCGAAATTTAGCGCGAAATTTAGCCCAAACTCACGCGCCCATTTCTTTTAGCTTTTTTATCCGTGATTGCAGGCTAGGGTGCGTGGCGAAAAGCCCAGAAAATGCGGGCAAGAAAAACATGTGCGCGCAGGCTCTGGCGTTTGTGTTTTTGATATGAAAATTTGCGAAATTTTTTAGTGGATTTGCGCGAAAATTTCGCATTTCATCTGTGTTTATACTGCCTCTTTGGCGCGTTTTTGAGGAAAAATATCTGTTTAAATTCGGCTTTTCTTCATTTTTTGGGGCTTTAAAATCCTTTTTGCCAATTCCGTCATGATAGGCTTTGTTGAATTTTTGTATCATAAAAAGCTTATCAAGCGCCTTTTTGATACCCAAAGGATTGCGCGTGTATTTGGCTGCGCTAGCGTCTGCTAAAAACTCTTTTTGCCTAGAAATCGCGCTTTGGATAAGTTCGGCAAAAACCTTACCCAAAAGCCCAAGTAGCCAAAATGTAACGCCCACAAGTATGACTATGGCGATCCCGCTTCCTTTGGAGTTTCTGCCACTTCTACCCCTGCCAAATGCCCTTAAAATCTCATATCCGATGAAGCTTAGCGTCCCAAGTGCGCCAATGACGCTAATTAGCCTGATATTTAGCTCGATATCATCGTGAAATGCGTGCGAAAACTCATGCGCGATTACCCCTTGCATTTCGTCTCGGTTAAATGTCCTCATCGCCCCAGCCGTGACGAAAATTGCGATTTTTTCGCTATCTTTGCCGAAATTCTCCCCGCTTGCCATGGCATTTACGCCATTTTCGTTTTTCATGATAAAAACCCGTGGCATGCCTACACGCGAGGCAATCGCCATTTCCTCGATTATGTTAAGCAGAATTTTTTCGGAATTTTTGGCAGTGTGGGGGTGAATTTCTGTGGCGTCAAGCTGCCTTGCAAGGCTAGAAATGTCTGCTGTCTCAAAATAGCGTTTTTTGATATAGCTAAATACAATCACGCAGACTAAAAGCGCGGATAAAAGTAGTGGTAGGGCGTAATCCGCGCCCTCGCCAAGGGTAAAATTTTTGTAATTTAAAAAATCAAAAAATAGCGCGTATGAGAGCCAAAAAACCTGCACCAAAACGCTTGCAAAGACGAAATTTAGCCACGCAACCTTGCTTTTGGCTAGTTTTTGGTGCTCGTTTATGCTGTGAGATAGCGAGGCTGTTTTGCCAAGGAAAATGCGCGTTATGGCAAACAAAACCGCGCTACACGCCAAAACGCATAAATAATACCCGGCCTTTGGCGTGCAGGAAATCTCATTTGCGCTTAAAAAATGGCAAAATTTTTCAGGTAGGTAAAAGAGCGCTAAATTTAGCGCAGACAACGCCTCCACAAAATTTCTCGCTTAAAACTCGATTTTTGGGGCTTTTTGGATATTTTCCTCTTTGAATTCAAGCAGGGCTAAATCTTTGTGAAATTTAGGGAAAAATCCGACTAAAATATTGTTTGGAAAGCTTTGTTTATAGGTGTTAAAGTCCGTTACTGCGTCATTGTAAGACTGCCTAGCAAAGCCGATTTTATTCTCAGTAGAGGTGATTTCCTCGCTTAGTTGTAGCATATTTTCGCTAGCTTTTAGCTCAGGATAGGCTTCGACTTGGATATTTAGCCCATTTAGCGCGCTTTTTAGCTCGTTTTCTGCGCTTGCTAAATTTCGCATATCGCTATCATTTAAGCCGTTTTGTTTGATACTTTCTAGTGCGCTAGTTGCGCGGTTTCTGGCATTTACGACATTTTCTAGGGTTTGTTTTTCATGCGCCATGTATTTTTTGACAACTTCGATTAAATTTGGGATTAGATCATATCTGCGTTTTAGCTGGACATCGATTTGTGCAAAGGCGTTTTTGGCTTCGTTTAAAAGTGCGACAAGTTTGTTGTAAATACCAATGAGAAAAATTCCGACAAGAATTAAAATAGCTAAAATTACTAGCAAAATACTCATTTTTTATCCTTTTATTAAATTTGGCTAAATTTCACGCTAAATTTGGAATTTAGCGTGAAATTTGATTATTTGTTTGCTGCGATTTGCGTAACCAAATCGTAGGTTACTGGGATTTTTTTGTATTGTGGCAAAGATGTAGAAAGCCCGTCGATAATCGCGCCAAAATCGTTAAACAAATAGCTTGCAAGAGCCGCTGGGACGGGGTTGATTTCATTTAGATAGATTTCGTTATTAAACACGAAAAAGTCGCATCTGATGATCGAGCCCTCAAATCCGCTGTTGTAAATTTTAGCAAACGCATCTTTCATCTTATCTGCGATTGAAATGCCCACGGTTTGCTCTGTCACGGTGTTTGGTTGGGTAGTGTCGATGTATTTGCGGCCAAAGTCTAGGAAGTCTTTTTTCACAGGTTGGCCAAATTTTGAAAATACAATCTCGCCACCTATTTTACAACCTGCTAGGCTGTATTCTTTGACATCTTTGACGAAAGGCTCGACGATGACCTCGCTATCTAGCTTAAAGACCTTGTCGATGATTTTATCGAGTTCCATATCGCTATTTACGATACTAGCGCCGATACTGCTACCTAGGTGGGCTGGTTTTATGATGACAGGGTAGTTAAAAGACGGCAGACTCGTGCGCTTCAAAACCGCGTAATTAATCGCCTTAACCCCTGCGTTTTTGGCTAAATTTTTGGTTAAAATTTTATTATGGCTTACAGCACTTGCCTCCAATCTAGGGCCGATTTGTGGAATTTCGTAAAATTCTAAAAGTGAAGCTAGCTTGCCGTCGCAACCATCGCCACCATGGATTGTGTTGATACACACATCGATTTCTAATCTGTTTTTTGAAAACATACCGCTTGTGTAAAATCCGCCATAAGAGAGGGTTAGCTCTTTGACCTTGCTGCCATAAGAAGTTTGAGATGAAAAACCACCCTCAGCAGCGTCTGTGTTGGCAGAGTGAGATCTAGCAAAATTTCTAGCAAAGTAGCTTGCTACCATATTTCCCTCTTCGATTTCGAAAAATCTGCGGTTAGCGTCGCAGTAGATAAAGGCTAAATTTTTGCCTTTTAGTGCGTTTTTTACAGCGATTGCTGTGAGGATACTGACATCGTGCTCGTAGCTTTGTCCGCCAAAAATAATACCATATTTCATAATAACTCCTTTGAGCTCTTTAAAGTGTAATTTAACTCTCGATTTTATAAAATTTATGCTTTATATTCTCTTTTTGCGTGAAAAATTTGAGTAAATTTATAAATTTTATAGATATAATATTTTTATGAAATTTATAGGGTTTGTGAAATTTAGCGTATTTTTGGGCGCATTTTTGCTTTCGTTGTTTTTGATTTTGGATTTTTTATTTCCCCTAAATTTGGCTGGATTAAATAAAGAAAAGTCGTTAGTTTTGTATTCGAGCGAGGGGGAAATTTTAAATATGCAAATCAGCAGTGATGAGATTTGGAGGTTTTATGCCAGTAGTGATGAAATCCCACAGCGTCTAAAACAGAGCGTGGTGCATTTCGAGGACAGGTATTTTTACTACCATTTTGGCGTAAATCCATTTTCGATAGCACGGGCATTTACGCATAATATTTCGCAAAATTTTACGCATAAAAATGCAAATATAGCCAGAGTGGGCGCAAGCACCATTACAATGCAGGTTGCGCGTATGATGAACCCCAAAGAGCGCAGTTACAAAAACAAATTTATCGAAATTTTTAACGCCTTTCAACTCGAATTTCACTACACCAAAGATGAAATTTTGACAATGTATTTCAATCTAGCCCCCTATGGTGGCAATATCGAGGGTGTGGCGAGTGCTAGCTATTTTTATTTTGGCAAAAGCCTAGGTGAGCTTAGCAACGCTCAAATCGCGCTTCTTGCGGTTGTGCCAAAAAACCCGAACAAAAACCGCCTAGACCGCGCGAATTTGGATTTAAATTCGCTAAAAAACAGGCTGATTTCTAGTCTTTATAAGGCAGGAATTTTATCGCTTAGCGAATTTGAACGCGCTAGTAGCGAGAAATTTACCCCCACAAGGCACCCTGCGCCAAATTTCGCTCCGCATTATGCAATGCGCGCCTTTAAAAATGCGAAAAATTTGGGCGTGGTAGGGCGCGCTGGCGCGAGTGAGGCTGTGGGTGCGCGTATGGGCGAAACAGCGAGTAAAACAGCTGGCGTGGCAGAGGGCGTGAGCGAAACAGCTACCGAAACAAAGCGCGCGCGCACAACTTCTGTGGGGGCAAGTTCTGTGGGGGCAAGTTCTGTGGGGGCAAGTTCTGTGGGGGCAAGCCAAAGCGCGCACTCGGCGCAAAACGACGCAAATTTAATCCACTCAAATTTAAACAAAACCTATCAAATCACCCTTGAAAATTTCCTTAAATCAAGGATAAATGACCTAGCCAAATTTGGCGTCAAAAACGGCTCGGCAATCCTAATCGACAACGAAAAAATGGCGGTTGTGGCATACGCAGGTTCGCACGATTTTGGCGGATTTTTGGGGCAAAATGACGGCATAGTCTGGGCGAAAAATGTTGGCTCCACGCTAAAACCATTTATCTACGCAAGAGCCCTTGAAGAGGGGCTTATTACGCCGCGCCGTGAGCTAATCGACGCTCCGATTAGCTTCAAAAACTACTCCCCGCGCAACTACAATCTAGGCTTTATGGGGGTTGTTAGCGCAAATGAGGCGCTCGGATATAGCCTAAATATCCCGGCTTTGAAGCTTTTATTATCCCTTGGCGATGACGGGCTTTATGAGCTTTTGCTTCGTGCAAATCTCGCGCCGTATTCCAAAGAGCATTATGGGCTTGGGCTCGGGCTTGGCGGAATTAGCATAAATTTGCTAAATCTCACTCATCTTTACAGCGTTTTTGCAAACTCTGGCGAGTTAAAACCGCTAGAACTAGCAGGGGCGAAGGTAGGGCAGAGCGCGCAGATACTAAGCCCGCAAAGTGCGTATATCATCACGCAAATGCTAAAAAACGCCCCACGAAGCTATCTTGGCTCTGTGTGGCAAAATACCAAAAACATGCCAGCCCTGATGTTTAAAACCGGCACGAGTGCCGACGGGCGCGACCTTTATACGATTGGCGTAACGCCAAAATTTAGCCTTGGGGTTTGGTTTGGCAATTTCAACGGCGAAAAAACGAGCGATATAAGTGGCGGACTTAGTGCTGCACGCGTGGTTTTTGATATGTTTTCTTATCTTTCAAACACAGGCGCGATAAATGCCGAATTTGCCCGTCCTAGTGGCGTGAGCGAAAAAGAAATTTGCGTTGATTTTTTCGTAGAAAAAGAGTGTAAAAAAATGGTGCGAGATTTGGTGATAGAGAGTGTAACTTTGCGCGATGAGTGCGAATTTTACCGCCCTAGCGAGCTTTTTTATCTTTTGCAAAACGGCATAATCGACGCAAATACGACCAAAAACGGCAGGTGCAAGGATAAATTTGCCCAGATTAGCCCCGCTCTTAGCGATATAGATGGCAAAATTTACGAAGTAGGCGATAGTGGAGAGATAAATCTTAGCGCCTCTTGCACGGCTGTTTTTGGCGATGAAATCTTTATCAGCGTAAATAACAGCCCATACGAAGTGAAAAAAAATGGTGAGAATTTTATGCTAAATTTGAGCCCAGGCGAATATGAGCTTTCGTGTTTGGACGAAAACGCGAATTTTAGCGTGGCGAAATTTAGGGTAAAAAATAGATAAAATAAAAAATAAAAAATAAAAAATTACCAAAATATAAAAATTTCACAATATAATTACGCGAAATTCTTAGGGGAAAATCATGGAAAAAATTTTAATTAAATTTGGGCTTTGTAGCGCACTTTGCGCTGGGTGGCTCTTTGGCGTGGAAACGCAGATTAATGATGAGAGTTTGGTTTTTAGTGGTGCAAAAATCGCCCCTTTTGGCATAAGCGAGGAGCAAATCGCAAAATGTGAGCCAGGGATTACTGGCGTGTATGAGTATAAAAATAGCGGTGAAATAGAGTTTTATCCAAAGACTAAGCTAAATGCCAGCACTCGCTATAACTGCGAGATTGGCGGGGAGAAATTTAGCTTTACGACGGCTGAGTTTAGCGCGAGCGAGCTTAAAATACTGCGCCCGGGACTTGCAAAGATTAGCTTTAACGATAGTGTGAGCGAGGAGGGGGCAAAGGCTGGAATTCGCGTGTATTCACTGCAAAATTTAGCCAAAAACGATATTAGCTTTACCATTAGCGCGCAAAATGATAGAAGTTTTTTGATTTCTTATGACGCTAAGCACCCAAATATCGTCATCGAAGCAGGCTCTGTAAAATCAAAAAACGGCGCAACGCTAAGCGCCCCAAAAATCCTAAAAGCAGATGAGGAGCCATTTAACGATAGCATAAATGCGTCAAACCTAGACGATGTCAAAATCCGCGAAATTAGCTTTAATGACGGCTCGTTTGGAGCGAGGCTGTATTTCCCACACTATGTCGATGACGCGAATTTAGCCAAATTTATCCGCGTTAATGGCGTGGGTAAATTTAGCCTTGGCGAGGCTAGATACAGATACTACGAAGATGAGCAAAAATACCCGCAAATCAGTGATAAATACTACTATCATGTAGATATCAAAAGCGCCGAGTTTGCGCCAAATAAAAGCTATGAATTGCGCCTTTTAAAGGGCTTTGGCGATGATTCTAGAATAGTTAGAAATGAAATAAAGCTAAATTTCAAAACTGGCGATAGGAAGCCTTTCGTGCAGTTTAGTGATATGAAAAAATTCGTCCCTAAAAACGCAAATATCGCGATAAAAAGCTCGAATTTAAATGAGATTAGCATTAGCATCTCAAAAATCAGCGATGAAAATTTCAGATATTTTCTAAATTTTGAAAACAATTATCCGCACTCGCTAGCTAGCGAGGTTGTGAATAAAAAATTTGACATTGGCGGGGCGAAAAACGAGATTAGCGAGCATAAAATTGCTATGGATTTTAAGGGCTTTGAGGACGGCGTGTATGTGATATATGTGCATTACAAAGAGGGCGCTATAATGCGAACTATCACGCGCACAGCCTATATCAGCGATATTTCGGCTCAGGTTAGCATGGCTGATAGTGGCGCGCTAATCTATACTTCGCGCCTAAGCGATGCGAAGGCTTTGTCGCACGCTATTGTTAAAATTTACAATGACAAAAACGAGCTGATTTTAGAAAAACGCACGAATAGTGACGGAATTTTGCTTGTAAATGACACTAAATTTTTAGATAAAAATCCTAAATCTATCGAGATTACAGACGGCAAAGAGCGCGGGTTTGTGATATTTGACGAGGCTGTTTCTAGCAGGGAAGCGACTAGAAGCGACGCGCGAGCAATGGTGTATTTCGCTAGCGAGCTAGTAAGCCCAAATGAGGCACTAATCGGCTCTGTGGTGCTCAAAAAGAGCGATTTTACGCCGATTAAAAACACTCCGATAAAATACAAAATCACAGATCCTTACGGCGTGAATATCATCACTCGCGCCCTAAAAACTGACTCTTATGGCGCGCTAAATTTCAAAGAGAATTTGGGCGAAAAAAGCGGAAGTTATACCTTTGAGCTAATCTACGAGGATAAAATCATCGAAACCAAGAAATTTAGCGTCGAAAATTTCATACCAAACCGCGTGAAAAACGAAATTTTAACGAGCAAAGATGAAATTTACAAAGATGAGCTAATAATCGCAAATTTGATTTCAAACTACCTTGTGGGCGCACCAGCTGCGAGTTTAGCTAGCAAACTCGAAGTGAAATCTTACGAAAAAGAGCTTAAAATCAGCGGTTTTGAAGGATACAGCTTCACAAATGCAAGACTTAAAAAAGAGGGCACATTGGAGGTAAAAAGCGAGGAATTTAGGCTGGATAATAACGGCAAAAAAGATCTCGTAATCGCTCCAAAGGCGCAGGGTGTCTCAAATGTGGCAAATTTGATGATGAATTTTAGCGTCCAAGACGGTGGCAAAAATGTCAGCGCATATAAAATGCTAAGCTACTATCCATACGACAAAATTCTAGGAATTCGCGCTAACAAGGACTTCATAAGCAGTGGCGAGGAGGTAAAATTCGACCTTGCATTGCTAGATAGCCTTAGCAAAAAAGAGCAAAAAGGCAAGGTGGATTTAGAAATTTATCGCCAAGATTTCACTTATATTTACGACGGCGAAAGATATGTCGAGCAAGAGAATTTCTCGCTTGTGGATAGCATTAGCGCGCAGGGCTCACAGATTGGGTATAAATTCGAAAATGGCGGTTCGTATATCGTAGTAGCAAACGACTACGCAAGCGGGGCAAGTGCGAGTGCGAGAGTCGATGTGAGCGGATATGGATACTATGGCAGGCTAAATGCCAAAGATGTCAATACCGCCCGTATAAATTTAGAAAAATCAAAGCTCAAACCTGGCGAAATGATAAAAGGCGTGGTTACTTCGCCTATCGAAAACGGCGTGCTAAATGTGGCTTTGATAGGAGAGGGCGTGTATGATTATAAAATCACGCAAATTCGCGGAAACAGCGCAAGTTTCGAGCTAAGAGTGCCAGAGAATTTCACCGGCGGACACATTAGCGCTAGCATTTCACGCTCTGCCTCAGGCGCTGCCATGCCACTTCGCACTTATGCAAATGTAGCTGTAAGCCTCGATGTGAGCGAGAAAAAACTCCCTCTTAGCCTGCAAAGCAAGCCAGAGTATAAAAACGGCGAAAAAGCCATAATCGTGGCAAAATCAGCGCCAAATTCTAAAATCACGCTTTATGCTGTGGATTTAGGGATACTAGACGCGATAAATCAAAAAGAGCTAAATGCGTTTTCGTATTTTGATAAGCCGATATATTTCAGGCACCGATATTTCGATGTTTTCGATGATTTGAGTGTGTATAGCGCAAACGGCAAAGAACTAAGCTTTGGCGGTGATGAAATGCTAAAAAGCGCAAAGCGAAATTTAAGCCCAGTGCAAAACAAAAAAGATAAAAAATTTGTCAAAATGTATGAGAGTATCGCAAACGACGCAGGCGAGGCTAGATTTGAGGTAGATTTACCAAAACACTTTAATTCTATGATTCGCCTAAGCGCGCTAGCCCTTGATGATGAAGAAAAAATCGGCTGGGCAAACTCTCAAATCAGCGTCAAAGATGATATCGTCATCAAACCAGCAGATCTTACATATATGGTCAAAGGCGATGATATAAATATCCCGCTAACGCTCATAAATACGACAAATTCACCAAAATCGCTAAATTTAAAGGCGAGTTTTAACGACGCAGTTCAAATTTCGCTTAGTGATGCAAATATCACGCTAGGCGCGCTAGAAGCAAAGAATTTGAAATTTAGAGTAAATGCGTTAGAGCTTGGCGAGGGCGTGGTGAGCTTGGAAGCGAGCGAAGAAAATGGGGCGAAATTTGAGTATGAGTTGAAATTTGATGTCATTTCGCAGTTTCCGCGTTCGAAATTTAGTGCCAGTGCTTATAGCGACGCACCGATGAATTTTAGCCTGCCAGCTTCGTATAAAGATGTCTTTACATACATAGGCACTAGACCTAGCACTTATACGGTGGCAAGGGAGTTGGAGCGATATCCGTATGGTTGCACAGAGCAACTAAGCTCAAAAATTTTAGCCTATGATTTCTTCTTTAAACGCGATCACGACGAGGCGATGAAGGGGGCTGTTTTAGAGCATGCTACGAAAATTTTATCAAGGCTTAAAAATAACGGCGAATTTGGGTATTGGAGCGCGCATGGCGAGACGAACGCATTTGCGTCGCTGTATGCTAGCGATGTGCTTTTGGATATGGACGCGAAATACAAAATCCTAACCCCAAAACAAAAAGAGCTGATTTTAAGGGCGCTAAAATCGTCGTATTCTAGCGAGCCTAGCTTGCGATTGTATGCGGATTTCGTGCTAGATAGGGTTGGCGCATTAAGCGATGATGAGCTAAATTTCGTCTATGATAAAAAACTCTACGAAGCTAGCCCGCTAGCGACATTTTCTATGCTTGCGATTTTGCAAAAACACAAAATGAGCGCGGAATTTAGTAAAATTTATAGTTCAAATTATAAATTTGATTATGCTAATAAAGATGCTAGTAAAATTTTTGCTAGTGAGGTTAGGGACGCTGGATTTGCTCTGTATGCCCTAGGAAGCGTCGGTATAAAAGATAGTGTCTTAGATACTTTGGCACAAAATTTAAGCCAAAATTTACAAGACATTTATAGCACGCAAGAAAGAGCGTTTGTGCTAAGGGCGCTGGAAGCGTATTTTGGCGAAGATGATAAGGGCGTGGGCACAGATATCATCGCAAACGGACTTACACAAAGTATCCAAACTCCGTCAAATTCAGTAATTATGCTAAATTCTAACGACAGAGAAATCAAAATTTCGCCAAAAAATGGCGAGAAAATTTTTGCTAATTTGCTTAGCTTTGGTTACGAGCCAGTCGCGCTCAAACACAGCCCGCTTAGTATAAACAACCACACAGGAAATCTGCACGGAATCAAACAGCTAGAAATCGTGCGTGAATTTGTCGATGAGGCCGGTAATGCGGTTTCGCTTGATAATCTAAAAGTAGGGCAAAGAATTTATTCTAAGATAAATTTCCGCTCAAATTTCTTTATCAGAAATTTTGTGATTGATGAGGCGGCAAGCACATGCTTTGAGATCGTCAATGAGCGCATAAATCCGGGATTTATAAGGCCTGAGAATTTGCAGGATAAAACTAGCTTCGAGCACAAAGAGATAATGTTTGATAGAGTGCTAAGCTTCCCGGTTGGTGGGGCGTATTACAAAGATACGAAAAACGGCAATGACTATACCGGCGTATTTTACACACCACTTAATGTAGTGTATTCTGGTATGTGTGCCTTGCCAGCTGTGGGTATCACTGATATGCAAAACGAAAGCGTAATGGATTATGATTTACCGGTGCTAAATTTCAAAATAAAATAAATTTAACCTTAAAATTTAACTTACTTGTAGAAAATTTAACTACAAGTAAGTTCTTTCTTAACAAATTTTAAACAAAAAAACTATATAATTACGGATTAACGCTATAAGCGTAAAGGAGAACATAATGATTGATTTAGCAAAAGTAGCCGATAGGCTAGAACAAGTCGCTAAACTACCCAAGATAAAAGAGGGCGATAGTATCACTAAACGCCTTGCTGAGCGCGGTTTTTCACGCCGTGATTTTATGAAATGGGCGGGCGCAATGACTGCGGCGATTGGGTTACCTAGCGTATTTGCACCACAAGTTGCACGGGCGGCAGAACTCGCCGATCGCTTACCTGTGATTTGGCTTCACATGGCAGAATGCACGGGTTGTAGCGAAAGCTTACTTAGAATTGATACTCCAACTATCGATTCGTTGATTTTCGACTATATTAGTTTAGAATATCACGAGACGATTATGGCTGCTGCTGGCTGGCAAGCAGAGGAAAATTTAGATGGAGCTATCGAAAAATATAAGGGGCAATATATTTTAATGGTAGAAGGTGGAATTCCAAGCGGAAGTAGCGAATATTTCCTTACAGTAGGACCTGCTGGTAAGACAGGTGCTGAGCATTGCAGACATGCCGCTGCTGGTGCAGCTGCAATTTTTGCTATTGGAACATGTTCGAGCTTCGGTGGTATCCAAGCAGCAAGACCAAACCCAACAAACGCTGTTGCGTTAAGCAAATTAACTAAAAAACAAGTAATCAATGTCCCTGGCTGTCCGCCAAGCGAGAAAAATATCGTAGGAAATGTGCTTCACTACATACTATTTGGCACACTTCCAGCACTTGATGTTTATAATCGTCCAAAATGGGCTTACGGACTTAGAATTCACGATTTGTGCGAAAGACGCGGTCACTTCGACGCAGGTGAGTTCGTAGAGCAATTCGGCGATCAAGGCGCAAAAGACGGATATTGTTTATATAAAGTAGGTTGCAAAGGCCCATATACATTTAATAACTGCTCACGCGAGAGATTTAATGCTCACACTAGCTGGCCAATCCAAGCAGGTCATGGCTGTATCGGCTGTTCTGAGCCTGATTTTTGGGATCATATGGGACCATTTGAGGAGCCGTTGGCAGATAGATTATACAATACCGTATTTAGCGGAGCGGGTGCTGATGCGACAGCCGATAAAATCGGTATAGGAATTTTGGCTGTTACAGGTGTAGCTATCACAGTTCATGCAGCCATTGCATCATTTAAAAAGAATAAGGGAGAGTAGAAATGTCACAAAGATTAGTAATAGATCCGATAACTCGTATTGAAGGACACTTACGCATAGAAGTAGTTGTCGATGATAACGGAGTTGTAACGGATGCGTATTCTGGCTCTACTTTATGGCGTGGATTAGAGACTATCGTTAAGGGTCGCGATCCTAGGGATATCGGCTTTTTTATGCAAAGAATTTGCGGTGTTTGCACATTTTCTCACTATAATGCTGGAATTTCAGCTGTTGAAAATGCTCTTGGCATAACTCCGCCACTAAATGCGATTTTAACCAGAACGCTAATGAACACTGCGTTATTTATGCACGATCACCCAGTGCATTTTTATCAACTACACGGACTTGACTGGGTTGATATCGTAAGCGCACTAAGCGCAGATCCACACGCTGCTAGCCAAGAGGCTTTCAGATACACAGATTTGCCTTATGCTTGCGGTGAGGATCAGCTAAAAGCAGTTCAACAAAGAGTAAAAGCTTTTGTTGAAAAAGGCGCACTTGGACCATTTGCAAACGCATATTTCGGACACAGCACATACAAGCTAACCCCTGAGCAAAATTTGATTGCGCTTAGCCACTATTTAGAGTGCTTGCGTATCCAAAGAACAGCTGCGCAAATGATGGCTATTTTCGGTGGCAAACAACCACACCCACAAACCCTAACAGTCGGTGGCGTAACATGCGTAATGGATATCCTAAGTCCAGCAAGACTTGGTGAGTATATGGTCAAATTCCAAGAAGTTGCTGATTTCATCAACCGCGCATATTATCCAGACTTGCTTATGGCTGGTGGTGCGTATGCTAATGAAGCAAGTGTCTTAAACGATGTCGGTGTCGCAAATCTATGGACACACCAAACTTTCCAATATTCACGCAATGATTTCTTATTCCAAAGCGGTGTGATTTTAGACGGCGATATTAGCAAGGTTCATGAGCTAGATGAGAGCAAGATTACAGAAGAAGCTACTCACTCATGGTATAAAAATGACAAACCACTTCACCCTTATGACGGCGAACAAGAACCAAACTACACAGGATTTAAGGTAGAGCAAACTCTAAACGCCAAAGGTGAAATGGAAGATACAAAAGTCCTAAATACCGAGGGTAAATATACTTGGATCAAAGCTCCTAGATATGATGGCAAATCACTTCAAGTTGGACCACTATCAAATATCGTTGTAAATTATGCAAAAGGTAATGAATTTGTAGTAAAAGTAGTAGATAAATTCTTAGCCGATACAGGTCTTCCACTAGAAGCAGTATTCTCTACTCTTGGTAGAACAGCATGCCGTATGATCGAGGCAAAAGTCGTAGCTGATAATGGACTATTAGCATTTAATAACCTAATCGCTAATATCAAATCAGGCGACACTGAGACTTGCGCTAAATACACAATCGATAAAAAGAAATCATACAAAGGCAGATATATCGGACATGTTCCGCGCGGTAGCCTAAGCCACTGGTGCAGAATCGAAAATGGAGTAATCCAAAACTGGCAAGCAGTCGTTCCTAGCACATGGAACGCTAGTCCAAAAGACGCCCAGGGCAATATGGCATCTTATGAGTCATGTTTAATCGGTCTTAAAATTGCAGATTTAACGCAACCGCTTGAAATTATCCGCAAAATCCACTCTTATGATCCGTGCATTGCGTGCGCTGTTCATGTTATGGATACCAAAGGCAACGAGCTTAGCTCATATAAAGTAAATCCAAATATCAAGGATTAACCATGAAAAAAAGAGAAGCCGAGTATGAATTTTCGATAGGATTGCGCCTTACCCACTGGATACGCGCTATCGCTATCGTCATACTTGTAATTACTGGATTTTATTTGGCTTATGTTTTCATAGCCCCAGAGATTAGCTCTGAGCCAAATTTATTCTTGCAAGCTAAAATTCGCTTCGTGCATTTAGTGGCAGGTTTCGTGCTAATGGCGGCTATGCTTTACAAATCATATCTGTTTTTGTTTGATAAACACAGCAGAAAAGAGCTAGTTAGTATTAAGGATTTTATCAATCCTAGGGTTTGGATCGAGCAGATCAAATTTTACCTATTTTTAGGCGAACACCCACATTTGCACGGCGTTTATAATCCTTTGCAATTCATTGCGTATTTGGCATTTTACATCATTTTAGCCTTGATTTGTATCACTGGCCTTGTGCTTCATGTGCATATGTATCACGGCGGACTTGGCGGTATGATTTATGATCTAATGCGCCCAATCGAGGCTATGATGGGTGGTCTAAGCGAGGTTCGCACTATCCACCATTTATCGATGAATTTCCTTATTTTATTTATCCCTGTGCATGTTTATATGGCTGTTTTCAACGCTGTAAAAGGACAAGACGGAGCTATGGACGCTATCATTAGCGGCTATAAGTTCAAGGTTCAAAAATGAAATTAGGTGTTATCGGTATAGGTAACATTATGTACTCCGACGAAGGTGTCGGAGTACATTTTATGCACGCACTGCAACAAAACTACAAATTCACCCCAAATTCACCTGACGATAGTATCGAATTTATCGACGGAGGCACGCTGGCTGCGCTTTTAATGCATATTTTGGTCGAATTCGACGAAATTTTGCTGATTGATTGTATCGACGCAGACGAGGGCAGTATCGGCGATGTGTATTTCTTCGACTACGAGGCTATGCCAAAAAGCGTGAAATGGAGCGGTTCGGCTCACGAGGTGGAGATGCTAGAAACCTTGCAAATGCTAGATCTTTGTGGCGATAGACCGCGCACGCAAATCCTAGCCGTAGTGCCAATGCGCATAGAGCCGATGAGTTTTAGCGTGAGCGATGAGGTGCTGAAATCTAGCGAGATTATGGAGCGCACGGCGATAGATTTTATCGCTTCTCGCGGTTTTGTGTGCGAAAAAATTGGGAATTTAAGCGTGCGCGATATTGCTGAAAATTTTGATTCTAAGGGCAAAAATTGATAATTTCTTTTAAATTTGATTATTTGAATAATAACGGCTTAATCGCCTATTTTTTGGATTTTTATGCGCGCAAGGCTGGGCTGAAATACGCCCTAAATTTAGGCAAAAATTTAACCACACTCTATGTCGAAGCAGATGAAAAAGAGCTACTTGAATTTAGCGATAAATTTATGGCGCTTATCCCAAATTCTGCATTTTTAGCAAAATCGAGCGTGGAGGTGGTATCTGGCGAAGGGGATTTGAAGGAAGTTTGCGAGAAAAGCGACGAGATTAAATTTTTGCCTAAATTTTCAAATTTCACCCCAAGCCAAATTCACGAATTTTTGCAAAGTGGCGAATTTATAGAAAATGAATTTGGGGTTTTAAGCGGTGTTAGCGTCTTTGACGGCGAGAGTTTCGTCGCTGTAAATAAGCAAAATTTTGGCAAGTTAATCGAGTATGCTTACCGCATTTTGCGTCATAATCAAATTTTGCAAATTTCGCTAAATGGCGAGAAATTCAGCCTAAGTGCTGATTTAAATTTCGAAAATTCAGACTTTATGGTTGCTACTGGCCTAAAATCGTTTAATAAAATTTTCATCACCGATGACAAGCAAAAAATCGCCCTTGCGACATACGAAAAGCCGATTTTGCGCCTCAAAACAAACAGCGTTTTTCGTAGCTCCTTCTCAAAATCGCCTAAATTTTTCGATGTGAAAATGTGTAGCGATCTCTTTTCGTTCGCGCTTTTTAAACGCCTCGAAGATGATGAAATCTACTATGTCGGTGCAAAAGGCGCGCAGGGTAACAAAAATAAATTTTTAAATTTATGCGTGATTGAGGATAGATTTCTTATCACAAAAAACTCTGAATTTATGAGCGAGGCCGAAAAAACACTTCTTGCTTCTGGCGATGAAATTACGCATTTTGGGCTTATTTGCAAGGAAAAAGAGATTTTTGATTCGCGCGTGATGAGGGTTTTTGTATCGAAAAATCACGCCGATGAGATTGCGATTTACGAAGCCAAATCCAAGCGCAAACTCCTAAATTTCGCTATGCCTGCGAATTTAGACGCTCTTTTTGATGAAATCAAAAGCGACGAGACAGGCGCAAAACTTTTGGCAAATTTTGGCGCAAAATTTAGCCTAGATTATGCGCGCGCAAATGCCGATTTTAGCGAAGTAAAACCTAGTTTTTATGGCTATTTTGAACTGCTTTCTCGCGTGATTTTTGGCAAAGACGCGCAGTATTTGTTAGAGTGCGCTGGGGAGTTTTTGGGCGAAAAGGGCATGAAGCTAGACTTCGAGCTTAAAGAAAACGGCGATTTTAACTTCGCTAAAACGCTTCGTTCGGCGATGAGCTACAAGCTAGCAGGCGTCGATGACAAGGTTTTAAGCTACGGCGTAATCGACACGCTGGCTAGATTTATCGGCGATTTGGCTGACGCAAACGAGGCATTATACGATTCTGGCGTGCTTAGCGGTTCGCTCTTTGCCGAGCGCAGGTTCGCAAACATCGCCACACTCGTGCTTGGCAAATCTCGCCTTGATTTCTCGGCGTATTTGGGTTTGCAAGGCTGTGAGCGTTAAAATCGAGATTGCAGGAGCTGTGCAGGGCGTGGGCTTTCGCCCGTTTATTTACCGCATTTGCACCGATCTAGGCATAAAAGGCGAGGTTTATAACGACGGCGAGGGCGTGAAAATCCACGCAAACGCCACGAGCGAGCAAATAGCACGGCTTAAAGAGCGCATTTATGGCGAGCTTCCGCCACTTGCGCGGATTGATAAATTTGAAATTTTTGAAATCGCGCCTAAAATTTATGATGATTTTAAAATCGTTTCTTCGCAAAATTCGGCGAAATTTAACCCCATTTTGCCTGATTTTGCCATTTGCGATGATTGTAGGCGCGAATTTTACGATCCGCAAAACAAACGATATAAATACCCATTTATAAACTGCACAAACTGCGGTCCGCGCCTTAGTATCATTAAAAAGCTCCCTTATGACCGCGCAAATACAACAATGGCTAAATTTAAAATGTGTGAGTTTTGCGGTGGTGAATACACTGACCCGCTAAATCGCCGTTATCACGCCGAGCCGATTGCTTGCGCAAAATGTGGGCCAAAGCTCTTTTTGAAAAACAAAAATGGCGAAATTTTGGGTATTGGCGAAAACGCTGTTAAAAGGCTTTGTGAAATTTTATCTCGTGGCGAGATAGTCGCTGTAAAGGGGCTTGGCGGATTTCACATAATGTGCGACGCGACGAACGAAGACGCCGTAGCGACCTTACGAATTCGCAAAAATCGCCCCAATAAGCCATTTGCCGTAATGTGTAAAGATTATGAAATGGCTAAAAAATTTGCCAAATTTAGCGAGAGTGAAAAAGAGCTTTTAAACTCGCAGATTAAACCGATAGTTTTGGTTAAAAAATCAAAAAATCCGCAGAATTTTGCTCTCGCTGATGCAGTTGCGCCAAATTTAGGCAAGGTTGGCATTTTTCTAGCAAATACGGGCATTCATTTGCTACTTTTTGAGTATTTTAATCGCCCATTAATCGCCACAAGCGCGAACATTAGTGGCGAGCCGATAATTTACGATGAAGCTAGTTTGCGCCAAAAATTGGGCGGTGTGATTGATTTTTATTTGGATAATGACAGAGAGATTATCACGCCAAGCGACGATAGCGTGGGCTTTGTGGCGCAAAATCAGACGCAGAGTATCGCAGAAATCACGAAGCAAAATTCGCAAAAAATTACGCAAAATTTTACGCAATATTTACGCACTTCGCGTGGGCTAAATCCGCAAATTTTCAAAAGCAAATTTACTCATAAAGGCTCGTTTCTCGCCCTTGGCGCGGAGCTAAAAAATCAGTTTGCAATATATAAAGACGGGCAAATTTTTATTTCCCCATATATCGGCGATTTGAAAAATATCGCCACAAATGCTCGATTTTTCGCGCTTTTGGATATTTTTATCAAAACTTATGATTTGAAATTTGACGCTGTTTTGGGAGATTTGCACCCGAATTTTTTGCACACGAAACATTTTGAAAATTTGGGCTTTGAAGTGGTGAAATTTCAGCACCATTACGCGCATTTGGTCGCGAATTTGGCGGATAATGATTTGCTTGGAAGTGGTAAAAAATATCTTGGATTTAGCTTTGACGGCACGGGTTATGGCGCAGACGGCACGATTTGGGGTGGCGAAGTGCTGGAATTTGACGAATTTGGCTACAAAAGGGTTTTGCATTTCGATGAATTTGCCTTAATCGGTGGTGAGAGTTCGATCAAAAATATCTACAAACTCGCAATTTCGCTGATTTTTAAATTCGGCATTGAAAGTGAGGCGAGTGAGTTTTTGGCAAAATTTAGCCAAAATGAAATTTCAAATCTAGCCAAAATCGCCCCGCGCTCGTCAAAGACAACCTCGCTTGGGCGCATTTTTGACGCATTTGCAAGCGTGATTTGCGCCCTAAAAAGCGTTAGTTTCGACGGCCAAAGCGGTATGAGTTTGGAAAATCTCTTTGATGAGAGCAAAATCACGAGTGAGAGCGAAAAACGCTATAAATTTGAGATAATAAACGGCAAAATTAGCGTTAAAAACGCCTTTTTAAGCGCGCTAAAAGATGAGCCAGCCGTGGCTGCGTCAAATTTCATAAACGCGCTCGCTAAAATAATGCTTCAAATCGCAAAAGAGCGAAATTTAGAGGTCGTGCTAAGTGGCGGGGTTTTTCAAAACGCCACGCTTTTGGGTTTGGTAGTGCGAAAATTTAGCGAGGCCGGGGTGAGATTTCACCTACATAAAACCACTCCGAGTAACGATAGTGGCGTGGCCCTCGGGCAACTCATGGCCTATATCGCTCGCCTGAAATAATCAATAAATTTTATCAACTAACTTAAAATTTTAAAATTTTACGCTAAAATCGCAGGGAATTTTTAATCAAACAAGGCAAAAATGATGAAAATTTTAAAATTTTTACTATGTTTTGCGCTATTTTTAGGCGCAGATGAAATAAATTTAAAGGGCGAAAGCGTGCAGAGCAAAAATCAAAATTTAAAAGAAATTTATTTAGCAGGTGGCTGTTTTTGGGGTATGGAAGGCTATTTTAGGCGAGTAAAGGGCGTCGTGGATAGCGAGGTTGGCTACGCAAACGGCAATAGCGAAAAAACGGATTATTATTCGCTCAAAAACACAGGCCACGCCGAAACCATAAAAATCAAATTTGATGAAAATGTCGTGGCATTTGCCGAGATTTTGGAGCATTTTTTCAGAGTGATTGACCCGACCAGTGTCGATAAACAGGGCAATGATGTCGGCAGGCAGTATCGCACAGGGATCTACTACACCAACGAGAGCGACAAGGAATTTTTGCAAAATTTCATCGCCTTAAAACAAAAAAAATATAAGGAAAAAATCGCCGTCGAGGTCGCACCACTACGCAATTACACGCGCGCAGAAGAGTATCACCAAAACTACCTTGGCAAAAACCCAAATGGATATTGTCATATCGATCTAAATTTAGCGACCAAACCGCTTTATGATGAGAGCAGGTTCGCGCTCCCTAGCCCAGAAGAGATGAAGGAAAATCTAACGCCGTTGCAGTTTAGCGTGACGCAAGAAAAGGCGACGGAGCGCCCATACACGAGCGAATTTGATAAACTCGACGCAAAGGGCATTTATATCGATGTTGTTACGAAAAAACCGCTTTTTAGCTCGACGGATAAATTCGACGCAGGGTGCGGGTGGCCGAGCTTTTCTAAGCCCATAACTACCGACGCGCTGGATTATGCGCGCGATACGAGCCACGGCATGGTGCGCACGGAGGTTAGCTCGCGGCTTGGCGGGGCGCATTTGGGGCATGTTTTTGAGGACGGTATCAAAGAAAAGGGCGGTTTGCGCTACTGCATAAACGGCGCCTCGCTCGAATTTATCCCGCTCGAAAAAATGAGCGAGCGCGGATACGCTGAGTTTATCCCGTATGTGAAATAGGGCGAATTTGCGATAGGTGTATTTGACTAGCCAAGGCGAGGCTAAATTTTATATTTTATTTGAATTTTTTTAAAGTTTCGCAATCGTTTTTTGAGCCTAATTTGCAAGCTTTTTCGTAAAATTTCATTGCATTTGCAGGGTTTTGTTGCACCCCTTTGCCGATATAATACATAAAAGCTAAAATTTGACAGCTAGATACGATGCCGTGATCGCAAGCGTCCGTAAAAAGCGGTATAGCCGTATCGTATTTAAAGCTTCCGACATAAAATTTTCCCAGATTATCGCAAGCACCATAAAATCCATTGGCGCAAGAGTGCTGGAAATACCAAAGAGATTTTTTGTTATAAAGTGCGCCTAAATTCGAGCATGCTTTATAAAATTTTGCTTCACAAGCGGTGCGAAGCAAAATTTCAGCTTCATCAAGGCGGTAATTTGTCAAAAATTTATTTCCCTCTATATTGATTTTCGAACACGAATTTTCACTGCCTAATCTGCAAGCAATTTTTGGATAAAAGAATTTTTCATCAAAGCTTATTTGAATAAAAATCCCAATAATGCAAATTATTAAAAATAGTAAAATTTTTTTCAAATTTTGCCCCTAATCATCAAATCTTTTTAGAAGTGAGCCATAGCTCTCGATTCGGCGATCGCGCAAGAACGGCCACCACCTGCGCACATTTTCGCACCTTTGCATATCAATCTCCACGACCTCGCAAAGCTCGCTTTCGCTACCTGCGCGAAATAGCTCTTCGCCCTGCGCTCCAAAAACAAAGCTATTGCCCCAAAATTTAATCCCCTCTGCGCTCTCATCGCATGTCATCTTAGGCGCAGTATTTCCCAAAACTAAATTTGGCGAAATTTCGCTAAGTCCCGCGCTCTCAAAGCCCACGCGATTTACGGCAATCACAGGCAGTGAGTTTGCTACGCTGTGGCCTCTTTGCACAGCGACCCACGCTTCTAGCTGTCGCTCACGCTCCGAGCTTTCATCGCCCATAAACCAGCCAATCGCGGTCGGATAGATTAGCACTTGCGCCCCACGAAGCGCCATTGCGCGCGCAGCCTCAGGATACCACTGATCCCAGCACACCAGCACGCCCAGCCTTCCTACGCTCGTATCAATCGGCGCAAAGCCCATATCGCCGGGCGTGAAATAGAATTTTTCATAAAAATTCGGATCGTCTGGGATATGCATTTTGCGGTATTTGCCAAGCACTTTGCCGTCGCGCTCGAAAACCACAGCCGTGTTGTGATACAGCCCAGCACTCCTGCGCTCAAAAAGTGAAGCCACAAGCACCACGCCAAATTCTTTGGCGATACTGCCCCAAAATTTCACATCGTCTTCGAAATTCGCCGCATAGTCGAAATTTTCGGTGTTTTCGCGCTGACAAAAATAGTGAGTTTGGTGGAGTTCTTGAAGCACGATTAAATTCGCCCCTTTTTGCGCCGCCTTTGCGATAAGCTCCTTGGTGCGCGCTATCGTGGCTGATTTGGTGCCGTAAAATTTGTGTGAGATTAGTCCTACTTTTAAATTTTTCATTTTTTGCCTTTAAATTTTAAATTTTATCACTAAATTTATTCATACACGAGCAGTGAAGCGAGCCGTTTTGACGGATAAAAACCCGCGCATCTACGCCGACGACCTTGCGTCCTGGACAAGCCTTTGCTAATCGCAATAGTGCGATTTCGTCGTTTTTATCGCCATAAGTAGGCACGATAAGTCCTCCATTTACAAATACGAAATTTGCATAAGTCGCCCCCAAACGCCTATTTTCGTAAAAAATCGGCGCTGGAAGCGGAAGCTCGATGACCTCGAATCCATGCGCTAAAATCTGCTCTTTTAGCGAGCGCAGGGCAGGGTAGTGTATGTCGCTAGAATCATCGCATGAAGCCACGGCGACGAGATTTTCGCCCACAAATCTAGCCAGCGTGTCGATATGGCAGTCTGTATCATCGCCCTGAATAAATCCGCCTTTAAGCCAGATTATTTTTTTTAGCCCAAAAATTTCGCCTAGCTTTTGCTCTAAAATTTCTTTGCTAAGGGCGTTTCGGTTGTCATTTAGCAAGCACTCCTCAGTCGTCATTAGCATGCCAGCGCCGTTAAATTCAACACTTCCGCCCTCTAAAATCAAATCGACATCGCGCAGCGCTTTGCCCCAAATTTCATAAAGCGTGGCATTTAGTGCATTATCTTTTTCGCTATCAAATTTCCCGCCCCAAGCGTTGAAGGTGAAATTTAGCGCCTCTACCTTGCCTGCATTTTCGACATCAATCGCGCCATAATCGCGTATCCAAGTGTCATTTGTAGGGATCTGCACGAAATTAACGGCGAATTTTTCGTCTATTTCGCCACAGATTTTGTCGAATACTGCTCGTTTTGGTGCGATAGCTATGAGCGGCTGAAACTGCGCCACAGCGCGGATAAAGTGCGTATAAGCGCTACTAATCTCGCCCAGATACGGCGCCCAGTCGCTGTCCTCGTGAGGCAGTGAAACTAAAAGTGCGTTTTGATTTTCCCACTCTGCAAATGCTCTCATTTTCTCTCCAAAATTAAATTTGCGTTGAATTTTATGTAAAATTTAGCGTAAAATTTTACGCTAAATTTGTTAAAATTTTAAAAATTCCTCTTTGAAAATGCTTTTTAAATTTTCGTAAGGCACGATGATTTCGGGCTCGCCCATAGCATACGGCGCGATGAAATACGGCGCGAAGACAAACGCCACGCCCTCTTTGGCGAAGTAAAATTCGCTTTTAAAAACGATATCTTCTGGCAGATTATCCACCCAAAATGTCTTGATAAACTCCGTAATATCGCGCTCTTGGCAGGCTTTGTCGCAGTTCGGCTGCGAGGCTATGATATCTGCGCGAAGCATATCCTTGTAACCCTTGAAAATCTCCTTGTATAGGGGCTCCACGCTAACCGCGCCGATTAGGACATTTGTAATGTCGATTTTTTTGTCTGCGAGTAAATCGTAGATGATATAGCTCGTGTGCTCCATGCCGTGCGCTCCGCCAGAATACGAGTATGAAAACTGCTTGATTTGGGCTAGGTTGCCGATTTGAGAGACGAAGCTTTGCTCGGCGCTAAATTCGCTATGAAAGTCCAAATCGCCATTTTGAGCCATTTCTTTATCGGCTTGGGCTTTTGATTGCTCTACTAAACTTGTGGCGTATTTTTTCGCGTCCAAGCTTTTTAGCAAAAGCGCGCATCTCTCGTCGATACTCTCGCCCTCGCAAATCCCAAACAGGCGGTTTTTTAGCAAAATGTCTAAATTTTCGTTGCCGGTTTGAACTAGGGTGTAGCTGTGCGCATCGTCTGAATACAGCTCCTGGGACTGCGGATTAATCTGTGCGTAAGAAAACAGCGCAAACAGCGCAATTATGGTAAGTTTTTTCATTTTTTTCCTTTAAATTTACAAAATTTACGCCAACTTTTCTTTAATCAAATCCAAAATTTTATCCACGCTAACGCTTTGTTTTTCTAGGTTTTTGCGCTCGATAAACTCTACTTCACCGTTAGCTAGGCCTTTGCCGACTAGCAGGGCGTATGGAAATCCCATAAGCTCGTAATCGTTCATCTTAACGCCAAAGCGTTCATTTCTATCATCAAGCAAAGCGTTAATGCCTAAATTTCGGCATTTCTCATAAAGCTCGGTCGCAAAATTGACGATATTTTCATCTTTTGCATTTGAAATGATGATTTCTAGCGCAAAAGGCGATAGCTCTTTCGACCATACGCAACCTTTCTCATCGTGGCTAGACTCGACTGCGACTGCGACTAGACGGCTCACGCCGATACCATAGCAACCCATGAAAAATGGTTGTGTTTTGCCGTTTTCGTCTAAAAATTTCGCCCCCATAGGGTCTGAATATCTCTGTCCTAGCTGGAAAATGTGTCCTACCTCAATGCCCTTTGTAACGCGCAGTTCGCCCCCACAGCACGGGCATTTATCCCCAGCTTTGACCTCAGTTAAGTCTTTGAAACGAGTTTTGTTAAAATTCGTAACCGCGCAACCGATTAAATGGTAGTTCTCTTCGTTTGCCCCAGCTATCATTTCGCGCTCGTTTTCAAGCTCAGCGTCTATGTAAAAATCAATATCTCTTGGCAGTCCAAATGGCCCGCAAAACCCTGGCACAAGCCCGGCTTCGCGCACTTCGCTCTCATCTGCGTCGATTAGTTCTAGCGCGCCACAAGCGTTTTGCGCCTTTGTCTCTTGCAAATCATCATCACCTCGCACGAAGAAAACCACGATTTTTGCGCTATCTTCGTAGATTGCCTTTTTCATTACAGCTTTGATTGTAAAAAATTTATCCACTTTGAAAAATTCGGCCACGCTCTCGATTGTTTTAGTCCCTGGCGTGTGAAATTTCATCATACCCTCGGTCTCTGGCGCTTCGCAAGGGGCTGTGCGTTTAGCGCGGTGCGCTGCTTCGATATTAGCAGCATAAGAGCAGTTAGCGCAGACTAAAATATCGTCCTCGCCGTTATCCGCTAAAACCATAAATTCCTTGCTTCCGCTTCCGCCGATTGCGCCACTATCGGCTTCTACGGCACGGAAATTTAGCCCAAGACGGGTGAAAATTTTGGTGTATGTTTGCTCCATGAGATCAAATTCGCGCTTCAAATCAGCCTCATTTGCGTGGAAGCTATATCCGTCTTTCATAGTAAATTCGCGCCCGCGAAGTAACCCAAAGCGCGGTCTAGCTTCATCTCTAAATTTGGTGTTTATTTGGTAGATATGAAGCGGGAGTTGCTTGTAGCTGGTGATTTTGTTCGCTACCATTAGCACGGCGCTTTCCTCGTTTGTCGGGCTTAGGACGAAGTCATTTTCTTTGCGGTCTTTTAGGCGCAAAAGCTCTTTGCCGTATTTGTTATACCTGCCGCTTGCTTTCCACGCATCAGCTGGTGTAACCACGCTAAATGCGACCTCTTGCGCGCCTGCGTTATTCATCTCTTCGCGCACGATTTGCGTGATTTTGTTTAAAACCATTTTTCCTAGCGGCATGAAATTATAAAGCCCGCTGCCTAATTGCTCGATAAATCCAGCCCTAAGCAAGAAAATATGGCTTGGCAAAATAGCGTCTTTTGGCGCTTCTTTAAATGTCGGTGCAAAAAGTTTGCTAAATTTCATTTTTATTCTCCATTGTTTTGCTATTTTCGTAGTCTAAAAATTTTTCGTAATTTTCTTTAAGGGCGAAAATTTCATTTAACGAATTTGTCGCGAAATCGATTTCGTCCTTGCTCTTTAAATTTTTCAAATTTGTCGTTGGCGTGTGCAAAAATGATTTGAAAACTTGGTGAATTAGCTTTCTGGCTTCTTCTTTGTCGCTGTTTTTTAAATAGCCTTTTTTGATAGCTTTTTCTAGCTCGATTTCGGCTATATCCCTGGCTTTGGCGCGTAGGGCCTTGATGAGTGGGGTGGCTGCTTTGGCGTTTTGGCTATCGAAAAACTCGCTGGTTTGCGCCCCGATGATAGCGTAGGCGTTGTGAGCTTGCTCCTCGCGCAAGATTAGGTTGTTTTTGACGATTTCTTCTAAATCATCGACGCTATATACGACGATATCCTCGCTTTGGCTTAGCTCTATGTCGCGCGGGACGGCGATATCGAAAAAGTAGCGTTTGAAATTTTTGGCTTCAATGATTTCATCGGTGATTATTGGCGTAGCGGAGCTTGTCGCGCTGAAAAATAGTCTATTGATATTGACATATTTTTTTAGATTTTCTAAGCTATCAAATTTCACGCCTTCCCCTAGGCTTTTGGCTAAATTTTCGGCATTTTTTAAATTTCGGTTTAAAATTGTAATCTTCGCGCCACTTGCGAGCAGGTGTTTGCACGCTAGCTCGCTCATTTCGCCAGCCCCGCACACTATGGCTTCCTCGCCTTGAAGCGAGCCTAATTTTTCCTTTGCCATGGATACTGCTACGCTTGAAACAGATACTGGGTTTTTGGAAATTTCGGTTTTTGTGCGCACGCTAGCGGCGCATTTTAGCGAAGCGTCGATTGCGCTTTTGATATCCTCGCCTGTGTTGTTATTTTCAAGCGCAAATTTATACGCATCTTTTAGCTGGCCTACGATTTGCGTTTCGCCGACGACTAGGCTATCGAGCGAGCTTGCGACCGAAAAAAGATGATGAATCGCGCCGTCATCATCGTATAAATCAGCCCTGGTTTCTAGCTCGTCTAGCCCTACGCCACTGACGCGAGATAGCGCAAGTAGGGTAAATTTCGACGCAGCCTCATAATCGCTTACACTAGCGAAAATTTCCACGCGGTTACAGGTATTTAGCACCATGCACTCTTTGATACTCGCGTTCGAGCATAAAAGTCGCAAAATTTCTTTTTTTCGCACATCGTTTGTGAAAGATAGCTTTTCACGCACTGTAATGTCTGTGTTTTTGTGAGTAAAACTCACACTCATATAAGCCATTAAAACTCCCTATTTATCATATTTTCAGCGATTTGTATAAGTTTTTCGTTTTTGAAATCTTTTATCGCTTCTATTGCGCTAGTGCCTAAAAATTTCGCTTCATTTATACAACGCTCGATGATTTTATGCTCGCTAAATTTTGCCCTAAGCCACGAAATTTCGTCCTCGTTTAGCTCTTTTTTGAAAAGCGATTTTAGTTTTTCTTTATCATTTTCGTCCAAATTCTCGTATAGATAAATATACGCTAGCGTAGTTTTTCCCTCTTTGAAATCCCCTAAATTCGGCTTTCCTAACACTTCACTTGATTGCGTGATATCCAAAATATCATCGATTATTTGAAAGGCAAGGCCTAAATTTTTGCCATATTCGCCAAATTTTTCTACCTCCGCGCCCTCGCCAAATTTCAAATACGCCGCACTTCTTGCCACTTCCTCGATGAAAACAGCAGTTTTGTAATAAATCATTTGGGTGTATTTTTGAGCATCAGAGTTAAAATTTTGCGACATTTTTACATCCATCATTTCGCCGATTGCGAGTTTGGTGACAGCCGAGCTTAGCGAAGTAGCGATGAAAGCAGGAAATTTGCAAAGCTCGCTGTAAGCTTTGGAGTAGAGTATGTCGCCGAGCATAACAGCGTTTTTAGAGCCCTGGGTTGCGTTGATTGAGGGTTTGCCGCGGCGCATTACGCTTTCGTCGATGACATCATCATGCAGCAGGCTAGCAGCCTGAATAAGCTCGGTAATAGCGCATAGCCTTAGGCTCTCTTCACTTTCGCCTGCGATATTTAAAAGCAGTTTTGAGCGCAGTTTTTTGCCTGAACTAAGAGTCAAAAACATTTCGCTAGCCACGCTGTATCCGCAACTAGCGATGAAATTTTGCATAATTTGATCGATTTTGTCCATTATTTCTTTCTTTATTTGATAAAAAATTTAGCGATTATAGCAAAATTAAATTTAATCCAAGCTAGAATTTATCGATAATCTCCCATGCTTGCTCTGGCGTTTTTGCGTTTTTTACGCCCGCACTGAACTCGCCCATACCCCAGCTTACTTGCAGATACTGGATATTTGCCCTTTTGGCGGCGAATTCGTCCTTTTTGCTATCGCCTAAAAAAATCGCTTTTTTAAATTTGCTATTTTTCAAAACTTCTAAAATCATAGCGGGATCTGGTTTGTGCGGTACTCTCTCGCTCTCGCCCACGATAAAGTCAAAAAACTCGCTTAGCCCGGTAAATTCGGCTATGCTAGCAAGGCTAGCTTGTGGAGCGTTCGAGGCTAGGGCGACGAAAAAGCCAGCGTTTTTGCATTTTTTTAGCAAATCCAAAATCCCAGGATAGGGCAGGGCGAATTTGCGGTAATTCCCCATATACACAGCCATAAATTCAGCCCCTAGCTCCGCACTCACGCTCTGTGTGCCATATAGCGCGATAAATGGGTTTTGCGCGGGATCGTTTATCACGCTCATTATGTAATCATGCTCCAAAGGTGCGAGATCAAGGCGGTTTCTAGTGAAATTTATACTCTCGCAAATGGCCTTTTTGCTATCAAGTAGCGTGCCGTCCATATCAAAGATTATCGTTTTCATGCGCCTCGCCTTGCAAAAATTTTCTAATATCGCTCTCCCATTTTGGCGCGGCGGTTACTGCACTTTCGGTGTAGCATTTATCGAAAAATTTATCAATTCGCGAGGCGTCAAGGTTGTTTAAAACGCTGATTTTAAAGTATCTTGTATAGCCTGCTACATCGAGCACTTCCCCGCTCGTGCCGATACAGACGAACATTTCGCACTCTTGCAGTGCCTCGTATAAATCGGCGTAGTGTGGGGCTTGCTCGCCAAACATAACGATATTGTGGCGCATTTTAGGGCTTTTACATTTTTCGCAAATTTGCCCATTTATTGGCGCGTAGCCGATGTTTTGGACATGTCCGCACGCCTCACAGCGAATTTCGGGCAAAAATCCGTGCAAATGAATTACACCCTCGCACCCTGCGCGTTCTAGCAGATCATCGACATTTTGGGTTTGCACGACGATTTTTTCTCCAAATTCTTTTTTTAATTTTGCGATTGTGTAGTGGGCTAAATTTGGCTCGCAACCCGCTAATTGCGCCCTGCGCTCATCGTAAAATTTAAGCACCTTCGCTCTATCTTTTAAAAATCCCGGCACCGAGCAAACCTCTGCCACGCTGTATTGCTCCCATAATCCGCCACTCTCCCTAAATGTGCGAAGTCCGCTAGCAGCACTCAGCCCAGCCCCGCTTAAAATCAATACTTTTTTCATTTTTTACTCCATAAATTTTATTTTTTTGTGGGGGCGGCGCTCAGAGTTGCGATGGCCATCCGCCCCCGCGCCCCCACCAGGCCGACACTAGTAGTGGCGCGCTTTGCGCGCTAATTTTACTTTAAAATTCATCGTTAAATTTGCCCTTGTGCTTCTCTTTTTTGTAAGTTTTTGAATTTTTGAGTTTTTCTAGCAAATTTGCCTCTTTTATCAGCTCGTCTTTGCCCTTGTGCGCTAGGACCGATTTGACGAAGTTTTCGAGCGATTTCGTGTAGGGCTGGTCTAAATAAACAGCTTCTACTTTTTTTAAAACTTCGTAGTTTTTTTCAGTGCGAATTTTAAATAAATTCTCGTCAAAATCATCTCGTTTCAAAATCGAAATTGCCGATTTTGCGAAGCGTTCAAGGGCGCGGATGTATTTGATACGATCGCTTTTTTCATTTATTTGGCTCAAATTTAATCCTTTTAAATTCAAAAGTGCGATTATACCAAATTTAGCTTTATTTTTTATTTTGCATATTTTAATTATATATTATCAAAACTATATTTTTTTGAAACTGCTATAAATAGGGGTTTTATAAAATATATTTTATCTATTGACTTATTGATAAATAAGTGTTATAATCCCCGAAAATTTTAAAATTTAAGGAGGAAAGATGGCGGAATTTAACTTCGAAACACTAGCAACTCACGCAGGATACAGCTCAAAAGAGGGCTGTGGTGCAATGGCTGTGCCGATTTATCTAACCACAGCCTTTGACTTTGGCACGAGCGAGGAGGCGGCAGCTAGGTTTGCTTTGCAAAAGCTTGGTCCTATTTATACGCGCTTAAATAACCCAACGGTCGATATTTTCGAGGCGCGCATTGCAGCATTAGAAGGCGGAGTTGCGGCGATTGGCACTGCTAGCGGTCAAGCCGCTTCATTTTATGCGGTCGCAAATGTCGCAAGTGCGGGCGATAATATCATCATGGCGCAAAAGGTCTATGGCGGAACTTCAAATTTAATGCTCCATACGCTTAAAAAATTTGGCATTGAGACGCGTATGTTCGACGCAGACAGCGCGGACGATTTAGAAAGCTTGATTGATGAGAAAACAAAGGCGATTTTCTTCGAAACGCTTTCAAATCCACAAGTGGCAATTCCAAATTTTTATAAAATCATCGAAATCGCCGATAAATACGGCATTATTAGCATTGTGGATAACACAGTCGCCACGCCAGTGCTGTTTAATCCTATCAAAAGAGGCGCCGATATCGTCGTGCATAGCGCGAGCAAGTATATCAGCGGTCAAGGGCTAACCATCGCAGGTGCTGTCGTAAGTGGGGCTAGCACAAACAAAAAAATCGTAGGAAATTCAAGATATGCTGATTTCAACGAGCCAGACGAGAGCTATCATGGGCTAGTTTATACAGATTTGGTAGAAAATTTCGACATTTTCACGCTTCGAATTCGCCTTGGTTTGCTTCGCGATACCGGTGCGACGATGAGCCCATTTAGCGCGTGGCAGTTGATTCAGGGGCTTGAAACCCTAAGCGTGAGGGTAAAAGAACATTCTCGCAAAACGCAAAAAATCGCTGAATTTTTAGAATCTCACCCAGCGATAAAAAGCGTAAATTACCCAGGACTAAAAAGCTCGCCACTAAATAAATTTGTGAGCGAAAATTTCACTGAGGGGCTATGTAGCGGGCTTTTGTGTTTTGATGCTGGAAGCAGAAAAGTAGCCGATGATATCATGCGAGAGGTGAAAATTTTCGCCGTTGTCGTAAATATCGGCGATAGCAAATCCGTCATCACTCACCCAGCAAGTTCAACTCACTCGCAATCAAGCGACGAGGAACTTTTAAGCGCTGGGATTACTCCGGGGCTAATTAGGCTTAGCGTGGGGCTAGAAGACACTGACGATTTGATCAATGATCTTAAAAACGCAATCGAAAAAGCAACAAAATAAGGGGAATATATGGCACTTTTATCTACAAAAGGCGTTTATGGCTTAATGGCGATTTTAGAAATCGCCAAAGCTAGCGAAATTTCGCCGATTAGCATTAGTGAAATTTCAGATAGAATTTTGGTTTCAAAAAACTATTTGGAGCAAATTTTAAACGGCCTTAGAGGCGGTGGATTGATCGAGAGTATAAAGGGCAAAAACGGCGGATATTATCTCTCGCGCGATATCGAGGATATCACATTTGCCGATGTTTTTAAGGCTATGGAGAAGGACTTTAAGCTTACGAATTTGAAGCTTTTAAATCCAAATTTAGAGTTTTTTTTCAAGGAGTATGATGAAAAACTGCTAGAAATTTTCAACAAATCAATTAGCAAATTTGAAGAATATAAGGAAGAAAGCACTAAATTTTTGGATTTTAGTATTTAGGTAAAACCAGCGCGCAAAGCGCGCCACCTCTAAGGTTTTGCGGGGTGGGGGTGCGGGGGCGGAGTGCCTCCTAAAAAACGCACCGCCCCCGCGTAAAATTTAAAATTGCGAAGCAATTTTACTAAATAAAAAAGGAAAAAAATGAAAATAGCAAACGATGTAACAGATCTAATCGGCAACACTCCGTTAGTTAGGATTAATACCTTTTCAAAAAACGCGACAATACTTGCAAAAGCTGAGTTTCTAAACCCAAGCCACTCGGTCAAAGACCGTATCGCGTGGAATATCATCAAGGTCGCCTTCGTGCAAAACCTCATCAACAAAGACACAATCCTAATCGAGCCAACTAGCGGAAATACGGGCGTAGGACTAGCCATGGTAGCTGCAAAAATGGGGCTAAAACTAATCCTAACAATGCCAAGTTCGATGAGTATCGAAAGACAAAAGCTAATCGCGGCTTTTGGTGCGAAAATCGTGCTCACAGATCCGCAATTTGGCATGAAGGGTGCCGTGGATAAGGCAAACGAACTAGCCGAGGAAAACCCAAATTCCTTTATCCCAAGCCAGTTTGACAACCCAGCCAACCCACAAGCCCACTATGAAAGCACTGGCCCTGAAATTTGGCGCGATACAGACGGCAAAGTCGATATCTTAGTCGCTGGATTTGGCACGGGAGGCACACTAAGCGGGACAGCTAAATATCTCAAAGAGCAAAACCCTGATTTAAAGGTAATCGCGGTCGAGCCTGATTCGTCGCCACTAGCTAGTAGAGGGTGCGCTGGAAGCCACAAAATACAAGGAATCGGCGCGAATTTCATACCGAAAAACCTAAATTTAGACATAATCGATGAGTATATCGCGGTCGCAAATGGCGCAGCTTTCGATACTGCAAAGACTTTGGCGCAAAAAGAGGGCTTGCTAGTGGGCATTTCAAGCGGCGCAAATGTCTATGCGGCAAACATCGTCGCCAATCGCTTCGAAAATCGTGGCAAAATCATCGTAACCACGCTAAATGACACCGGCGAGAGATACCTTTCTACCGATTTATTCAAATAAAATTTAATCTCAAATTTGCGAATTTTGAAATTCGCAAATTTGCTTTTTACTACGAAAAATTTCAAACGCTAAATTCGTTGTTATTGCGAGGAGCGAAGCGACGAAGCAATCTACGAGTTAAAAATTCCAAACGCTAAATTTGCAAAATTTATAAAATTCTATAAATTTCTGCCAAAACACTGTGCTGATTAACCAAAATTTACACATTATTATCAAAATTTGCGCTAGAATTTGGCTAAATTTCATAAAAAAGGAAAGTTATGAAAAAGCTTTTTGTTTTTTTGTTTTTGTGCGCTTCTTTATGGGGCAAAATCAACATAAACGACGCGACTAGATACGAGCTAATGACCATTGGCGGGCTTGATGCGGGCAGGGCGGACATGCTCATAAACTACCGCAAATCGCGCGAAATCACAGATGAAAATCAACTAAAAAATATAACCGGTTTTGGCGGTTATGATACGACTAAGCTCGCGCAAAATTTTGATTTGCAAGCCTTGCCAAAGCCCCAGCCTGTCCCAGAACCTAAAAAAGAGAGCGAACAAAACATAATCATAATCCAACCAGAAAAAAAGGTCTATGTAAATCACCCGCCAAGATATCGCTACGAACAGAATTTCGGCAATGGTATCACTATCATAGAGGAGGGCAATCTACGACGCAGACCACTACCGCCACGCTACGAGGAGCACCGAGGGCGTCGCTTTGGCGCGCATGAGCAAAACAGAGTCGCCAAACCTGCGCCCGTGCCACAGCACCTCACTACACAAAGAGCTAAGAGCTCCCAAAATAACTGCGTCATGCGAAATGGAATTTGCATAAGTGGCGAAGTGCGCGCCAGAGGCGTGTGGAGGTAGGCTATCTGGCTTAAATTTTAAAATTATCGGAATTAAAAAGAGTTTGAATTTCTTTTTTTAATTCTAGGTCGCCAAAGTTTTCTTTTATCGCTTCGCTTAAATTTGGCGTGGTTTTGCCTAAATTTGCTTTTATGATTTTGTCGTTTCGCTCGATTTTCACCATAGTGTCGCGCTGTAATTTTTCGCTCGTGCTAGAAAATGCGTAAGGCTTGCCACTATGCTTGCGAAATCCAGGCTCTGCGACATTTAAAAGCCGTTTGGTGGTGGGTTTAAAGCCGTAAGCGCTAGCTTGCTATTTGAAAGCTATTTTATGGATTTCAAGTCATTTAAATTTTAACTTTTCAAAATGCTATAAATTTTACAAAAGACAAATTTCGGGGGCAGTGTTACCAAAAATAAGGGGCGAAATTTAGCTATTTTCTCGCCATGAAAACAGCGAAATTCGCCCATTTAAAGATAATTTCCACGCTGGCAAATCCGGCATTAAGCGCGAGCGTTTTGTTCTCGCTCTCGGTGTATGGGATTAGCACATTTTCTAGCGCTTTGCGTTTTTGGGCGATTTCAAACTTCGAATAGCCTTGATTTTCTTTGTAATTTTCGTAAATTTCAATCATATTTTTGCTAAGCGTTTTATCCTCATAAACGAGCTTTTCGGCGAAAATCAAAACCCCATTTTCGCCCAAATTTTCATAAATTTTGCGCATAAATTCTGCCCGTTTTATCGGGCGAATAAACTGCAAAGTGTAGTTTAAAATCACGGCGTCAAAGCCCTTAAAATCGCACTCTAAGATATCTTCGCACGAAAATTTTATCTGCGCGCCAAAAGCAGCGGTTTTTGCCGCGGCGATTTCTAGCATTGCTTCGGAGTTATCCACGCCAAAAAGCGCCAAATCAGGGCGCATTTGATACAAACTAAGCAAAATCCCAGCCGTCGAGCAGCCAAGGTCTATGGCTTTGGCACCATGAGCCAAAATCCGTGCCAAAAGCTCGCAAACAAGCTCGGAGCTTTGCTTGTAAAACGGCACCGAGCGCGCGATCATATCGTCAAAGACGCTAGCGACGCTTTTGTCGAACTCGAACTGCTTTTTTATCGGCGTTTTGAAAATTTCATCTTTCATATTTGTTTCCTAAAATATCCCTAGCAAGGGCGATATCGCTTGAAATTTGCGCTTTTAATTCGCCCAAATTTGCAAATTTTTTGTTTTCGCGGATAAATTTGATAAATTTCACGCTCGCGCTCTTTGGCGTGAAATTTGCGCTAAACTCCCCTAAAATGTGCGTTTCTATGGCGAAATTGCTATCCGTGCTGACTCTGTGCCCTATAAATGAGACGCTTTTGTAAATTTTGTTTTTTACCCTGCACAGCGTGGCATAAACGCCAAATTTTGGCATATAAAACTCGCTAGCATCTAGATTTAGCGTCGCAAACAGCTTCTTTGCGCCAAGCCCTTGACCGCTGATGACTTTGCCAGAGATTTCATACTCCCTCCCCAAAAACTGCGCCGCCTTCTCGCACTCGCCAGCGTTTAAAAACTCCTTAATCAGCCTCGTATGCACGCCCACGCCGTTGATTTTAAACTCGTCGATTATGAGCGTTTCGCCGGCGAAATTCGCGCGCAAAAACTCTGCGTCGCTGGCTCTATTTTTGCCAAATTTAAAATCATTTCCGACTACGATTTTTTCCAAATTTGGAAAATTTGCGTTTAAAAGCGCGATAAATTCGGCTCCGTTTAAATTCTTCACCCTAGCTAAATCGCAGTAAAAAATCTCTTTTTCGCAAATTTGACTAATTAGACTAGGTGGCGTGAGTTTGGGCGCAGTATCGGCGATGACTATGATTATGCCGCCATGCTCGCCAAGAGCGTCAAATAGCTTTTGATGAGCCCTGTGAAATCCGTCGAAATTGCCGATAGCAAGGGCTTTAATCTCGCTTTTTTTCGCTCCATTTAAATTTAGAAATTTCTCGTTTTCGCCAAATTTGGCTAGGATTGAAATTTCGCTAGGCTCACTCATTTTTGCTTCGTCCATACGATTTTTTGGGTGTCATAGCCACTTTCTTTGGCTTTGTTTAGGTAGATATTTTTGATGAGTTCGGGCATGGTTTTGGTGCGCGAAAGCATATAAAGCTCGCCTGTGTTTTCGCCAAAAATGAGTGCGTAGCTGTAATCCACATCGGTTTGAGCGACGCTAAATTTGGCATTTTTTATCATGCCTTTGCGAACTAAATTTCCCTCGGATTTTTTGCCCACAAAGGCTAGTTCTTCGCTAGATAATTTGATTTTTCCACTTTGGCTTTGGGCTGATTTTAGCATATTTATCGAGCCGTTTTTATCGACGAAAATCTCATAAGCTGTGTTTTCTAACTCGCCTGTAAAGCCCTTGATATGGGCTATCTCATACCAACCACCGCAAAATTTAGCTATATCAAAATCCCGCGTGATAGGTGCGTTTGGCGAAATGCTTTTGGCGCACGCCCCTAGGAAAAATATAGTTAAAGTTAAAATTAAAATTTGCTTAAATTTCATCTATTCTCCTTTTTTATAATGATAGAAAAACTCCTGATTTCCCTCTTTGCCTTTGATTTGACAAGGGAGTTTTTGTATCATTATAAGCCCCATTTTAGCGCAGTTTAACTCAAATTTCGCCATTGCTTGTTCGACTAGCTTTTGATTTTTTATGACGCCTTTTTTATCTCGTTTTGCACCCACGCCGACCTCGAATTGCGGTTTGAAAAGCAAGATTATATCGCGCGAAGCAAGGCGCAAAATGCTAGGCAAAATTTTCTCAATCCCGATAAAGCTCACATCGCAGGTGATTAGCTCAAAACTCGTTTGGCTCTCAAACTCCCTGATATCGGTGTTTTCGCGCACGATTACACGCGGATCGTGGCGCAAGCTATCATCTAGCTGTGCACTTCCCACATCAAGGGCTACGACCTCGCTTGCGCCGTATTTTAGCAAAATTTGCACAAATCCGCCCGTCGATGAGCCGATATCTAGGGCGCGCACGCCTGCGATATCAAGCGCGCACTCATCTAAAAATCCCTTTAATTTCAGCGCACCACGGCTTACGAAAATTTCGTCTGTCGCGCTAATCTTGCCACTTGCTACTTCGGCTGAGAGCTTGTCGCAAATTTCGCCATTTAGCAAAATTTTGCCCTCTTTAATGAGATTTTGGGCTTTGTTTCGGCTGATTTTTAGAGCATGGGCTACGAAATTATCAAATCTCACGCGCCATTTCCTCGAACTCATCTTCGCTTAGCGTGCGCACGCCAAGGGCATTTGCCTTATCTAGCTTGCTTCCAGCCTCGCTTCCATAAATCACAAAATCGGTTTTGGCCGATACTGAGCCCGAAACCTTTGCGCCCATTTGCAAAAGGCGGTTTTTGATCTCATCTCTGGGGCGCGACATGGTGCCAGTAAGCACGATAGTCTTGCCTGTAAAGGCGGTTTGCGTGGTTTCGCTCTTAGAAATTTGTGGATTTATGATATTGATTAAATTGCGAATTTTCTCTTCGTTTTCGGCGCAAAATTCGCAAAAACTCTTCGCCATAGCCTCTCCAAAATTTTCTAAATTTAGCACCTCTTCATAGCTAGCGTCTAGCCATTTCTCGCCAAAACTCTCGGCGATTTTGCGCGCTGCAACCTCGCCTATATGCTCGATACCAAGCCCGCTGATGAAGCGATAAAGCTGCGCGCCCTTGCTCGAATTTATAGCGTTTAAGAGATTTGAAATTTTTTTATCTTTAAAGCCTTCAAGCCCCACAAAATCAGCTTCGCTAAGCGCATAAATATCGGCGATTTCATTGATTTTGCCAAGGCTATGAAGCAAGCTAATCGTAGCCTCGCTTAGCCCTTCTATATTCATACATTTTTTCGAGCAAAAATAGATCAAAGCTCCCACAATCCGTGCTTTACAACTCAAATTTTGACATTTTATCAAGGCACCCTCATCGAGCAGACCGCCGCCACATACAGGACACGCGCTAGGGCGAGTTATGGGCGTTTGTGAGCCGTCTCTGCGCCCAGCAAAGACGCTTGTGATTTTTGGGATCACATCGCCGCTTCGTATAATTCCCACAAAATCGTTTTTCATCAGCCCCAAACGCTCGATTTCATCGAAATTATGAAGCGTAGCGTTGCTGACATTTGCTCCGTCGATATTGACGCTTTCGACCACCGCCACAGGGGTGATTGCGCCCGTTCTGCCTACTTGCAAAACAATGTCTTTTAGCCTTGTAACCTTTTCGATAGCTGGGAATTTATACGCTACCATGAAACGCGGAAATTTCACGGTGTATCCCAGCAAATCGCACTTTGCGACATCGTTTATGCGAAGCACCATGCCATCTAGCATCAGATCTTTTTTCTCGCGCAGGGCGTGCAAATCCTCGTAAGCCTTGCGGATTTCATTTGCACTCGCGCAAATTCGCCTAAAATCGTCCCTCTTAAAGCCAAGACTTCGCACAAACTCCATAATCTCGCTATGGCGCGTGAAATTTAATTTATTTTCTCCCACGCCCCAAGGTATGAATTGAAGTTTTCGCTTCGCTACGACCGCGCTATCTAGCTGACGAAGGCTTCCAGCTGCGGCGTTGCGCGGGTTTGAAAACAGAGCTTCGCCATTTTGTGCGCGCTCATCGTTTAGAGCGTCAAAATCGCTTTTAGCAATCAAAACTTCGCCACGAATTTCGATTTTTTCGTTATATGGGATTTGAAGTGGGACAGATTTTATCGCTCTTGCATTGGCGGTTACATTTTCGCCGATTTTGCCGTCTCCGCGCGTGGCAGCCGAGATTAAAATGCCGTCTTCGTATGTGAGATTTAGGCTTGCTCCGTCAAATTTCGGCTCGACATAAAATTCTAAATTTGCCTTTTCGCCGCGCCCAAGCCACGCCAAAAGCTCGCCGTCGTTAAAAATATCCTCCATAGACCACATTTGCGCGCCGTGAGAAAGCTTTTCGAAACCCTCGCTAAGCTCGCCTCCGATACGCAAAGTAGGGGAGTATGGTAAAATTTGCTCTGGGTGGGCTCGCTCGAAGATTTCGACCTTGCTATATAGCGTGTCGTATTCTTCGTCGCTAGCGATTGGATTATCCTGCGTGTAATACGCTCTTGCCCATAAATTCAGGGTTTGCACTGCCTCTTTGTATTCGTTAAAATCCATTTTATTTCCCAAAAATTTTCAGCGCTTTTTCATAATCTTCTTGCGTGTCGATTCCGACGCTGTTTGTAGCAATTTGCAACATTGCGATTTTTTTGCCAGCACTTAGGGCGCGAAGTTGCTCTAATTTCTCGGTATTTTCTAGCACGCTAGGCGGTAGGGTGCAAAATTCGCGCAAGGTTTTTGCGCTATACGCATAAATGCCAATATGCCCCAAATAGTCCTTAAATTCGGTTCTTGGATAAGGTATCGGCGCGCGTGAAAAATAAATCGCAAAGCCGTGATTGTCCAAAATCACCTTGACTAAATTTGGATCTTGCGCACTTTTTTCGTCGATTTTTTTGTAGCAACTAGCCATAAATGCGCCGTTTTTTATCGCGCTAGTGGCAAATTCTTTAAATTTAATTAAATTTTGTGTCTCAAAAAACGGCTCGTCGGCTTGGACATTGATTAAAATTTCATCATCGCTTAAATTTGCGTTTTTCACAGCTTCGTTTATTCTATCTGTGCCGCTTTGGTGGTTTTCATCTGTCATAACAGCGCGAAATCCATAATCCCTAGCGATTTGCAGGATTTGCTCATCATCTACCGCGATTAGCACATTATCGACTTTCGCGGCGTTTTGCGCTGTTTTGATAAACATCGGCACGCCGGCAAATTCGCATAAAATTTTGTTTTTAAACCTAGTTGAGGCTAGGCGGGCAGGTATTATAATCATAGTTTTATCCAATCAATAATCGTGTTTTTAATCTCGTTTTGCTCGATTATGCTCGTGTGAATTTCAGGGCTGGCAAAAAGGCGTGAAATTTGGGCTGGAATATCGCTTTGAAACTCTTTCGAAAGCGCGATCATATCGGCTTTTTCGTCTTCGCACGGGCGAGATTTTATCGCTTTTATCATCGACGGGGTAAATTTTATCCATTTCGCCGTAGAAACGATGAGAGTTGGCGTATCGCCACCTAAAAGCTTGAAGCAATTTGCAGTGTGCGGGTCGATGAGACGGCCACTACTGCTAGCTTCTTTGATAAATTTCGAGCACTCGTCATCGCTTGTGAAACCGGCCTCGAATTCGCTTTGAAGCTTAGTAAGCTCATCTTTGCTAAGGGCGTAGAATTTATCTTGCGCAAGGCTAGCCATAAGCTCTTTTGTGCGTTTATCGCCGAATAAATCAGCCAGCACGCGCTCGACATTTGAACTAATCAAAATGTCCATTGCAGGGCTAATCGTGCTAATTAGCTCCCTGCCACGCAAATCGTAAATTCCAGTTTTAATTAGATCGGTTAGGATATTGTTTGCGTTGGAAGCGATTTTGATTTTGCCGATACTAGCTCCCATTTTTTTGGCGAAATACGCACCTAGGGCGTTGCCGAAATTTCCGCTTGGCACGATTACATCAAATTTATCGTGCGCGCTAAATTTTGGATTTTTGCTAAATTGCACGCTAGCGTAAATGTAGTAGATGATTTGAAACAAAATTCTGCCGAAATTTACAGAATTTGCCGCACTTAGGCAAAGATTATTAGCTTTTAGCTCGTTTTTAAAATCATCATCGCTAAGTAGCGATTTTAGCGCTCTTTGCGCGTCGTCAAAATTTCCTTTTATGCCTAGAATTTTTAAATTTTTGGCTGATTGTTTTACCATTTGTTGGCGTTGGATTTCACTCGTTCCGCCAGCTGGATATAGACATACGACCTTGATATTTGGATCATTTGCGAAGGTATCTAGCGTAGCTGGGCCAGTATCGCCACTAGTAGCGCAGATTATGAGGTATTTTTCGCCTCTTTGCGCCGCTAGCTCGCCAAGAAGCGCACCAAATGGTTGAAGCGCCATATCCTTAAACGCGAGCGTCGGGCCGTGATAAAGCTCCAAAATATAGGTGTTATCGTTAAATTTAGAAATTTCAAGTGGCAGGGCAGGGTTTTCGAAACTATCATACCTAGCAAGAGCGGTTTTGAAAACCTCCGGCGAAATGTCGAAATCTAGGGCTTTTATAAGCTTTAAAGCGATTTGTTTATAGCTAAGCTCTTTGCACTCGCTCCAAAATTCAGGTGTAAGTTTTGGCAACTCGCGCGGTGTATAAAGTCCGCCAAATGCAGCACTTGGGCTTAGTAGTGCGTCGCTAAGTGTGGCGCTGGCGCTAAAATCTCGTGTGGAAACTAATTTCATAAATTCTCCTTATCTAATCAAACTTCCGATACCAGTATCAGTGAAAAGCTCTAATAAAAGCGAGTGTGGGATTTTGCCATTTATTATGTGAGCGGCCTTGGTGCCTGTGTTTATGCACTCCAAACAAGCATCGATTTTAGGTATCATACCGCCACTAATCGTGCCGTCTTTTTTCAAAGCCCAGATCGAATTTTCATCGAGTTTGCTAATGAGTTTGCCCTCTTTATCTAGCACGCCGTCGATATCGCTTAGAAAAATCACTTTGTCGGCTTTTAGGTAGCTAGCGATTTTGCTAGCGCAAAGATCTGCGTTTATGTTAAAGCTGATATTTTCGTCATTTTCGCCCCCGGCAAGTGGCGCGATGACTGGCAGATAGTCGCGATCTAGCAAATCATAAATGACTTTTGTATTTACATCTGTGATTTCGCCTACGAAGCCGTATTTTTCGCGGTCTAAAAATTTCGCCCTCAAAAGTCCGCCGTCCTTGCCGCTAATGCCTATGGCAGGGGCTCCGTTTTGGTTAAGAAGCGCGGTGATTTCTTTATTTACAAGCCCGCTTAGCACCATTTCGGTTACTTCGATAGCTTCTTTGCTTGTTACGCGCAAACCATCGCAAAATTCGCTTTTGATATCCAGCAAATCGAGGGTTTGGTTGATTTTTTTGCCGCCGCCATGCACGACGATGACCTTGATACCAACCATGTGCAAAAGCGTGATATCACGGGCGAAATTTAGCTTTAAAACCTCGTCGGTTTGGGCTGCGCCGCCGTATTTGATGACGAAAATTTTATCGCGAAATTTGCGGATATAAGGTAGGGCTGAGATGATAATTTCTGCAATTTGACTTGATTTTATCATTGTTTTCTCCAAATTTAGTGGTTTAGTTTGCTAGTAATGTAGGCTTTGATTTGGTTTTTGAAATTTTCGCTAAGCGTGGTTTTAAGCTCGATTACGCTGATATTAAGCCCGAAATTTTCGAGCTTGACGAAATCTTTGGCGGTGCAAATGATATGCGTGGCGCCAGATTTATGAAGTAAATTTTGAATTTCATCTTTTGTAAAATCATAGTGATCTGGGAAATAAAAACTAGCTTTGGCGTGTTTTTCAAACTCTTTTAGACGCCATGGCTTGGCGATTGCGCTGATTAAAATCGTATTTTCCTTGTCGGTGTGTGGATTTGGGAAATTTGAAATTTCACTAGTGGATTTTATATCATCTAGGCTGGGAATAAAATCTGCGAATTTGTAGAAATTTGGCGGATAGCGATAGCCTGCGACTGGCAGTGGCAAGGGCAAAAGCGGCGAATCGCTAGGGCGCAAAACAATCTCAAATTTTTCTATATGAAATTTAGAAAATCCATCGTCTAAAATCACGAGAGCAAAGCCGTCTTTTTTGGCCTGCATTATGGCATTTTCGCGGTTTTCGCTCACAAGAACGCTTGCGTTTTTTAGGGTTTTGGCATAGAGCATGGCTTCATCGCCACTGGTTTTTATGTCGCATAAAATTTCGCCATTTTTCGCCACATATTGTAGTCCGTGGCTTTTGCGAGCGTATCCGCGCAGTATTATGCAAGTAGGAATCTCAGGGCTAAATTCTGTAAAAATCGCCCCCACAAGCGGAGTTTTACCACTTCCGCCAAGGGTTAGATTTCCCACGCTTACTACTGCTATACCATAATCTTTGGGTTTAATTAGGGCGCGCCTAATCATCTGAATAAAGCCAAAAATGATTGAGAGTGGAAGCAAAAAAAATGAAATTATAAGCCAAATAACGCCCGGATCGTATAAATTTTTTTCGAGCCAAATTTTAAACACGGCTTCTCGCAATTTCTATAATTTTTTCGCAGATATAGGCCACATCGTCATCGCTAAGCGAGGCATAAATCGGCAAAGATAAAATTTGCTGATAATTTTTTAGCGCATTTGGGAAGTCATTGACTTTGTAATTATACTTGGATTTGTAGTAGCTTAGCAGGTGCAGTGGCACATAGTGAAGCCCCACATCAATGCCCCTAGAAATCATTTCGCGCGCGAAATCATCGCGGTTTTTGTCGATTTTGATGATAAATTGTGTATAAATGTGCTCCGCGCTATCGGTAGGAAGCTCGATATGAGGGCAATCTTCCAAAGATTTCCTAAACATTTTTGCGATATTTTGGCGACGCTTGATAAAGCTATCTGTTTTTTCTAGTTGTGATAGTGCAAATGCCGCATTTATCGAGTTTAAATCGTATTTTTGACCGATACGATCTACATTGTAAGTAAAGCCTAAATTTCCATCTTTATAAAACGCTTCGCCCACGATTCCGTTATTGCGTAAAATTTTGGCAGAATTTGCCAAACCTTCGTTGTTTGTGACGAAAAATCCAGCCGTAGAGATTGCATCTTGGGCTTGTGGATTTATCTGAAAGCACGAAAACAGCGAGTTTTCAAACGAGCCGATTTTTTTACCCTTGTATGTAGCACCTGTGGCCCTAGAAGCGTCATCTATGATAGTGATATTTTCTTTTTTGGCGATTTCGTAAATCTCGTCCATATCTGTTACGAGCCCAGCTGTGTGCGAGATAAAGGCGCATTTTAGCTTTTTGTGTCTGTTTAGCTCGATAGCTTTTGAAAAGCTTTCAGGAGTGATATTAAAGGTGTTTGTATCGATATCTACGAATATCGGCTCAGCATCAAAATGCCTAATAACCGCCGCTACATGCGGAAATGAATTAACTGAGCATAAAATTCTATCTCCGCGCTTGACACCGAGTGTGCAAAGCGCAAGATGAAGCGCAGTAGTGCCACTAGTAGTGGAGATTGCATAATTCACGCCAAAATACTCACAAATTTTGTTTTCAAAAATTTCTGAGTATTTTATTTGTGGATTGTGAAGGGCATTTAGTATAAGCGATTCTTCTTTATCATCAACCTGCGCTTTAAAAAAGGGTATTTGCTTCATGTGAAATCCTAAGCATTAGGATCTACTTGTGCTACATTTGGCATGCGTAATTTAAAGCTATTTTTTATCATTCTATTTGTGATAAATTTGCATAAATCAGCGTTGTGATTCGAATCAAGCAAGTATGCTAAATCATCTTTTGTAATCTCTTTGCCGCTTCTAATTTTTTTGCGAAGTTCAGGGCGAGAGAAGATATCTCTAAGCACGCTATCAAGGATATCATAGCTATATCCAAGCTCTCTTTCGTCGCTTTGATTTTCCCATAAATCTGCGCTTGGAGTTTTTGCGATTATGTTTTCATTGATAGTAAGCGCTTCGGCAAGCTTGCTTACTTTTGTCTTCAAAATTTCGCCGATTGGGTTAAAGGCGCATGCTAAATCACCATAAATCGTGCTGTATCCTAGCATTCTTTCGCTCAAATTTGTTGTTCCGACTACGACTGCGCGGTGTTTCGCGCTGTAATCATATAATAATCCCATGCGAATTCTTGTCGCAAAATTTCCAGTTCTTAGCTTGTCTGCGCCAGTATCAAGCGAAGCGAAAGCCTCCATAAATGGGGCGATTTCTTGGATTTCGTAGTCTATACCAAACATATCGCAATGCTCAATCGCATCGCCTAAATTTGCTAAATTTGAGCTAGGCATAGGCATGATTAGGGCGTGAGTTGGGATCTCTGTTAGGGCGCATAACGCCGATACTACGGCACTATCAAGTCCTCCGCTGACTCCGACTACGAAAGCGTCTGCTCCTGTTTTTTCAAGTTCTGTGGCCAAAAAATCGGTCAAATATGGAATTAAATTTTGAGCGTTCATAGAAAACCTTTGTAAATTATAAACTAAACTTTTAATTCTACCAATATTAAACTAAAATTAAGCTTTAAAAAAGAGAGAAAAATTTGATTAAAATTTATGATTTATTTGCAAATTCTGCCAAATTTAGCAAAATACGCAAAATTATTTGTAAAATTTTGCGTATTTACAGGCTGATTTTGACATAAACCCGTTTCGGGGCAGGGTAACCCTCGATAGTGAGATTTGGGTTTTTTGGATCTAGGAAATTTTCCAGGCTCTGACCGTCAATCCACTCAGTTTTTCGCTGTTCGTTAAAATCAGTTTGTTTGGTTTCTAAAATTTCAAAATTCTTAAATTTCGCCCTTTCGCACCAGTTGCTAAGTGCGCCGATAGTGGGCACGAAGTAGATATTTGAGATCTTAGAATACCCACCCTTTGGCGTAAGGGCAAAATCCCCGTCCATGTCTATATACATCGTATCTAAAATCACCTCGCCACCGCTATTTAGCGCAGATTTGAGCTGTTTTAGCATAGAGATAGGATCTGAGCGATGATAAATCACGCCAAGGCAGAAAATCGTGTCAAATTTCGCCCCATAAAACGGCAAATGCTCCACGCCAAGCGGCTCGAAAATTGCCTGCGCTCGCATAAAATGTTGCAAAAACAAAAATTGTAGATAAAATAGCGCGCTAGGATCAAAGCCCGTGACGCTACGCGCGCCAAGTCCTAGCATACGATACATATAATAACCATTATTGCACCCCACATCTGCGACATTTTTGCCCGCCAAATCAATATGCCCCTCTAAAAGGTTAAATTTGATGAAGCTTTGCCACTCGCTGTCGATAAAAAGCTCATTTAGCGCAAAAGGCCCCTTGCGCCAAGGTTTTAACAATAGTGCGATTTGCCTGATTTGCTTCATTTCCTCTTCATTTGCGTCGAATTTCGCACTTATAGCATCGCCAAAACTCACCTCGCAATCAAATTTTGGCAATGCCTTAATCGCGCCTAAAATTTCGGCATTTTGAGCGTTTTCTAGTTTTTTTAACATTTCGTTTTTTATGGTAGTTAAATCCATTTTTTACCCTAAATTTCATAAATTTTGCGCCATTTTATCAAAGCAAATTTAAAAAAGCAATTTTAAAGCATTAAAAGGATAAAATCTCTGCCTTTTAGAGCCAAGTTTTGGTTAGATTATTTAGGAATTTTTTCAAATGAAAAGACGAGATTTTTTTAAATTTAGTAGTATTTTAGGTGTCGCTAGCTTCGCTCCTAGCGTGGTTTTGGCTGATACGAGCGCCAAAGAAGCCGAGCAAAAAACGCGCAAATTTAGCGTTAGTTTAAAACACGCTATCAAAGAGATCGGCAAAGAGAGCAGGGTGTGGGTTCCGCTCGTGCTTCCTAGTGATTTTCAGCAGGTCATTTCGCACTATAAGGTCGGCTCAAACGCAGTGGAGAAATTTATCACTGAGGGCGAAATTCCGACATATTATGCGAAATTTAGCGGAAGCGAAACTCCGATACTAGATATCAGTTTCGATGTGCAAACCACAGAGCGAAATACCGATTTTTCAAAGGTAAATTTCAACGAAAACGAAAAACTAGCCCCCGAAATCGCTAAATTTTTGCAGCCAACTACGCAAATTCAAATCGACGGCGTGGTTAAACAAAAATCAGATGAAATCGTAGGAAATATCAAAGGCGATTTAGAAAAGGCTAGGGCGATTTACACCTGGGTGGCAAACACCATGGAGCGCGATAATAGCGTGCTTGGGTGTGGGTTAGGCGATGTCAAACAAATCCTAACTAGCGGTAAATTAAGTGGCAAATGCACCGACATAAACTCGGTTTTTGTGGCTTTGGCGAGGGCTGCTGGGATACCTGCGCGCGAAATGTTTGGTATAAGGGTTGGAAAATCACGATTTTCAGGTCAAATGGGCGCAGCACCCAAAGATGACGGATTTAGCCATATTTCAGGCGGACAACACTGTCGCGCTGAGTTTTATCTCAAAGGATACGGCTGGATTCCAGTAGATCCTGCCGATGTCACCAAAGTCAGACTTGGCGAAAAACTCACAAACGACGACCAAAAAATCGCGCAAATCCGCGAATATCTCTTTGGCAACTGGGAGATGTGCTGGATAGGGTTTAATTACGGCAGAGATTTCACGCTAAGTCCGCGCCCAGCGCAATTTCCGATAAACAATTTCGGCTATGTTTATGGCGAAACGGACGGACAAACGCTAAATTACTACGACCCGAAAGAATTTAGCTACGATTACAAAAGTCGCGAAATTTGAGTAAGCTAAAATTTATCGTTCTAGCGATTGTAAGCGCATTTATGGCGACTTTGTGCTGTTTGCCAGCGCTTTTGTTTTTGCTTTTTGGGGTGAGTTTTTCGGCACTTTCCTTTGCGGACGAGTTGGCGAGATTTCGCCCCGTTTTTACGGCGATTTCTATTGTATTTTACATTGCGAGCCTGTATTTTGTGCTCTTTCGCAAAAACTCATGCGTCATCGGCGCAGGTCGCAAAAAATGGTATTTTATTTACATTTTAAGCGGAATTTTGATATTTTTACTGCTATTTTATCCTGAAATTTTAGGGAGATTTTATGCGTAAAATTTTACTTTTATCACTCGTTTGTGGCGCGCTTTTTGCACAGCGCGAAATCGAAATCCAAGTCGGAAAAATCCATTGCAACCTATGCGCAGCTTCGATTAAATTTGCCTTGCAAAAATGCGAGGGGGTAATCAGCGTCGAGGCCAAAGAGGGCGAGAAAAAGGCGGTCGTCATCGCCGAAGATAACGCCGATACAAACGCTATGATCGAGGCTTTGAAAAATGCAAAATACGAAAAAGCCAAAATTTTAAGTATTAAACAAAAATAAGGAAATTTATGCGTAAAATTTTACTATTATTTGCCCTTGTTAGCGCGGTTTTCGCCGATAGAGAGATTGAAATTTATGTAGAGAAAATACACTGCCCGCTCTGCACGCAAATGGTGAGAAAGGCTCTTAGCGAGTGCGATGGCGTAATCAGCGCGCGCGTGGAGCTATCTAGTAAGACAGCCAGCGTGCTAGCGCGCGATGATGCCGATACAAAGGCGATGCTAGAAGCTATCGCAAAGACCACTTACGAGGGCAAAATCGTAAGTGATAAGCGAAAATAGGGCGAAAAAATGAAAAAAGTTATGAATTATTTTCGCCAAATTTGCGAAATTCCGCACCTTAGCTATGAAACTGAGGCGTTGCGAGATTTTTTAGTGGAATTTGCTAAAAAGCACGAATTTAGCGTGGAAGTTGATAGTGCCGGAAATATTTATGTCTGCAAAGGTGAGCCAAAAATTTGCCTGCAAGCGCATTATGATATGGTTGGCGTGGGACTTGCGCCGCAAATCGAGCTAGTAGAGCAGGACGGATTTTTAAGCGCGAAAAACTCATCGCTTGGGGCTGATAATGGAATCGGTGTAGCAATTATAATGGCGATGATGAGCGAATTTGATAACTTCGAAGCGGTCCTTACAAACAACGAAGAAGTGGGGCTTTGGGGCGTTAGGGAATTTAACGGCACTATAAAAAGCAAAAAAATGCTAAATTTAGACAGCGAAGATGAAAACGAAGTCATAATCGGGTGCGCAGGAAGTGCCGAAATTCGCGCTCTTTGCGACAGTGCGCGCGAGAAAAAAAGTGGCTTTTGCTATGAGATTTTTATCGATGATTTCCCGGGCGGTCATAGTGGAATCGAAATTCATAAAAATTTGCCAAATGCGATTAAATTTTTAGCCGAATTTATCGCTAAAAATGGCGGTAAAATCGCCGAATTTAGCGGTGGCGAAAGGGCAAATTCAATCCCTGCAAAAGCTAGTGCAACGGCAATTTTTAAAAATGAAATTTCAAATTTTCCAAATTTTATTAAACATAAATTTTTAGGGTTTAAAGAGTGCGAAATTTACGAAAATTCGGACAATATTTTAAATCTCATTTGCGAATTTAAACAAGGCGTTAGGGATTTTAACGATGAGTTAGGCTTGCCACAAACTAGCATAAATTTATCTTTGGCTGGTGAAAAAAACGGCAAATTTGAACTTTTGTTTTATGCTAGATCGATGAGCGAAAAGGGCTTAAAAGGGGTGAAATATCAAACCAAAATGTCGGCTGAGAATTTTGGCTTGGAATGCGTTTTTGGCGAAACTAGTGAGCCTTGGCAACCGCAACGAAGCGAATTTAGCGAATTTATCTTAAAAAATTTACAAAAATTTGTCCCAACTGCGAAGCTTGGTGCCGTTCATGCTGGGTTAGAGTGTGGCGTTTTTATCACAAAAGATAGCGAGATACAAGCGGCTTCGATTGGTCCAAATATCACTTCGCCACACAGCACGCATGAAAAAGTCGAGCTAAAATCTGTCGAAAAAATCCTAAATGCCGTGCGAGAGATAATCTCTGGCGTGCAAAATTTATAAAATTTTATCCTTACTTTTGCAAAGGTGCGCTAAAAAGCACTCTTTGCAATTTGGCTTTACAGCTTTGCAAGTGTATCGTCCAAATAGCACCAAAGCTTGGTGCAGGTAGTTTAAATCGCTTACAAATGCCTTTGTAAGGTCGTTTTCGGTAAGTTCTGGCGTTTTTGCGCTTGAAAGTCCAAGCCTGTGCGAAACGCGAAAAACATGGGTATCCACGGCGATAAAATTCGCCCCACAATGCTCGATTAGCACGACATGGGCTGTCTTTTGCCCGACCCCTGCAAGGCTAAGCAAATCCTTTTCATTTAGCGGGATTTCGCCACCGAAATTTTCCACCACAGACTTTGCCATTTTGATTAAATTTTGTGCTTTGTTATTAAAAAAACTGCACGAATTTATCAGCATTTTAACTGCGCCCAAATTTGCATTTGCCAGCGAGTATATGTCAGGAAACTCCCCAAATAGCGCAGGTGTGATTAAATTTACCCGTTTATCGGTGCATTGTGCGCTAAGCATAACGCAGACGATTAGCTCGTATAAATTCCTAAATTTAAGCTCGGTTGTCGGCTCACCAAAGTGCTCTAACAATAAATTTTTGATCTCTTTTATATCTTTTTTCGTTCTCATGCCCTTATTTTACACAAAATTTTTGATTATTAATCGCTTTTTGGCTATAATCTCGCATTTTTTTACAAGGAATTTTAATGAAAAAATTACTATTTTCAGCCCTAAGTTTAGCAGCGGCAGTAAGCCTAAATGCGACAGTTTTCGCCACAGTAAATGGCGCGCCAATCACAGAGGCCGAGGTCGCCCCGCACATAGCAGCACTTGGCAAAGATCCAGCCACGCTTAGCAATCAAGAAAAACAAATGGTGCTTGCAAGAGCGATTGATATCGAAATTTTAGCCGCTGAGGCTAGAAAAAATGGCGTTACAAATCTGCAAGAATACAAAGATGCCCTAAAAGCAGCACAAGATAGAATCGCAATCGAAATGTATCAACACCAACTATCAAAGCAAATCAAAGTAAGCGACGCTGATATCGCTAAATTTTACAACGAAAACAAATCTGCTTTCGTCGAACCAGCCGCTTTGTTGCTATCTAATATCACAGTGGAAAAAAAGGCCGAAGCTGACGCGATTATCAAAGAGTTAAAAAACACAAAAGCCGACGCTTTGGTGAGCAAATTCGAAGAGCTTGCGGTAGCTAAATCAATCGTGCCTGAGGCCAAACAAACCAAAGGTCATCTTGCGTGGGTTACCCAAGAAATGATGCCAAAAGCGTTTTGGGACGGCGCAAGCAAGCTTAAAAGAGGCGCTATCACGCAAACTCCTATCAAAACTGATTTAGGCTATCATATCGTGCTCAAAGAAGACGCCAAACTTCAAAAACAGCTTAGCCAAGATGAAGCCAAACCTTTCATCGAAAATTTAATCAAAGGCCAACAAGCAGGCGCTGCATTAGAGCAAAAACTACAAGAACTTCGCAAAAGCGCGAATGTAGAAGTAAAATAAATTTCACTTCAATTACACTGACCCGCTCATAGATACGCGAAAATGCGTATCCTAAGGCGGGCAAAATTTTAATCATTAACCAGCTTTGGCTATAATCTTGCGATTTTTTTTACAAGGAATTCAGATGAACAAATTAGTTTTTTCAGCACTTAGTTTGGCTGTGGCCATGGGCCTAAATGCGACAGTTTTAGCGACTGCTAATGGCAAAAACATCACAGAAAACGATGTTATTCCATTTCTAGTAGCCCAAGGCATAGCTCCACAACAATTCGCTTCACTGCCAGCAAACACCAAAAAAGATATCTTAAACCGCGTTATCGCTAGAAAACTTGTCGTAGAACAAGCTAAAAAAGCAGGCGTTATGAACGACGAAGTTTATAAAAAAGAGTTAGAGTTCCAAAAAGACAACCTAGCTGTGCGCGTATGGCAATCAAAAGAGGCCAAAAAAATCAAAATCAGCGACAAAGAGGTTCAAGACTTTTACAACAAAAATAAAGCAAAATTTGTAAATCCAGAACTTGCCCAAGTTCGCCATATTTTGGTCAAAACAGACGCCGAGGCAAAAGCTGTGATTGATGAACTAAAAGGTCTAAATGGTGGCGCGCTAATCACTAAATTTAGCGAAATCGCGAAAGCCAAATCAATCGAGCCAGCCGCAAAACAATCAGGTGGCGCACTACCAGCATTTCCAAAAGAGGGTGCTATGGTTAAACCTTTCGCAGACGCTGCGTTTGCGCTAAAAAAAGGTGAAATTTCAAAAACTCCTGTTAAGACAGAATTTGGCTACCATGTAATCTTAAAAGAGGATCAAATCGCAAAACGCCAAGTCCCAGTTAGCGAGGTAAAACCTCTAATCGAAGGCTCAATCCGCCAAGAAAAAGCAGCCGCAAATTCAGAAAAATTGGCGCAAGATCTGCTTAAAAAAGCAAAAATCGAATACAAATAATCTTAAAAAAGGGGTGCAAAATGGGTGTTTTAGATGTAGTTAAAGCTGGTGTATTATTTGGCGATGATGTTAGCAAGCTCTACAAATACGCGCAGAGCGAGGGTTTTGCAATCCCTGCTGTAAATGTCGTAGGAAGCCACTCTGTAAATGCTGTATTAGAGAGCGCCAAAAAGGCAAACTCTCCTGTGATTATCCAATTTTCTAACGGCGGAGCGAGTTATTATGCAGGCAAAGAGTGCGAAAACGGCGCTATTATGGGCGCAGTCGCAGGTGCTTTGCAGGTGCATTTGCTAGCTAGATATTATGGCGTGCCTGTGATTTTACACACTGACCACGCAGCGCGCAAACTGCTTCCTTGGATTGATGGATTATTAGAGGCAAGCGCAGGGTATAAAAAAGCGCACGGCGTGCCACTATTTAGCTCTCACATGCTAGATCTTAGCGAAGAGAGTTTGGAAGAAAATTTAAGCACTTGCGAAAGCTATCTTAAAAAGATGAGCGAGCTAGGAATTAGCCTAGAAATCGAGCTTGGCGTAACAGGTGGCGAGGAAGATGGCGTGGATAATACAGGCGTGGATAACGCGCTTTTATACACGCAACCAGAAGATGTCGCGCTTGCGTATGAAAGACTTAAAAAAATCAGCGATAATTTCTCGATTGCAGCGAGCTTTGGCAATGTGCATGGCGTGTATAAACCGGGAAATGTCGTGCTTCGCCCTGAAATTCTACGAAATTCGCAAAAATTCGTGCAAGAAAAATTTGGCTTAAATGACGCCAAACCTGTAAATTTCGTATTCCACGGCGGTAGCGGTAGTGAGATCAAAGATATCAAAGACGCTGTAAGCTATGGCGTAGTCAAGATGAATATCGACACCGATACGCAGTGGGCGTTTTGGGACGGCGTGAGAGAGTATGAGCTCAAAAATAGAGCATACTTGCAAGGTCAAATCGGCAACCCAGAAGGGGAAGATAAACCAAACAAAAAATACTACGACCCTCGCAAATGGTTAAGATGTGGCGAAGAAAGTATGGTAAAAAGATTGCTTGTCGCATTTGAAAATTTAAATTGTATAAACAAAAACTAAGGCAAATTTCATGGAAAAAACAACAGAAATTTTAGATTTAACGCTTCCAGAAAATCCAGAGCGCTCACTACTGGGCGTTTATCTGAAAATCGTGTTTGTTCCTGTGGCGATTTTCGCCATATTTTTGCTAGGATTTTTGAAGGTAATCGACTTCAAAGTCGAGCTTCACTCGATCGTAATGATGGGCTTTTTGCTCATCATTGCGCTATTTTTGGCTAGGCATAATGCTGAATTTGGCTGTTTGAAATTTCAAAATAGTATCGAAAATTTCAAAACCGAACTCAAAAACTATATCGTCGAAAATCTCCTTAGCATAGGCATTAAAAAAAAGTCAGACGCTAAATTTGAAAATTTCGTAGATGAATACTCGCACTCGCTTCGCAATGACAACTACGCCTCTGTCGCGGTGGGTGTTTTCCCAATGCTGGGTATTTTGGGCACATTTATCAGCATTGCGATTTCTATGCCAAATTTCTCATCATCAAATATCGCAAATTTAGAGACCGAAATCGCAGGGCTTCTAGGTGGCGTTGGCACGGCGTTTTATGTGTCGATTTATGGTATTTTTCTAGCGCTTTGGTGGATTTATTTCGAAAAAAAGGGAATTAGCAAATTCGAAAGATTACTTTTAAAATACAAAAACGCCACAAAAAACTTTTTTTGGAGCAAAGAGGAAATCACGCAAAGCTACCTTAGCGAGATACTCGATCGCAACGCCGAGGTTTCGCGCTCTTTCATGGCTATGGCTTCAAATACCCTTAGCGATAGCCTAAATGTCGCAATTGATGAAAAAATGCAAACACTTCAAGGCATAATTGACGCTGAGCAGCGCGCCCTTGCGCTAACCACAAGCGAGTTAGAAAGGGCTAATGAAATGATACTAAATGCCAACCTAACTCACGGCGAAATCAGCAAAAATTTCGATCAAATTTTATCGTCTTTAAAGGCCGTTACGAGCAATATGGTCGAGATCCAAAACGGCATTTCAGCGGGATATTTGAGCTTTTCGAAATCATCTGAGCAAAAGAGCGCAAATCTGCAAACCAGCGCAGACGCCCTAAATCAGGCAATAGTAAATTTTACCTTGCAGATTAAATCCCTAAATGAAAATATGCTAAGCGAGCAAATTAACGCAAGAGAGAGCTTTAAGGCAAGTTTTAAAGAGCTAAATAACGAAATCAAATCGCTTTTTGATTCTAGCCTAGGCAAAAACACAAGCTCAGAGGGTATCATCGACGAGCTACGCAAAACGCTTCAAAGCATAGACGAAAAAGAAAACCAAAATGAAGAGTAAAACCAGCGAAAAAGAGACCTTTTGGATAGCTTACGCTGATTTAATGGCGGGGCTTTTGTTTGTCTTTATTTTACTAATCGGCGGGATTATCGTCAAATACTATTTGGTGCAAGACGACCTCAAAGCCCAAACCATCGAGCATGAAAAGGCTATGGTCGCACTTCAATCCTCGCAGAAAAAATCTGCTGAATTAGAGGCTTTAAACAAAATTTTTTCCGAACAGCTTGAAAAGCTAAATGTCGAAAACACCGACCTTCGCAAGCAAAATTCGATCTATTTTATCCAAATCGAAGATCTAAGCGCCATGGCAGAAAAACTCAAAAAAGAGAATTTCGACATTAGCGAGCTTTTGAAAAACACTCGCACCGAAGCTACCGAAAAAGAGATAAAAATCGCGTTTTTGCTCGATCAGCTAACCCAAAAAGAGAGCGATTTCAACAAAATTTTGCACGATTTAAATGTCACCAAAAACCGAATTCGCAACCTAACCGGTCAAAAGGTCAAACTAATCGCCGAGCTTAAAGAACGCCTAGGCGGCAAAATCCGCATAGATAGCGAGAGCGGGGCGATGACGCTAAACTCGTCCGTGCTTTTTGACAAGGGTTCAAGCGAGCTTAAAGAGAGTAGCAAAGAGAGTTTCAAAACCGCGTTAGAAGGGTATTTTAGCGCACTTATGGATAATGATGAAATCAGAAATAGCTTAGATCAAATCATCATCGAGGGCCACACAGACAGCGACGGCGGGTATTTATACAACCTAGCCCTTTCGCAAGAGCGCGCACTGGCGGTCATGAATTTCATAAACGAGTGGAACAAAGACGAGAGATTGCAAAAATACCTAATCGCAAGCGGTCGCAGTTATTCTCAGCCTGTGCTAACTGACGGCGTCGAGGACAAAGACGCAAGCCGTCGAATCGAAATCAAATTTACACTTAGCAACAAAGAGGCTATGGAAGAAATCCGCAAATTTTTGGAATTTGACACAAATGCGACAAGATAGCTTTGGCGGGGCTCAATACTCGCGCGAGCTCTCGCAACGCGTCATAATCTCGCCTGAGTTTGAAGCTCATTTGCGCGAAGTAGAAAAGGCGCAAAAAACGGGCGAAATTTCGCTACAACCCCCAAAAATCCAAAAGATAAAAATCGAAAATTTTAGCTTTGCAATTTTGCGTGATGATTTGATTGGGATTTTTAACGGCAATAAAGCAAGGAAGCTCCAATCCCTGCTCGGTGCCGATTTGCGGGGCATTTCAAAGATTGTAAGCTTTGGTAGCTCGCAATCAAACGCCATGTATAACGAAAGCGTTTTTGCCCGCATAAAGGGGCTAAAATTTCAGTTTGTCATCTCGCATTTAAGCGAAAATTTAAGCGCGCGCCCGTGCGGGAATTTCGCCGCCGCACTAGAAAATGGCATGGAGATTTTCGTGGCGCAAAATCGCCGTGAATTTGCGCTTAGCCTTTGCGATGAGAACACGATTTTTATCGAAGAGGGGGTTGCACAGGGCGAGGCTGAGGCCGGATTTATCGCGCAGGCTAAATTTATCGAAGAGTATGCGCGCGAAAATGGGCGAGAATTTGACATTTTTTTGCCAAGTGGAACAGGCACGAGCGCGGCGTATCTAGCCAAACATAGCCGTTTTCGCGTCTTTACCACGCCTTGCGTGGGCGATTGCTCGTATCTGAGAGAGCAAATACTAGCCCTAGATCCGCGCTCGGGCGTGCAAATTTTGCCCCCACCACGCAAATTTCACTTTGGCAAACCTGTGCGCGAACTTTATGAAATTTGGCAAAAAGCCCGTGCGCAAACCGGCATAGAATTTGACCTCATTTATGACCCCGTGGGACTTCTCACGCTTTTAGCTAACCGCGAAAAATTCGCAAACGAAGTCCTATATATCCACCAAGGCGGAATTCTCGGCAATATCTCGCAACTGCAAAGATATGAGTATAAATTTAAAAGGAAATAAATGGCACTTTTCAAAGAAAAAATTATCAAAGAACAAAAGCAAGATGAAAAAACTCTAAACGAACGCTACGAAAATTTTCTCAAATTTCAAGCCAAAATCGACGCTATAAAAGGCTACAAAGAAGAAGAGTATCAGACCGATTTTTTGCACGATATTTTTGAGGCTTGCCTAGGATACACGCTAAAAACGAGCGATCCACAACACTTCAATCTCCAACGAGAAAGCAAAAACGAAACCGACGGCAAAAAGGCTGACGGCGCAATCCTAAGCGCAAACGGCGAAGTCATCGGCGTCATCGAGCTAAAAGACCAAAAAACGCACGATTTGGACAAAATCGAAAATCAAGCCTTTAATTATCACAATTCAAACTCAAAAAGTCGCTATATCATCATCTCAAATTTCGATGAAATTCGCCTATATATTGACAAAAAAACCGCTTATGAAAAATTTAGCCTTTTTACTATGACACGAGATGAATTCGAGCTTTTTCACCAAATTTTTTGCTTCGAAAATATAAATTCGTTTAAAACTATTGATTTGCGGGACAAAAGCGAGAATTCAGATAGAGAAATTTCAAAAAGACTTTACGCTGATTTTAGTGAATTTCGCCTAAAACTCTTTGAAAACGCCGTTTCAAACAATCAAAATTTAGGTAAAAAGCAAATTCTTAGCCTAGTGCAAAAACTCTGCGACCGCATAATTTTTGTCCTTTTTGCCGAAGATTATGGACTTTTGAAATCAAATTTTGTCGCAGATATTAACACCGAGTGGCAAAATCAAAAATTTACCGATTTTAGCCTTTATGAAATTTGGCAAAAATATTTTGAAGCTATTGACAAAGGAAATCAAAAACTAGGTGTTGAAAATGGCTACAATGGCGGACTTTTCGCCACTGATGAGGGGCTAAATTCGCTCAAATTTGATGATGAAATTTTGCAAATTTACACCGAAAAACTTTCAAAATACGACTTTGCTAGTGAAGTTGGCGTGAATATCCTAGGTCATATTTTCGAGCAGAGCCTAAGCGACCTTGAAGAACTCACCGCCGAAATCGAAAACAAAAATTTCGACAAAAAAGATAGCAAACGCAAAAAAGACGGCATTTTCTACACACCTGAATACATTGTGAAATTTATCATTAGCCAAACGCTAGGCGAGATTTGCGAAAACGAAAAGTCAAGGCTAAATTTGCACGAAATCGCAATCCCAAAAAACCCAAAACGCCTTAGTAAGGACGAAAAACAAACGCTCGAAAATATCCGCGCTTATAAAGAATTTTTGCTTGGTTTAAAAATCATCGACCCTGCTTGTGGAAGTGGAGCATTTTTAAACGGGGCTTTGGATTTTCTCATTAACGAGCACAAAAATTTAGATAAATTTCGCAAAATTTACGAAAACGAAGCTTTGCCGTTATACGACATAGAACCCCAAATTTTAGAAAACAACCTTTACGGCGTAGATATTAACGCTGACGCAGTCCAAATCGCCAAACTCTCGCTTTGGCTCCGCACCGCGCAAAAGGGGCGAAAACTCACTGATTTATCAAATAATATAAAATGCGCGAATTCGCTTTTAGATTTTCCGTTTGATTTCAAATTTGGCTGCGTTATCGGAAATCCGCCCTATGTCCGCCAAGAGATGATAAAAGAGCAAAAACCGCACTTACAAAAGCTTTACAAAGCATATTGTGGCACGGCTGATTTGTTTGTGTATTTCTATGAACTTGGGCTAAATTTGCTAAAAAATGGCGGTTTGCTAGGCTTTATCTGCTCGAATAAATTTTTCCGTGCAAGTTACGGGCAAAATTTGCGCGAATTGATACTACAAAATTCGCAAATTCTCGCAATCGCCGATTTTAATGGCGTTAAAGTTTTTGATGACGCCACCGTCGATAGCGCCATTACGATTTTACGCAAAAACGGAGCAAATTCAACTTTGTCATTGCGAGACCACGAAGTGGTCGAAGCAATCCAGAGAAATTCCGATTATCTCGCCACTTCAAAAACGGCTAACGCCGTGCTGGATTGCTTCGACGACAAGTCGTCTCGCAATGACAGCGCACAATCTGTCATTGCGAGGAGCGAAGCGACGAAGCAATCTACGAGCGAAAACAACCAAAACGCAAATTCGCAAAACTCAGAGTTCAAACTCTACTCCCCAAATTTGCAAGATTTCCAGGCCCTGCAAACTGCAAATTTAAACAAAAGCGGTTTTATTTTCTTAAATTCACTAGAAGCAAATCTCAAAGCCAAAATCGAACGCCTTGGCACACCGCTGAAAGATTGGGATATAGATATTTATCGTGGCATAACTACCGGTTTAAACGAAGCTTTTATTATAGATGAAGCGACCCGCACCGAGATTTTGAGTGGCTGTGGTAGCGCGGCTGAGCTTGAACGCACAAAGGCTATCATAAAGCCTATTTTGCGCGGGCGCGATATTAAACGCTATACATACTCGTGGGCTGGATTTTATATCATCGGCACATTTCCTGCCCTGCATTTAGATATTGACGAATTCCCAAGCCTTAAAAATTATTTGTCTAAATTTTTACCACAAATCGAGCAAAGCGGTGCAAAAGGTTGCCGTAAAAAGACAAGCAATAAATGGTTTGAAACACAGGATAATAGTGCGTATTACGCTGAATTTGAGAAACCACTTTTAGTTTGGAAAGATTTAGGCGAACATTTTGCATTTGCGATTACCAAAAAAGGAACATATTGCCTTAATACAAATTATTTTGTTACTTCTAAATTAGAAAATTTGAAATATTTTCTTGCTATGCTTTTGTCAAATTTATTTGCTTGGTATATTAGGCAAACTACCGATAGAACTGGAACTGGCGACATAAGATTAACAAGTCAAAATTTATATAAAATTCCTATCCCAAAAATTTCAAAAGAAAAAGAAGCCGAATTTGTGAATTTGGTGGATAAAATTTTAAAAATCAAAAACCAAAGCGAAATCTCAGGGGACGATGAAATAATGCTAAAAGTTTTAGACAAAGAGCTAAATTCGCTAGTTTTTGCACTTTATGATTTGAGTGCCGACGAAATCGCCTTAATCGAAAACGCTTAATCTGTCATTGCGAGAGCCGAAAGGCTCGAAGCAATCCAGTAAAATTTAGAGAGAATTTGAATTAATCAAAATTTATTTGAATTTCCCTGGATTGCAACGCTGGGCTCGCAATGACAAATCAACGCGCATTTCGGGGCAGTATTTGCAATGACAAATCAAGGCAAATTTTGCTCCACTTTTTGCAACGACAAAATCGGGGCAGTATTTAAAAACTTGCGGTAGCGAAAATATCGCAATGACAAATCAGAGGCTAGGGAATTTCCCTGGATTTCAACGCTGGGCTCGCAATGACAATAGCGAGTGAATTTGCTCCACTGGCTCGCAATGACATTAAATTCCCAAATTTATTAAATTCAAAACCAAATTATGCTATAAACTTCAAATTTTTACAATCAAAATTTTAGGATTAAATATGAAAATTTTAAAAAGCACAGACAGTAATTTCGCGCAAGAATTCGAGGCGTTGGTAAATCGTGGCAATATGGACATGCAAAAGGTAATGCCGATCGTAAGCGGTATCATCGATGATATCAAGGCGCGCGGTGATGAGGCGCTAAACGAGCAAATAGCCAAATTTGACAAATGGGAAGTTAAGGGAAATTTGGCGATTTCGCAAGATGAGATGAAAAAGGCTTTCGACGAGCTAAGTGATGAGCTAAAAACCGCCCTAAAAGTGGCGTATGATCGCATTTATGCCTATCACGAAAAGCAACTCGAAAAAAGCTGGATTGATTTCGGCGCGCACGGCGAAATTTTAGGTCAAAAAATCACGCCCGTAGATCGCGCAGGGCTGTATATCCCAGGTGGCAAGGCTGCCTATCCTAGCTCGCTTTTGATGAACGCAGTGCCTGCAATCGTCGCAGGTGTCGCTGATATCACGGTCTGCACCCCTGCTGTGGGCGGAGTGGTAAATTCGCTTCTCTTAGCTGCTATGCATGTGCTAGGAATCAAAAAAGCCTACAAAGTAGGCGGTGCGAGCGCAGTCGCAGCCATGGCGTATGGCACGGAAACGATAGAAAAGGTCGATGTCATCACAGGCCCCGGAAATATCTTTGTCGCCACAGCTAAAAAGCTAGTTTTTGGCGATGTAAATATCGATATGATCGCAGGTCCTAGCGAAGTGGGCGTGCTAGCAGATGCTAGTGCGAGTGCGTATCACACGGCTGTGGATTTGCTAAGCCAAGCCGAGCACGACGAGATCGCAAGCAGTATTTTGGTAAGCGCAGATGAGAAATTTGCGCTAGAAGTCAAAGATGAAATTTATAAAATTTTGCCTACATTAGAGCGCGAGAGTATCGCTAGAAAGAGCATTGATGACAAGGGCGCGATTATTATCGCGCGAGATTTCGACGAGGCGATAGATTTGATGAACGACCTAGCCGTAGAACACCTAGAAATCGCCATGGACAACGCCTACGATTACCTTGCGCGCATTAAGCACGCAGGCGCGATTTTCTTAGGTCACTACACGCCTGAGGCTATGGGAGATTATTTGGCGGGGCCAAATCATACTTTGCCGACAGGTGGCAGTGCTAGATTTTTCTCGCCGCTTGGGGTTTATCACTTCATCAAACGAAGCTCGGTAATCGCGCTAAACAAGGGCGCAATCGACGCTCTGGGCGAAGCGTGCATGGCACTAGCGCAGGCCGAGGGCTTAACAGCGCACAAAAAATCGGTTGAAATTCGCTATAAAAATAATGATTAAAAAAATTTTCAAATTTTTTCTTTGGGTTTTTGGTATTGCTGGTTTTTTGTTTTTGGCTTTTTGCATTGCTATTATTTTTTTATTTTCATTTTCGCCGTCAGCTGGCGATTATATAAACACAAATTACGAAAGCCAGTTTAAACACACCAAACCAAACCCCTTTCCTGCGGATTTAACCCCAAAGCCAATATTTTGGGAAAATGCGATTGAAGGGGCTTTCCCTGATGCCATTAGCGTGCCTTATATCTACTTGCGAGATAAGCATGGCGTGTGGCTTCGCTATAATGATGGCTTGTCGTTTGATTATCTTTTGGGCGAAGATATGCCGGGGGAGCATTATTTATACATAGAAGATGATTTTTCGCCAAGCGAGGAAGTGCGAAAAAAGGAGAAATTTTTCAGGCACAAATCGTGGAATATCACCCTAAAAGAGGGCGCAAACGAAATTTACAAGCAAACTGCGCATAAAATCACTAGACAATACATTGGCTCGTTTGATTTGCACTCAAACCCGGGCAAGACAGTGTGGTTTCCTAGCAGTGCCGAGCAAAATTTCGAGGCGATTTCAAGATTGCAAATCCCGCTTGAAGCTTACGATTTCCCACATAAACTAAATAGAAATACCGAAATCACGCCCAAAAAATACGGCAAATTTCGCGGTGATAGCGAGGTTTTGCCAGTAGATGAAAATGTCTATGAGATCAAAACCGCCCAAGGAGCGCAAAAAATCCGCACCTCAAATATGAGCAAATGGTCAGTAGAATACAAAAAACAAAAGGCGATTTGTGGGGATAAATTTTGCCTATTTCTTTTCACGGATACAGATAAAAAAAATAAATATTGCGAAAATATAGGCAATGAAACAGCGATACTTTTTTTAAATTTAGAGCGCAAATTCACATCTAGTTCATATAGCAATAGCCCGCTACATAGGACTAATGGCTATCATTTTGGGCTAAAAGAGGGCTACGAAATCGAGGATATAGCCTCATTTGAGATGATACCGAGCGAGTTTGCAGAGTTTAGGAAAGAGCAACAACCCGATAAAATGACCTACAAAAATGTCCCCACAGGCGAAAAATTTATCGAATATGAGCTTAAAATTTACGCCAAAGACGGCGCGCTCATCAATCAGTATTGCGACTACTACTACATGCACGAAAAAATAAGGGAGTTATAGTGAAAATAGGGCGAGTGGGCGAAATTTTTTGTTTTTTGGTTGCGTTCGTTTGTTTGTCTAGCGCAAATGAGCAGAATTTTACGCAGAATTTATCACAAAATTTTACGCAAAATTTAAGCGAGAGTGTTTCTGTGGATACTGCGCCCGATACTGCTTCTGATACTGCGCCGAATTTGGACGCAAATTCTAGCAATGGTGTTTTTGCAGATACTGCGCCAAATTTTGAAATTTTCCACGACGAAAACGCTACAAACGAGCAAATTTCTAGCGCACTAGACGCACTTTTGGACTTTGCGCGCGCAAATGCTGAGCGCATAAATGACGAATTTGGCGAGTATAGCGAGCGGATTTTTACGCATTTTATCTATAATCCCAAAATTTCGCGCACAGGCAAATTTGACTTCGACAAAATCTCTGAAATTTTAAAATTCAGCCCGAATTTGAATTATAACGAGGGCGAATTTGACAATCCATTAAATATCGTAAATTCCTATGGTTGCGATATCGGCGCAGGTGTGGCAAATGACGAAAATTCCACTAAATTTGATAGCGAGGAGCTTTTTGCGCTAATAGATTTGCTGGTAAGTAGTGGCGCCAAACCTAGCGAAAACGACGCTAAAATGGCTAGTGCGTGCGATAATTTCGACGCGTTTGCATATTTTTTGGCTAACGGCGCACCGCTAGGAAATGGCGTGGTCGCTGATATAACTTCGAGCGAGGCGGAGTTTATCAGGGATCAAAATATCACGCTTGATTATCTTTTAAAAACCCCGCCAAGCGATCTTAGGCGCATTGCGCAGAGTTACGATTTTTCGAAATTTCACGCCGATAAAATGCGGTTTTTCGAGGAAAGTTTGAAGTATAAAGGGATAAATGAGCTCGATAAAAAGGAGCTTGAAGGCTTTATTAAATTTTCTGCGCTTATGGATAATTCGCTTGCGGTGCAGTTTTTGTTGGAGCATGGCATTTGCGAGAAAGACCGCCAAATGTGCGCTTATATGAAGGCGCAGGCGAAGTATTTCGAGGCCGAGAAAATCTCGGATATGCTTAGCTTGGAGCTGAAACATAAATTTTGAAATTTTGTGAAATTTGAAATTTTGTGAAATTTGAAATTCTTTAAATTTTGAAATTCTTTAAATTTTGAAATTTCACGCTGGCGCAACCTTGAAATACTGCACCGATTTTGTGTCATTGAGAAATTTTGTAAATTTTATTTGCTTTGTCATTGCGAGACCACGCAGTGGTCGAAGCAATCCAGTAAAATTTAGAGAGAATTTTAAATTTAAAATTTTACGCTTTCCATTGTCATTGCGAGCGAGTGTAACGAGCGTGGCAATCTACGAGCCAAAATAACCAAACGCTATAATCCGTGTCATTGCGAGACCACGCAGTGGTCGAAGCAATCCAGTAAAATTTAGAGAGAATTTTAAAATTTATAAATTTCGATAAATTTATCTGTGAATTGAAATTTATCTGAATTTCCCTAGATTGCTTCGCTACGCTCGCAATGACAAAAATAATGCTTCTTACAATGACAAAGAATTTTCGGGCATAAAAAAAGCGCCGAAAAATTCGGCGCCGAAGTAGAAATAAAAGTAAAACTACGATTATTTATCGTTAGCAATTCTTTCTTTCATAGAGCAAGCTTTTTGGTGTCCTTGCTCGCAAGCCATTGATAGTGATAGCATTGCACGATCGTGATTATGCCATTTGCCGTCTAAAACTGAGTGGAAGATACCGTCGCGGTAGCAAGCCTCAGCCCATTTAGCGATATTGCAAGTTTTGTCATAATATGTGTGAGCTTTGTCATAGTCTTTTGGTAAGCCGTCTTCACCACGGAAGTATTTCATACCAAGCTCAGTGCAAGCTTGATAATCTCCTGCTTCACATTTTGCGTCCATATCCTCTGCTATACCAGCGAATGCGCAACTCGCAAAACCAAATAGTGCTAAGAAAACTAGTTTTTTCATAACTTTCTCCTTGTAAAAATAATATGTGTTTCCTTTAAAACGCGTGATTATACACTAAAATAGTTATAATAGAGTTAAATTTTAATTAAATTTTGTGTAAATTCGACAATTTGCGCCGAATTTTATCGGCGCAATGGTAAAAACAGAGTAAAAATAGTGATTAATTATCGTCTTTGATTCTCTCTGCCATTTTGCAAGCTTTTTCGTGACCTTGATCACAAGCCATTTTCAAAGATTGCATTGCGCGATCGTGGTTGTGCTCTGCACCAACGCCTACTGAGTGGAAGATACCGTCGCGGTAGCAAGCCTCAGCGTAATTGTGTTGGTTACAAGTTTTATCATAATATGAGTGAGCTTTCTCGTGGTCTTGTGGCAAACCATCTTGACCGCGGTAGTATTTCATACCAAGCTCAGTGCAAGCTTGATAATCTCCTGCTTCACATTTTGCGTCCATTTCCTCAGCTATACCAGCGAATGCACAACTCGCAACACCAAACAATGTTAAGAAAACTAATTTTTTCATAACTTTGCTCCTTTTAAATAAAATATTCGTTTCCTTTAAAACGGGGCGTATTATACTCCAAAAATTTGCTAATAAAGCTAAATTTTACTTAAATTTTTAGTAAATTCGACAAATTTTATTAATTTACTAGGTTTTACGCGTCTTGTAAGTAGTAGGATATTTGCTCGTCCTTTAACATACGGATAAGATTTGTAGTCCCGCTTACACCTGTTGGATAACCTGCCGTCATGATATATGTTCCATCAAGCTTGATCGCGCCACAATCCACGCCGCTTTTGATAGCCTTTGCCATGAGCGTGTGAAGCTTGGCTTCCTCGGCGATAACTAGGCTTTGGCCTATACCCCAACAAAGCGTGAGATAGCGCGCTGTGTTTATATCGTGAGTAACGGCTAGGATATCGATATTTGGGCGATATCTCGCCATTTGCACGGCTAGTTTGCCAGAGGAGGTTAGGGCGATGATTTTATCCGCGTTTAGCTGACCTGCTAGCCTAACGGCAGATTCTGCCATGATATCGGTGCTATCGTGGTTTTCGTGCTTGAAGCGGTTGTAAGCGTAGATCTCTTGCGCTTCTAGTATCGTATGCGACATAGCGCGCACGACAGCGACTGGATTTATGCCTACTGCGCTCTCTTCGCTTAGCATTACAGCGTCTGTGCCGTCAAGCACGGCGTTGGCGACATCGCTGATTTCGGCTCTGGTGGCTGTTTCGTTGCGCGTCATACTAAGAAGCATTTGAGTGGCTGTGATGACTGGTTTGGCGGCTTCGTTTGCCTTTTTTATAATCAATTTTTGGATTGAAGGCACCTTGTAAAACGGCACCTCGATACCTAAATCGCCCCTAGCGACCATGATTCCGTCGCTCTCGTCAATAATGCTATCTATGTTTTCCACAGCGTCGAATTTTTCGATTTTTGCCAAAACATGGGCGTGTGAGCCAGAGGCACGCAAAATTTTCTTTGCTTTGATTATGTCGTTTGCGCTTTGCACAAAGCTGATTGCCACAAAATCCACGCCAAGAGTGGCGCCAAATTCCATATCAGCTCTATCTTTTGGCGTGATGACATCTATGCCAAGAACGGTATTTGGGAAATTTACACCCTTTTTCGAGCTTAGAGTGCCGTCGTTTTCGATGACAGTTTGGACGACATCGTTTCCGCTGTGAGCGACCCTAGCGCGGATTATGCCGTCGTAGAGATAGACATATTCGCCAGCTTTTAGCATAGGCAAAATTTGGGGTTGATTAATGCTAAGAGCGTAGTGGTGTGGGGCGATTTGGGTGCCGATTTGCTCTTTGGCGTAGATATCGAGGCGATCGCCAGCTTTTAGCTCGAAAGGCGTATCAAGCTCGCCAATGCGGATTTTTGGGCCGCAGATGTCTTGCAAAATCCCGATATGAAATCCGACCTTTTTCTCCACGCTACGGATTTTTGCGACATTTTGAGCGTGGTATTCGTGCGAGTTGTGCGAAAAATTTAGTCTAAAAACATTGACCCCAGCCCTAACCATGGCTTCCATTATCTCTTCGTTATCGCTAGCTGGGCCAAGCGTGGCTATGATTTTTGCTTTTTTCATTAAATTTTCCTTTGTGTTGAAATTTGAAATTTAAAAGTAAAATTTATGCAGAAAAATTCTGCATAAATTTGATTATTTTACAAGTTCGTTTTCGAATTTTTCAGCGTCGAATTTTTTGCCTAAAAACGAGCAGATCGAGATAGCGTCGCGCTCTGCGTTGCCAAAACAGCTTGTCGCACCCGGGCTTGGAGTCATATTGAAAATCACGCCGTTGTTATCGTCGATTCTAGCCTCGCCTAAAAGCAATTCAAGCTTGTCTTGGTCGATGATTTGGGCTCTGACACCTCCAAAACCTTTGGCATAATAGATATCTTCTTCTCTAATGCTAGGTATGATTTTTTTGGCGTTTTTGACAAAGAGTTTTTTGCCCAAAACCGGCACTTCAAAAGCGATATTGCGCATTAAGAAATTTCGCACATCACTATCGCCGAAATTGTTCCAAAATACCTTTGCGACCTTTGGCGTGAAATTTAGGGATTGGAAAAACTCAGGCACGGAGCGACAGCCTTTGTAACGCTCTAATTTTGGCATAGTTAGCGCAGTAGGGCCAAATCTCGTGCAACCATCAGCTAGCAGGTCAGGGTCTCCGTGAAGTGCGGCAAATGGGAGTTTTGGGTTTTGCACCATATAGACTTTGCCGTTTAGTAATTTTTGTTTGGTTAGATAAAAGCTTCCAGCGATACAAATCGCGCTAAGGTTTTTTCCATAACCCATTTTGTGCGCTAGCCACAGCGAGTGCGCGCCCGCATCGACTACGACGAAATCAGCGCTGACTGAAATTTTATTTGCAGTGCGGATATAAAATTTATCGCCTACCTTTGTGATATTTTGAACCTCAGAATTTAGGTATAAATCGCAAATTTTGCCCTTTGTTTTTTGCGCATTTTCGACCAGGGTATTTGTCATCGCGCCAAAATCAATCGTGGTATATGCGCCAGTTTGCACACCAAGACCTGCGACATCTTCGGGGCGAGGGTTGCCATTGCTATCGAAAATGACCTTTGGCTCGATCTGTTTTAGCTTATCTTTGTCATAAAATTCCAAATACGGATAAAGCTCTTTGAAAACCTCATAGCGATCTTTGATAAAAGCGACCTCGCTATCGCCCACGCCGATTGCCATTTTTTGCCCTTCAAAGATAAATTTACCGATATAATCGTGCTTTTTGCAGTATTTCGCAATCATATCGGCTGCGCGTTTGACCTTTTTGGCTTTGTCGATTGTGTAGTTTGTCTCGATATCGCCACAATGAATCGTTTGCGAATTTGCCGTGCCTTTTGTATTTAGCGTGGCTAAACCTTCGTATTTTTCGATGATTGCGATGGATTTTATATCAGTGTATTGCGCCAAAGTATATGCTAGCGCACCGCCAGAAATACCGCCGCCGACGATGACGACTTCGTAGTGTTTTTCTTGCATTTTCACCCCTTAAAAGTATGCGATATTTTGCAAAAATTTTACTTAAAAAAGTGTTAAATTTCGCCGAATTTATCGGAATTTCTCGGAGTTAAATTTAAGATTAAATTGTCATAAAATAACTAAGAATTTAAAAATTTCGCAAGGTTAAATTCCTTGCGAAATTTTATTTTTTCAAAGATTTGAAAAGCTCTACGCTATCGAGTTGCTCCCATGGGTATTTTGGGTTGCCGACTTGGCCGTAAGCAGCTACTTTTGCGTATAAAAATGTCTGGGCACTTGGTTTGTCTAGGCCGAATTTCTCAGTAATCCAGCGCGGAGTTAGGGCGAAATTTTCGAGGACAAATTTCGAGAGTGTATCATCATCAATACCAGCGTTTGTGCCCATACAATCGACACTCACGCTAACTGGTTTTGCCACGCCGATAGCATAGCTTAACTGGATTATACATTTTTTTGCTAGACCTGCTGCGACGATATTTTTAGCGATATAGCGCGCTGCGTAAAGCCCCGAGCGATCGACTTTGGTGTAGTCTTTGCTAGATTGTGCGCCACCACCGATTGGCGAATATCCGCCAAAGCTATCGACGATGAGTTTGCGACCAGTCAAACCGCTATCGTGAAGCGAGCTGTGATTTACATAGCGACCTGTTGGGTTGATATAAATTATGGTTTTTTCTTTTTGATAAAGCTCTTTTGGAAGACCTGCTGTGTCGATTAAATTTTGGATTAATTCTCGCACATATTCGATACTCATACTCTCCACGCAAGGCGCGCTTACTACGATTGTGTGGATTGATTGTGGTTTGCAGTCTTCGAAATTTGACTTCGTGCCATAATCAAGCGTAACTTGTGTTTTAATATCCACACCAAGCTGATTTGGGTGAGTTTTGGCATACTCATAAACCTTATCGCAAAGAAGCCTTGCATAAGTAATCGCTGCTGGCATGAAATTTTGCGTCTCCGAGCTTGCAAAGCCAAACATTATGCCTTGATCTCCTGCGCCGATCTCGCCACTTTCTTGATCTACGCCTTGGTTGATATCTGGGCTTTGTTGGTTTAGATATACATCGACCTCGACATCTTGCGGGTGCAGGCACTGCTCGCGGGTAAAAAATGGATTGTCATTGTAGCCAATGTCGCTAAGAGCGCGTTTGACGATATGGCGATAATCATCGTGCGTAAAATCGACCTTAGCATTTACTTCGCCGCCGATTACGATATGTTTGCCCGCTACGAAAACCTCGCTAGCTACGCGTCCTTTGGGATCTTTTTTTAAAATTTCATCGACAATTGAATCTGCGATTATGTCGGCGCATTTATCTGGGTGACCAGGGCTTACGACCTCGCTTGTGAATAGATACATTTAAGCTCCTAAAATTTTGAAAATTTTGGGCGTAATTCTAGCGTTTAATATTTAATGTAAAATGAAATTTTATTAAATTTTTAAAGAATTTAAATAATGTTAAATAAAAATTTAGATATATTGCGACAAATTTTACTCATTGAAAGGGAGGCAAGATGACTTACTTAGATAAGCTGATACAAAGTTACAGCAACAAAAGCCTGATAATGCGCATTATCATCGGACTTTTGCTCGGTGCTGCGCTAGGGTATTTTGCTAGGGTCGGTGTATCTGGGCTGGATTTGGACGGCGGTGAAACAAATGCGTGGAGTAATATCGCGAATTTGGCTAGATTGTTTGGTGATTTTTTCGTAAGTGCGCTTAAAGCTGTCGCCCCAGTGCTAGTTTTTATTCTAATTTTAAGTTCGCTTGTCAATAAAACTTTTGGAAGCACGACAGGGCTAAAAAGAGTTATCGTGCTTTATATCGTAGGCACGCTTTTGGCTGCTTTTGTTGGCGTTGGCGTTAGCTTTATGTTTCCAACTCCGATTGCGCTTGATGGCGTTGGCGCGGCAAACTCACCTGCACCTGCAAATGTCTGGGAAGTGCTAAAAACTACATTTTTCAAAATCGTTGATAACCCTGTAAATGCACTATCTAGCGGTAATTATGTCGGTATTGTCGCATGGGCGGTAGGACTTGGAATCGCACTTAAATTTTGCACGAACGAAACCAAACGCTTCATCGGCGATTTAAGCGAAGGTGTAACGAAAATAATCCAAGTCGTAATCCAGCTTGCGCCAATCGGTATTTTTGGCATTATTACCTACACTGTGTATGATTTGGGCGTGGAAGGTCTAGCAACCTATGCTAAGCTTACAGGCGTGCTTGTGCTAGCGCTTATTTTAGTAGCTGTTGTGGTAAATCCGCTAATCGTATTTTTCGTAACCAAGAAAAACCCTTTCCCTATCGTCTTTACCTGCCTTAAAGAGAGCGGAATCCCAGCGTTTTTCACACGCTCATCGGCTGCGAATATCCCTGTGAATATGAACCTTTGCAAAAAACTCGGCGTCGATGATGAGTTAAGCTCAATTTCAATTCCGCTGGGAGCTACCGTAAATATGGCGGGAGCCGCTGTGGTTATCGCTATTTTGGCACTTTCGACTGCATACACGCTAGGAATTCACCCTGATTTTGGCACAGCTTTACTTCTATGCGTAGTCTCAGCTGTGGGCGCATGTGGTACAAGTGGCGTGCCTGGCGGTTCGCTTATGCTTATTCCGCTTGCTTGTGCGCTTTTTGGTATCGACAACGATATCGCATTTAAGGTCATCACCGTCGGTGTCATAATCTCTGTAATCCAAGACTCAATGGAAACAGCCCTAAATAGCTCTACCGACGCACTTTTTACAATTATCGTTTCACAAACTTCAAAACATTAAAATTTAAAAATTTAAGCGACCAAATTTTTGGTCGCTTACCACTGTATAACTCTTTTTGGCTAGAATTGCGCCAAAAATTTAAAGGAAAAGTATGAATTGGGATTTGAGTGAATTATTTCAAAACGAGGAAAAATTTGAGCTTGCCATAGAAAATACACGCACTAAGGCTAGCGAATTTGAGGCGAAATTTAGGGGAAATTTAGCGAATTTAACCTGCGATGAATTTTGCGAAGCGTTAGGCGAATACGAGCGCATAAACGCGCAAATTTCAAAGATTATGAGCTTCGTGCATTTAGATTTCGCCAGAGATACTACGCGTGGAGCAAGGCAGGCCAAAGTGGAGCAAATCTGCAACGATATCGCCCAAAATTTGCTATTTTTCGAGCTAGAATTTAACGAGCTTAGCGAGGAGAGAGCGCAAAATTTCATCGCGGGTAGCGGGCGTTTTGCTTACTATTTAAATTTGCTTAAAAAACACAAATCGCACCAGTTAAGCCTGCTTGAAGAAAAGGTTTTGCTAAAAACGAGCGTGGTTGGCGCAGAGGCGTTTTCGAGGCTGTTTGATGAGAGTATGGCAAGGCTAAAATTTGACTTTGGGGGCGAGAAAATCAGTGAAGAGGAGCTTTTATCACACCTTTACGATAGCGATAGAAATGCACGCAAGCAGGCCGCAGTCTCGCTAAGTGCGGTCTTAGAGCAAAATTCACACCTTTTAACCTACATTTATAATATGATAAAAACTAGCCTTAAAATCAGTTGCGAGCTTCGTGGATACGGCCAGGGCGAGCTAATCATGCACGAAGAAAACCAAATCGAAAAATCAAGCGTAGATGCGCTCATTAGCGCAACCGAGCGAAATTTTGATTTAGTGTGGCGCTACTATGATAAAAAGCGCGAAATTTTGGGGCTTGAAAAGCTCTATGATTTTGATCGATACGCACCGCTAAATTTAAACGACGATAGCAAATTTAGCTTTGATGAGGCTAGGCAAATCGTCCTTGACGCCTTTGATAAATTTAGCCCTAAATTTGGGCAAATCGCAAGGGAAGCGTTTGCGAAAAACTGGATTGATGCCATGCCAAAGCCAAATAAACAAAGTGGCGCATTTTCGCACTCTGGTTCGGCTGATACGCACCCGTTTGTGCTACTAAATTTCACCGCCAAGCGTCGCGATGTATTCACCCTAGCGCACGAGTTAGGCCATGCAATCCACCAGTATCTAAGCTACAATGCTGGATATTTTTACTCATTTACGCCACTTACCACGGCTGAGACAGCCTCTGTATTTTGCGAAATGCTAGTTTTTGACTATATGCTCTCGCGCGCGGATAAAAGCGTGGCTCGCGCCATGATAGCAAACAAACTCGAAGATATTTTTGCCACGCTGTATCGCCAGATAGGATTTACGACATTTGAGCGCAGAATTCACGCCTCGCCTGATGAGCTAGCCACCGAGCAAATCAATGAAATTTGGCTAGAAGAGTCCAAAAAAATGTTTGGCGAGGCGCTAGAACTTAGAGATGAATATAAAATTTGGTGGAGTTATATACCGCACTTTATCCATACGCCGTTTTACTGCTACTCTTATGGCTTTGCGCAGTTGCTAGTTTTGGCGCTTTATGGGCTGTATAAAAGTGGCAAAATTTCAAATTTCGCCGAAATTTACACTGAATTTTTAAGCTCGGGCGGAAGTGATTCGCCTAAAAATTTAGTCGCAAAATTTGGGCTAAATTTAGACGATGATAAATTTTGGGAGATTGGAATTTCTCAAATTCGCTCCCTTGTTAGCGAGTTTGTAAAGGAATAAAGATGATTTTAGAAAACGAAAAATTCATACAAAAAGAGATTGCGCATATAAAGGAAATTTTGGAGCTTTTTTTCGAGCTTGGCGAGAGTTTTGGCGTGGTAGCGCGCACAAGCGAGGTGAAATTCGACCCTGAACTTCCTAGCGAGGTAAGTGCAGGCTTTATCAAAAAACCTGTGATTTTCTTCGAGCTAGAAAACTACACGCTTTCAAGCGCGCATATCCAAAAAGACGATTTGAAATTTGAAGCTGGTTTTGGTAGCGAGGATTTCGCAGCGGTCGTATCAATCCCGCTGTATGCTATAATGGAGCTAGTCCAAGCTAATACCCCAGTGGCTGTAAATTTAGCCAAAATTGATAGCGAGTGGATCAAAAAAGAGAGATCTCGCAGAATTTTTGCTAGATAGGAAAGATATGAAATTTTTAGACGAATTAAACGAGGCTCAGCGCAGGGCAGCACTGCACATAGACGGAGCTATGCTGATTTTAGCAGGCGCAGGTAGTGGCAAAACTAAAACAATCACCGCGCGCCTAGCTTACCTGCTAGCAAACGGCGTGCCCGCGCAAAACACGCTCACGCTAACTTTCACAAATAAAGCAGCTAGCGAAATGCGCTCTCGCGCGCTTAATCTAATCGCAAATTTAGGGCTTGAAGTGGGTGTGCCACTGCTATGCACATTTCATAAATTTGGACTTTTGTTTTTGAAATTTTACATTAGCGAGCTTGGCCGTAAGCCAAATTTCGCCGTCATAGATACAGACGATAAGAAAAAAATCCTAAAATCGTTTGAGATAAATTTGCAAACAAGCACCATGGCAAATGAAATTTCAAAATACAAAAACGCCCTAATTAGCCCAGATGAGCTTAAAAACAATATCGCCTCGCTAAGCGATGATATCAAGCAGGCAAACGAGGGATTTTACGCCAAAATGCTAGAAGCCTACACCAGATACGAGGAGTATTTGCTAAGCAATAATTTAGTCGATTTCGATGATTTGCTCGTGCTTCCTTATAAAATTTTAGACGCAAACGAGGCTCTTTGCGATGAAGTTTCGCGCCAATACACCTACATAACCGTCGATGAGTATCAAGACACGAACGAAATTCAGTTTAAGCTGCTACAAAAGCTTTGCAAAGCGCACCAAAATTTAACCGTCGTGGGCGATGATGATCAGAGCATTTATAGCTGGCGTGGGGCTAGGGTAGAAAATATCCTAAAATTTCGCGATCAATTCGAAAATGTAAAATATGTGAAATTAGAGGAAAATTACCGCTCGACTAGCCAAATTCTCTTCGCTGCAAACGAGCTAATCTCACACAACAAAAACCGCCTTGGCAAAAATTTAAAAAGCACATTTGGCAAGGGCGAAGATATCAAAATCCTACACTGCGAAAACGAAAGCGACGAAAGCGCGCAAGTAGCGGCGAAAATCAAAGAGCTCATAAACTCAGGTATCCACCCAGCCCAAATCGCCGTGCTTTACCGCGTAAATGCCCTTTCGCGCGCACTCGAAGAGGGGCTAAACCGCGCGAAAATCGCGTATCGCATAGTAGGTGGCGTGAAATTTTACGAAAGAGCTGAGATCAAAGATATCATCGCATACCTGCGCCTAATCATCAACGAAAACGACGATTTTTCAATGCGTCGCATTATAAATGTCCCAAAAAGGGGCATTGGCAAGGTTAGCCTTGCAAGGCTCGATGAAATCGGCGCAAGGAAGCATTTAAGCCTGTTTGACGCGTTTTCGGATCAGGGTGCAAATCTAAGCGCCAAAGCAAAAGAAGCCCTAGAAAAGCTCAAACTCCACATAAACGAACTCTCGCACGAGCCAAGCGTGGAGAAAAAAATCGACGGAGTGCTGGATAAATTTGAGCTAAAAGAATACTACGAGAGCATGCCAGAGGGCGATGATAGATTGGCTAATATCAACGAATTTTGCGCTATGCTAAAAGATGAAGCCGTAAATAAGCCAAATTTTGATTTGGGCGAGTTTTTAAACGATTTGGCACTTCTTAGCGATCAAGACAATATCAGCGCAGAGGCGATAAATATCATGAGCGTGCATGCTAGCAAGGGTTTGGAGTTTTCGCACCTTTTTGTCATTGGGCTTGAAGAGGGGTTTTTCCCAATCATCAGCGACACGACAGATTTAGAAGAGGAGCGCAGGCTAGCGTATGTAGCCATAACTAGGGCGAAAAAAGAGCTAACGCTTAGTTTTGCAAACTCGCGCTTTTATCGCGGGAAACGAGATTATCTATCCAAATCACGATTTTTAGGCGAAGCAGGGCTAATCGACACCCCACTTAGCCCACAAAGCGACGGCGAGTTTAAAAAGGGCGATTTAATCACCCACAAACTCTTTGGCATGGGCAAAGTAAGCGCGGTAAATGGCGACAAACTTACCATAAATTTCGGCGGAATTGAGCGCATGATAATGAAAAATTTCGTGCAAAAACTAGTATGAATAGACTTTTTTTAGCAAACAAACCTGCCGGAATTTCATCAAATCAGTTTTTAGGACGCTTGAAGCGCAAATACAGCGTGAAAAAAGCTGGATTTTCTGGCACGCTAGATCCCTTTGCTAGCGGGGCTTTGGTCATTGGTTTTGGCGAATACACGCGGTTTTTTCGATTTTTGCGTAAATCGCCCAAAGTCTATATCGCCACGCTGTGGTTTGGTGCTAGTAGCGAAAGTGGCGATAACGAAAATATTTATAGCGTAGAAAATGTGCCAAAGCTTAGCATTGAGCAAATTTTGGGCGCAAGGGATAGCTTGCTGGGCGAAGTGCGATACACGCCACCAAAATTTAGCGCGAAAAAAATAGATGGCGTCAGGGCCTATGAGCTAGCAAGGCGTGGCGAGGAAGTAGCGCTTAAAGAGCAGGTTATGAGCGTGTATGAGTGCGAAATCCTAAGCTATCGCCACCCGTTTTTGAGCTTTAAAATTTCAGTTAGCGAGGGCGGATATATCCGCTCATACGGCAAACTTTTATGCGAAAAGTTAGGCGTGTGCGGGACACTAAGCGCGCTTTGCCGAGTAAGCGAGGGCGAATTTAGCCTAGAAAATGCCAAATTTGATGACGAAGCGAGTATAAATCCCAAAGATTATCTAAATTTAAAAGAAAATTTTTATAATGGCGATAAAAATGAAATTTTGCTCGGCAAAAAACTTCGCGCGCAAAATTTTAAATTTCAAAACAGTGGCGAATATTTGATAAATTTGGGCGAATTTCACGCAATAATCGAAATTTGCGATGGCGAAGTAAAATATTTATGGAATAGGATAAAGATTTGAAAAGTTTTGCTAAAATAAATGTTTTTTTGAAAATTACTGGCGCAAACGGCGCATTTCATAACATCGCCTCTCGTTTTGTAATTTGCGATGAAATTTACGACGAAATCAGCTTTGAGCGAGGCGAGCGGAGTGGATTTTGCATAGAGTGCAACAAAGAAATCGCCGGTAAAAACATAATCCAAAGCGCATACGAGCGGCTGTGCGAGAGCGGTTACAAAAACGAGCTCGATGAATTTTTTGCAAAATTTTATGTAAAACTTTACAAACAAATTCCAGCAGGCGGTGGATTGGGTGGCGGTAGTAGTAACTGCGCCGCGTTTTTAAAAATGATAAATGATGAGCTAAATTTGGGAATTTCAAAGCCAAATTTAATGCAAATCGCAAATTCGCTCGGAAGCGATATTTGCTTTTTTTTAAGTGGCGAAAAAAGCGCAAATGTGAGTGGCAAAGGCGAAATAATCGAAGCCTTTGATGATGAAATCCCGCCACTTAGGCTTTGCCTAAAAGGGCTATTTTGCGATACTGGCGCAGTGTATAGGGAATTTAGAAAAAATCATTTTAATAAAATTGATTTAGGCCTAGCTAGCAAGCTTTTAAAGCTAAAATCAAGCGAAATTTTAAGTAATTTTGACGCTGATAGCCTAAATGATTTGCTAGCCCCAGCGCGCGCACTTTATCCAGATTTGCGCCTAGAAAAGGGCGAGTTTTTAAGCGGAAGTGGCAGTTCGTGCTTCAAGGTAGATTTAAGGTAGAAAAATGATAAAAGAACTTACAAAAAATAGAAAAGCTTTCCACGACTTCGAAATTTTAGAAAATTTCGAAGCTGGCGTGGTTTTAAAGGGTAGCGAGGTCAAGTCCTTGCGCGCTGGCAGGGCAAATCTCAAAGACAGCTTTTGTCGCATAATAAGAGGCGAGTTGTTTTTGCTGGGGGCGCACATAAGCTATTTGGAGCATACTAACCCGCATTTTCGCCCAGACGAAAAGGCCCCAAGGAAGCTTTTAATGCACAAAAAGCAAATTGACAAACTTCTAGGTCATGTCAGCAAGGACGGCCTTACGCTGGTTGTTACTTCGCTGTATCTAAACGACAAAAACCGCGTCAAGGCTAGGGTGGCACTAGCGCGTGGTAAAAACCTGCATGATAAAAGAGAGGCGCTAAAACGCAAGGAAGCCGACAGGGAGGCTAGAAGCGCGATGAAAAATTATAAATAGAAATTATAAGTAAAAAGGAGAAATGATGAGAAAAATTTTAACGCTGATTTTTGCTGGATTGCTTCTTTGTGGTTGTAATGATGAAAGTGCGCAAAATGCGCAAAATAGCGAAGCGATGGCAAAATTTACCCCATTTAGCGTGGGCGAAAAATTTAGCTTAAAAAGCGTCGTGGGTGGCGAAGTGGTTATCGAGCGCACAAACAAGGGCTTTAAACTAGCTGGAAGCGATAAAATTTTGATGTTTGATATCTTTGGGACATATTGCGAGCCGTGCAAAATCGAGGCTCCGCACCTAATGGACTATCAGCTAAAAAACGCAGATGATTTTATAATGGTGGGCCTTATTCACTTCGAGGATATCACAGACGCGCAGGTCGTGGAGAATTTCACCAAAAAATACAATGCGTATTATTTCATAGCAAACGACAAACAAAATTCCCGAATTGTGGAGCAAATTTTAACCGATATCAACTACCGCCACGCACTTTCAATCCCATTTAAGGTGGTTTTTAAGGACGGCGAGTATCAGACACTGACAGATATAAATGAGGGAGATGAGCGCGGAAAGCCGTATTATTTAGGTATGGTCTCTACTAAGGTGATAGAAAAAGATATGCTTAGGATAAAAAATGGCAACGCAAACTAGCACAAAGGTGCGAGTTAAGACCTTCAAACCCTCGCCGTATCGCGTGGTGCTACTAAATGACGATGTTACGCCAATGGATTTTGTGGTGATAATTTTAATCGAAATTTTCGCTCACACCACGCAAAACGCAGTAAAAATCATGCTAAATGTCCATAAAAACGGGCGGGGGATTTGTGGGGTGTATGCCAAAGAGATCGCCAAAAGCAAGCAAGAAGCCGTTTTAGAGGCAGCCGCGAGAGAAGGCTTCCCGTTAAAATGCATTATAGAGGAGGATAAATGATAGGATTTTATTTACAAAAAGACATTGATAACGCTGTGCGAAACGCCGTAAAAGGCGGGTTTGAGTATGTTAGCATAGCAAGCGTGATATATGAAATTTTCTCAGATAAAAATTTTAGAAATTTTTTTGAAAACGAGTTTTCAAATTTTGAGTATGAAAATTTCAAAACCAGCATTGGCGAGCTAATCGCTTCAATGCCAAAATCAGATGAAAAAAACCGCACCAAGGTCGCAGCGACAACCGATTTGGCGCGCATTATGGGGCTTTTTGAGGAGAGCATTGACAACGAAAACGAGCTAGATTTTATATCTTATGTCCTTGCTAGCAAAGATACTGACGCGGCTAAAATTTTCGAATTTTACGGGATAAATTCTTACGATTTTGATAAATTTAGAGATAGATATTTGCAGTGGTTTGACAACCGCGATATGGCGCAAAACGGCGAAAATGGCGAGATGGACGAGGGGCTTTTTAACGATTTTTTAGGCGAAGATGACGAGAGCAAAAAGAAAAAAAAGCCAGCTAGCGAGCTATATACGACGAATTTAAACGAAATGGCAAAAAGTGGCAAAATCGACCCGCTAATCGGGCGCGAAAAAGAGATCGAAAAGACCTTGCAAACCCTTTGCCGCCGCAAAAAAAACAATCCAGTCCTTGTGGGCGAAGCAGGTGTGGGAAAGACGGCTATAATCGAAGGAATTGCGCTAAAAATCGCAAATGGCGAAGTTCCGGCAAAACTAGCTGGCAAGACGATTTTTGCCCTTGATATGGGCGCGCTCGTAGCTGGGACGACGCTAAGGGGCGAATTTGAGGAGAGATTAAAAAATGTAATCGATGAATTTAGCAAAAATGATAAAGCTATACTTTTCATCGATGAAATTCACACGATTGCTGGTGCAGGGGCAGGCTCGCGCGAGGATTTGGATATGTCAAATCTGCTAAAACCGGGCCTTGCAAACGGCACACTTAGCCTAATTGGCGCCACGACTTACGCTGAATTTCGCAATCTAAGCAAAGACAAAGCGCTTGCTAGAAGGCTATGCAAAATCGACATAAACGAGCCTAGTATCGAAGATAGCGTGGAAATTTTAAAAGGAATTGTGAAAAAATACGAAGAATTTCACAATGTCAAATTTAGCGATGAAATTTTGCGCGAGGCTGTGAATTTAGCCAAACGCTACGAAAGCGACAAATTTTTGCCAGATAGTGCGATTGATTTGATCGACGAAGTGGGCGCGAGCTACGCATTTAAAGAGCATAGCGAAGCAATAAATGTCAGCAAAGAGGATTTGGTAAATGTGCTAAGTGCTAGCGCAAATATCGCAAATTTAAGCCAAAGCGTCGATAATAAAGAGACCTTGCGAAATTTAGAGGAAAATATCAAAAAAGAAATTTTTGGTCAAGACGAGGCGGTTTCTAGCCTAAGCAAGGCACTTTTGCGCTCTTACGCGGGACTTAGGCACGAAAATTCGCCAATTGGCGTGTTTTTATTCACAGGAAGCTCAGGCGTAGGCAAAAGCGAGCTAGCCAAGGTTTTGGCTAAAAATTTAGGTGTAAATTTCGAGCGATTTGATATGAGCGAGTATATGGAAGCTCACAGCGTGAGCCGCCTAATCGGCGCGCCTCCGGGATATGTGGGGTTTGAAAATGGCGGAATTTTGACAAATCAGATCAAAAAACACCCTTACAGCGTCGTGCTTTTTGACGAAATCGAAAAGGCTCACCCTAGCATGACAAATATATTTTTGGGTATTTTTGATAACGGCGTGCTAACTGACACAAACGGCACGAGTAGCGATTTTAAAAACACCATTATCATTATGACCTCGAATTTAGGCACCAAAGAAGCGCCACAAGTGGGCTTTACCAAAGACGAAAGCTATAAAATCGATAACGCTGTGAAGAGCTTTTTCGCCCCTGAATTTCGCAATCGTATAGATAAAATCATAAATTTCAATCCGCTAAAAGGCGAAATTTTAGAAAAAATCGTGGATAAAACAGTGCGCGAAATACAATCAGGGCTAAAAAATATCGAAATTTCGCTAAGCAAAGGCGCAAAAGAGTATTTGATAAAAAAAGGTTATAGCGCAGAATTTGGCGCAAGAAATCTCAAACGAGAGGTGCAGTTGCAAATCTCAGATGAGATTAGCTCGGAAATTTTATTTGGCGCATTACAAAATGGCGGTAGGGTTTTTGTGGATTTCGCCGATGAAAAGCTTAAATTTGACTTCGAAAGCGTGCCAATGCTGGACGCGAAGGTATTAAATACTGCCCAAATTGGCGAAGATGAGAACGGCGGTTTAACCAAAAATCCAGACGAACCCCAAAACGCCACGGTCATAAAATAAAAATGTCGAAATTCTACGCCTTCCCAAACCCAAAAACCGCGCCAGATTTCGCCCCGCTAGCTAGCGGGGGAGATTTGAGCGCAGAGTGTTTGCTAAGTGCATACACGCAGGGGATTTTCCCGTGGTTTTGTGAGAGGGAGCCGATTTTATGGTGGTCGCCAAACCCGCGCGCGATCTTAGAGCCAAAGGCTGTGCGCACTCAAAAGTCGATAAAGCCATATTTAAAACGATATGAAGTAAAATTCGACCAAAATTTTGCTAGATTTATCACTCTTTGCAAACAAACCCGCCAAAACTCAGATGATGGGACTTGGATTAGCGATGAGATTGTAGAGGCGTATGTAAATTTAGCAAATTTAGGCGTCGCTCACAGCGTGGAAGTCTATGAAGAAGGCGTTTTAATTGGCGGATTATACGGGCTGATTTTGGGCAAGGTGTTTTGTGGCGAGAGTATGCTCAGCCTAAAAACAGGCGCGTCGAAGGTCGCTTTAATCACGCTTTGTAGGGTTTTGGAAAAATTTGACTTTTTGATTGATTGTCAGATTATGAACGAGCATTTGCGCTTTATGGGGGCGCAAGATATGCCAAGGGGTGAATTTTTAGCCAAATTTCAAATTTTGCAAAACTCGCCAAGTGGATTTGAAAAATTTAAAGATTTAGAAAAGTTGATATGATTTTACGGGATAAAAACTCAAATATCGGTATTTGCGTGCTTGCGGCTGTGCTGGGGTTTTTGATGTGCGTGTTTGTGTGGATGATGTTTTACTCAGCTAGTAGCGATCGCAGGCTTCCACGCCTTGACATAAACGAAACAAACAGCGCAATCAGGGGCTCAATCATCACCAAGGACAAATATGTCGTCTCAAACTCGACCAAACTCTACAAGGTCAGCATAGACTCTCGTTCTCTTGATCCGCACAAGCTCGATTTGTTTGTCAAACTCTACTGCATTTACACAGGTGATAGCGAAAAACGGGTCAAAAAAACAATCCAAAGCTCAAAGGGCACCACGGTTTTATCCTACAAAATCGACGCCAAAACAGCCGTGCATTTAAAAGAGTTAGCCTACAAGCTAAATTTAAAGAAATTTTTCGTAGCCTTTGAGACAGCTAGCGGGCGCGTAAATCCGCCAGTGCGTATGAGCGTAAGCGAAAGTGGCGAAAAGCGCACTTACAATATCCAAAACTCACTAACCCCGCTTCTAGGCTATATCAACAAAAAAGAGGTTTCAGGGATTACCAAAGTAGTCGGCATTAAGGGCGTGGAGAAATACTATGAGTATTATCTAACCCCACTAAAAGATGAGTTTATCACGGGCCCAAGGGATCTAAAAGGCAATATTATCCTAGAAAAAAGCACCAAAAAAACAAACAAAATCGACGGATATAATGTCCATTTAAGCGTGCCTTTGGCTCTACAAAGAGATGTTGAGAGGCTAATTGATAAAGCTAGCTTAGCTTACGATGCCAAAGAGATAGTCGTAGGCATAATGAACTCAAAAACAGGCAAAATTCTCTCCCTTGCCACAAACGCTAGGTATAATCCAGAAAATATCACAAAACAAGATGTGAAAAATCTAAATTCGACTGCTAGCGAATATGCTTACGAGGTCGGCTCGATTATGAAGCCGATAATTTTCTCAATCGCTTATGAGGGAAATTTAGTCAAACCGACAGAAATCATAAACACCCATAATGGCGCATACAAGCTAGGTTCGCGCACTATCCGCGACACTCACCCAGCAAAGTCAATGAGTGGCGAGGAAATCATCGTGCATTCATCAAATATCGGTATGATTAAAATCGCCGAGCGTATGAGTGGGCAGATGATTTATGACGGGCTTTTAAATTTCGGTATGGCGCAAAAAACAGGCATTGATTTGCCTTACGAGCAGATCGGAAATATCCCTAGCGTGCGAAGCTTGGAAGGTAAGGTTTATAAGGCTACGATTAGCTATGGTTATGGCGCGCAGATGACATTTTTGCAGATGTTAAGCGCGTATGGGGTTTTTAATAACGGCGGAGTTTGGATTAGTCCAAGGCTGGTCGAAAATTTAGAAATGAACGGTAAAATTTACCCTGTAAATGAGAGCGAAACACGCACCGTGCTAAGCCCGCAAACAGCAGATGTTATGAGAGAAATTTTAATCAAGGTAGTAGAGGGTGGCACAGGGCGCAAAGGGCGCACGAGCGGTATCGAAGTAGGGGGCAAAACAGGCACTGCTAGAATTGCAAAAGGTGGCGGATATTCTAGCGCGTATAATAGCTCGTTTTTTGGCTTTGCGAACGACGCTCACACTAGCTACACCATAGGAGTGCTAGTTAGAGAGCCTAAAAAAGGCAGTTATTACGCGGCGCAAAACGCCTTGCCTGTGTTTAAAAATATAGTTGATTTGCTAGTCGAAAAAGGATTTTTAACCCCTAGTGGCGATAGCGACAAAATAAATCATGTAGATATTAAAGATTTAAACGAAATCAAAGATTAAAGGATAAGCGATGAAAATAGGAATTATCGGACTTGGTTATGTGGGGCTTCCCCTAGCAGCGGCATTTAGCGCAAAACACAGCGTAGTGGGCTTTGATATAATGAAATCTCGCATAGACGAGCTAAACGGGGGCCATGATAAGACCCTAGAATTAGAAGATGACAAACTTGCCACAGCACTAAAAAACGGGCTTAAATTTACCTGCGATATAAATGATTTAAAAGATTGCAACTTTTATGTCGTTTGCGTCCCAACGCCTGTGGATAAATTCAACCGCCCAGATATCACGCCACTAATCAAAGCTAGCCAAAGCGTAGGCTCCGTGCTTAAAAAAGGTGATATCGTAGTATATGAAAGCACGGTCTATCCTGGGGCTACTGAGGAGGATTGCGTGCCTGTTTTAGAGCGCACTAGCGGGCTTAAATTTAACGAAGATTTTTTCTGCGGATACTCGCCAGAGCGCATAAATCCGGGAGATAAAATTCACACCGTAACAAAAATCAAAAAAATCGTCTCAGGTAGCAATGAGCGCACTCTCGATATCGTCGATGAAACATACTCTTCTATCCTAGAAAACGGCACTTTTCGCGCCAAAAGTATCAAGGTAGCAGAAGCTGCCAAAGTCATCGAAAATACACAGCGCGACATAAATATCGGCTTTATCAACGAGCTTGCGATTTTGTTTAACAAACTAGGAATAGATACCAATGATGTCATCGACGCAGCAGCGACGAAATGGAATTTCCTAAGCTTCCGCCCAGGGCTTGTGGGAGGGCATTGTATCGGCATAGATCCATACTACCTAGCCCAAAAAGCCACAGAGGTGGGCTATCACCCGCAAATCATACTCGCAAGTCGCCGTATCAACGACAATATGGGTAAATATGTCGCCACGCAGGTCGTGCAGATGATGATAAAATTTGACAAAAAAATCAAACATAGCAAAATTTTGATTTTAGGTCTTACCTTTAAAGAAAACTGCCCAGACATACGCAATACGCGCGTTATTGATATGATTGATGAGCTTAAAAATTTCGGTTGCGCGGTCAGTGTGTATGATCCATGGGCGAGCAAGGACGACGCGAAACGCTACTACGATATCGAGCTAATCGAAAAGCCAAATTTAGGCGAATTTGATTGCGTTGTAATCGCTGTGGCACACAATCAATTTAAAGAATTCGACTACTCTGGCTCACTGGTATATGATGTGAAAAATATCTACGAAGGCGCGCAAGGCAGGCTATAATCTGGGGCTAAATTTAGCCCTAGGTTTTTTGGGCGCGAGTGATGATAAACGAAGCAAACTCATCGCCAAAATTCGGACACTCACAAACCTCAAAATAGCTAAATTTAAGCTCTTTTGCCACATTTCTAAAATACATATCAAGCTCAAATTTCGTCTCAGAATTATCTATGCAAAACGAAATCGGAAAAATCAGCGCGCGCTTGTTTTGCAAATTTGCCAAATGCTCGTTTAGGTTTGGTTCTAGCCATTTTACGGGGCCTAGACGGGATTGATAGGCGAGCGAAATATCTTTAAATTTTATGCCAGATTTTTGCAAAATTTCACTTAGAATTTTGACATGCTCATTAACCTGCGCCTCGTAAGGATCGCCAGCGACGATGATTTTTACAGGCAGTGAGTGAGCCGAGAAAACTAAGCTTGTGCGCGAAATTTCATCAGCGCTTAAATTTTTGATTTTTTCTTTGATTAAATTTAGCAGGATTTGGTTGTAAATTTCGCTTTTGTAAAAAATATCAACTACTTTAAAATTTGAAATTTCTAAATCCACTAAGGCTTTTTTAGCGTCATCAATGCTCGATTTCACCGTTGTTTGCGAAAAATGCGGATAAAGTGGAAAAAGCAAAATTTCATCAAATTTAGCATATTTTGCCAAAACATCACGAGCAAAAGGGGCAGTGTAATTCATAGCAAAATCGCAAACAAACTCATTTTGGTATAAATTTATCTTATCGCAAAGTCGCTTTGTAAGCCCAGCGATAGGGGACTTTCCGCCAAGTTTTTCGTAGTTTTGGCACGCTTCTTTAACGCGCATTTTAGTAATCAAACTAGCTAAAATTTTGCGCAAAATTTTGCTTTTAACACCCAAAATATTTGGATCGCAAAACATATTTTTTAAAAATACGCTAACCTCGTCTAGACTATTTGGACCGCCCATATTTAGGAGAATTAAGGCTTTTTTCACGAGATTAACTCTCTTAGTTTGATTGCTTCATCAGGGGTCGCAATTCCCTCGAATTTAGAATTTTCGATTAAATTTAAAAACGCTTTGTGCTGGTATCTAAGCGCGTAATCATCGCGATCGACGCGCTGATTTATCCGTCCGTCGTTTGTAACCTTGAATAAATTTAGCGATTCTAAATCGCCAAAATAAACGCCAGAATTTGTGCAAATCTCCACGCCGTGGCGTTTGAGCGGATATAAATTTGAGAGCAAAATCGTGCAATTACTCATTGACTTTGTGCGAAATGCAACGCCAATGCCGTTAGAATCGCCATTTTTGCAGATATTTTGTGATGAAATTTCAGATTTGCTAAGCAGGGCAATCAAATCAAAATCCCTAATCAGCGCATTTTGCAAGCAGTTTGCGCTCTCAGAGCTAAATCCATCTACGAAATTTATCGAATAAATTTTCTCGTCCTTAGCTAACTCTCTACACAGCGAGATTATGACAGGATTATAGCGCCCAGCATATCCTACGCCAAGCTTTGCGCCGTTAATCGAAATAGAGTAATTTATCTCCCTAGCCTCAGCTAAATTCCCAGCTAGCGGGGATTCTACAAAGATATTTTTGGTAAAAGGTATGCATTTTAAAATGATTTCTTTGTGCGTAGCAGGCGGTGTAGCGATGACCACAGCGTCTGGTTTGGCGCTTTCGAACATTTTCGATAAATCATTATAAAGTGGATATCTAGGGCCAAAATCCTCGGTTTTTTCTTTGTCATAAAGCGCGACCAAATCGAAATAATCGCTTCTTCTAAGCTCTTTGAAATGTTTTGCGCCAAGCTCCCCTAAGCCTATTATGGCTATTTTTTTCTTCATTAATTAATCCTGTAAATTTTGCATATTTTTCATTATAACGAATAAGAGTAAAAATTTATATTTCTTAAAATCAAAATTTGCTAAAATGGGCGCTAAATTTTACTAAATTTAGGATAGTTAATGGATATTAGAAAAGCTTATTTAGACTTTTTTGCGTCAAAAGGACACGAGGTTATGCCAAGCTCACCGCTTGTGCCAGATGATGATAGTTTATTATTCACAAATGCCGGTATGGTGCCGTTTAAAAGCATTTTTACAGGTGCGGTGCCACGCCCAACTCCACCGATTCGCACGAGTTGTCAAACCTGCATTAGAGCAGGTGGCAAACACAATGACCTTGATAATGTCGGCTACACAGCGCGCCACCACACATTTTTTGAAATGCTTGGAAATTTCAGTTTCGGCGAGTATTTCAAAACAGACGCAATAGCCTACGCATGGGAGTTTGTAACCGAAATTTTAAAACTCCCAAAAGACAAACTCTATGTTACCGTCCATGATAGCGATGACGAGGCGTTTGAAATTTGGTCGCGCCATATCGCAAAAGAGCGAATTTATCGCTTCGGCGATCACGATAATTTCTGGGCTATGGGCGATACTGGACCTTGCGGGCCATGTAGCGAGATTTTTTACGATCAAGGAAGCGAGCATTTCCATAGCGATGAGGATTATATGGGCGGGGATGGCGATCGTTTCTTAGAGATTTGGAATTTAGTCTTTATGCAATACGAGCGAAGCGCGGACGGCAAACTCTCGCCACTTCCAAAACCATCAATCGACACAGGTATGGGTTTAGAGCGCGTAACAGCGATAAAAGAGGGCAAATTTAGCAATTACGATAGCTCGCTATTTATGCCATTAATCGGCGCAGTCGAAAAGCTATGTGGCAAAAAATACGAGTATGAAACTGGCGCGAGCTACCGCGTCATCGCAGATCATATCCGCTCGGTTACATTTTTGCTAGCCCAAGGCACGAACTTTGATAGAGAGGGTAGGGGTTATGTGCTTAGAAGGATTTTGCGCAGGGCGGTTAGACACGGATATTTGCTAGGCATAAAAGAGCCATTTATGTATAAGCTAGTCGATGATGTTTGCGCTAGTATGGGCTCTCACTATACATATTTAAACGAGAAAAAAGAAGCGGTAAAAGAGCTAGTAAAACTTGAAGAAGAGCGATTTTTCGCCACTTTGGCAAACGGAATCGAGCTATTTAACGAAGAATTAGCCAAAACCTCAGGCAATGTTTTCTCTGGCGATGTCGCATTTAAGCTCTATGATACCTATGGATTTCCGCTCGATCTCACAGCCGATATGCTAAGAGAGAAAAATCTCAAAGTCGATGAGGCTAAATTTGATGAGCTAATGGCGGAACAAAAACGCAGAGCCAAAGCCAGCTGGAAAGGCTCAGGAGATAAAGCGCAAGCCAAAGGCGATTTCGCACAACTTATCGAAAAATTTGGCAAAAATGAGTTTGTGGGGTATTCATGCCAAGAGAGCGAAAGCAGAATTTTAGCCCTTTTGGACGAGAATTTTAAAATTTGCGATAGTTTAGAGCCAGGACACACTGGCTGGGTAATGCTAGATATCACGCCGTTTTACGCTACAAGTGGCGGTCAGTGCGCAGATACCGGCACTATCGAAAAAAGCGAGGTTATCGACACGCAAAAATTCTTTGATTTAAATTTATCTCAAATTAAAGTAAAAAGCCTGCTTAAAACCGGCGATCTCGTAAAATGCGTGGTTAGCGCTGGCAAAAGAGCGATGATAGCGCGTCATCACAGCGCGACACACCTGCTTCACGCTGCGCTAAGAGAGGTGCTAGGCGAGCATATCGCGCAGGCTGGATCGCTTGTAGAGGCAAACAGACTTAGATTTGACTTTTCGCACCCAAAAGCGATGAGTAGCGAAGAACTCGCCAAAGTCGAGCAAATCGTAAATCGCTGGATTAGTGCGGGCGCGCAGAATAAAACCGAAATTTTAGATATAGATGAGGCCAAAAAATCAGGTGCGATTGCACTTTTTGGCGAAAAATACGGCGCGAAAGTGCGCGTGGTAAGCTTTGGCGATGTAAGCAAGGAGCTTTGCGGTGGCACCCATGTCGAAAACATAAGCGAAATCGGAGCGTTTTTAATCTCAAAAGAGAGTGGCGTAAGTGCTGGCGTGCGCAGAATCGAGGCGATTTGTTCGCAAGAAGCGCTAAATTTCACGCTAAATTTAAGATCGCAAATTAACGAAATCGAAGCTGAATTCAAAGGCGCAAACCCACTAGATGGCATTAAAAAGCTAAAAGATGAAATCAAAGGCTTAAAAGAAAAATTAAAACACGCAGGCGATCAAAAATCCCTGCCTTGCCAAGAAATCTCAGGCGTGAAGCTTTGCGTAGCAGTGGTAGAAAACGGCGAAATTAAAACCATGATTGATGAGTTTAAAAACGCGAACGAAAAGGCTGCGATTTTGCTAATGCAAGTGGGCGAAAACGATAAAATCACAGTCGCAGCCGGAGCGAAAAACGCCCCAATCAAGGCTGGCGAGTGGGTCAAGATGACAGCTCAAATTTTAGGCGGTAACGGCGGCGGACGCGATGATTTCGCTACTGCTGGCGGAAAAGATACTAGCATGGTTTCTAGCGCGCTAGCTGGGGCACTAGAATTTGCAAAAGGTAAGCTAGGTTGAACGAATTAGAAACGAGCTTTGCCAGAAGTGATCAAATTTTGCCCCTAATTCACATTTTAGGGGCGATTTGCTTTATTTGCGCGCATGTTTGCATTATCATGTTGATTCGAATTTTCAGCGATAAAGCAGACATCACAAACTCAAATTTCGAAAAAATCAAATTTTATCTTTCGAAATTTAATCTCTTTTTTGGCTCGTTTTTTTTGATTATAATTGTGAGTGGATTTTTTCTAAGCATAGGCAACAACTTCAAATTTGCAGACCCTATGATAAATGCCGTAATCGTTACGCTGTGGGTTTTGGCGGTGTTTATTTTGATAAATTTTGGCTATGTTTATTTTAAATTTTATTCGTTTAAAAAGGCGCTTTTAGCAGGCGATAAATTCGAAGCTAGCGAGCATTTGATTATCATCGCTAGATATTTTGTCCCGCTAAATGTCGCTGTATCGGTGCTTTGCACCTATCTTTGTGTAGCGGTGGGTAGATTTTGATTTATTTGGTTTCATCTTCGCCGACAAGGGCGCAGATTTTGCGGGAAGCTGGGATAAAATTCGAGCAAATTAGCTTTGAATTTGACGAAAATGTAGGCGACATAGCCGATGCCAAAACATACGCTTACCGCGTGGCAAGTGCGAAAAAATCGCAGTTTTTAGCCAAAAACAAAAATGCAAAAAATTTGCTTTTTTGCGATAGCTCGGTTTTGGTAGGTGGCAAAATTTTAGGCAAAGCAAAGGACATTAGCCACGCAAGAGAAATGCTAAACGCCCAATCTGACGCTATTAGCGAGGTTTATACGGCGATGATTTTTGTGGGCGAGGGTTTTGAGATAAGCACGCTTTTGGTAGCTAGTTATAAATTCGCCAAATTTAGCGAGGCAGATTTAGAAGCGTATCTAAAAAGTGGCGATTGGCGCGGCAAAGCAGGGGCTATGAGTATCGAGGGGTTTAATCAAAAATATATCCAAAGCTTTCGTGGCGATACTAGCACCGCTATGGGTTTAAATGTGGAAATTTTAAAAAGGTATTTAGATGGTAAGAATTTTATTTAGTTTTATTACGGTTTGTTTTTTCGCAGGGTGCGGTGTGTTTATGTATTTTTATACGCAAATTCGCCTAGAATCGAACTCAATTATTGATTATCACCCAGAGCTAACGACCAAAATTTACGATAGAAACGGTAACTTGCTTGCCAATATTTTCAACGAACAAAACCGCCTTTATACTAGATTTGACGAGATTCCAGGCCGTATGGTAGAAGCCCTAGTAGCTATCGAGGATACCGCGTTTTTCGAGCATCAGGGCATTAATACAGAGGCTATTTTTCGCGCGATTGTAAAAGATATAAAAGCGATGAAATTTGTGGAGGGAGCCTCCACTATCACGCAACAACTTGTCAAAAATTTGGTTTTATCTAGCGAAAAAAAGATAGATAGAAAAATCAAAGAGATGATTTTATCGCTAAAAATCGAAAACACCCTAAGCAAAGAGGAAATTTTAGAAAGATATTTTAACGAAGTGTATTTCGGACACGGGTATTACGGCGTCAAAACTGCCGCGCTTGGGTATTTTAAAAAGGATTTAGCTGACCTTAGTATCAAAGAAATCGCTATATTGGTGGGTTTGCCAAAAGCCCCTAGCCAGTATGACCCTACCAAGCACCTAGATTTGGCACTTTCTCGCGCAAACAATGTAATTTACCGCATGCACGAGCTTGGCTGGATAAACAAAACCGAGTATGAAATCGCAATGGCAGAAGAGCCGTTTGTCTATGATGAAACCCTAACCCAAAATGTCGCTCCATACGCAGTCGATGAGATCGTCAAAGAGGCAGAGAGACTGCTACCAGATGTGCGCACAGGCGGGTATAGAATCGAAACAAGCCTTGATTTAAAGGCACAAGAAATGGCGCAAGAGGCGCTGATTTTTGGCTACAACGAAATTTTAAAACGCAACAAAGACGCAAATGCTAGCAATGTAAATGGTGCGATTATCGTTACGCACCCGCAAAATGGCGAAATTATCGCGCTCGTAGGCGGTGTGGATTATACTAAATCAAATTTCAACCGCGCTAGCCAAAGCAGACGCCAAACAGGGTCAAGCTTCAAGCCATTTATCTACCAAATCGCCCTAGATAGCGGGTATTCGACGATGACAGAGGTCCCTGATATCGCACGCGAATTTGATGATGGAAGCAACAAAAGTTGGAAACCGAAAAACTACGATAGCACATACAGCGGCTATATCACGATAAAAGAGGCCTTGCAACGCTCTCGCAACCTCGCTTCGATAAATTTAATGCAATCAATCGGCATTGAGCGCACGATTCGCAAACTAAACGAATATGGGTTCAAAAATGTCCCGCCAGCGCTCTCTGTGGCGATCGGAAGTTACGGCATTTCGCCACTTGAATATTCGACTATGTATTCGATGTTTCCTGGACTTGGCATTAGCACCAAATCGCGTTTCATCACAGCAATTACCGACAATAACGGCACTACGCACTATATCGAACCTCAAAAACGCCGAATTTTGCGCCCCGAACAAGCATATTTGATGACAACACTGATGAAAAACATCGTCCAACGAGGCACAGGCACAAAAGCACGCGTGCAAGGCATCGAGATTGCTGGCAAAACAGGCACTTCAAACGATAGCATTGACGCGTGGTTTTGCGGATTTACGCCTGATTTGCAAATCATTGTTTGGTATGGAAACGACGATTACAAGCCTATGCGCAAGGTAGAAGGTGGCGGTAGAACAGCTGCGCCTGTGTTTGCGAAATTTTTGGAAAATTATCTTAAAGAATACCCGCAAGCTAAGCGAAATTTCAGCGTCCCAAGTGGAGTATTTACCCGTAGATACGGCGCTGGCGATGAGTATTACACCAAAATTTCCCCACTTCCAAGAAGGGTTGAAACAAACGCAGAAGACGGGTTGATGTTTTAGGACGAATTATTTATATTTATTTTAAGGTAATCTAAAAATAAATTTCGCATAAATTTACTCGCTTATAAATTTTTCGTATTCTTTTGGCACCTGGGGGTTTTTATTAAATAAAAGTGGCATATATTTATATATATCAACCATTAAAATTTCTTGATATACATTATCTAATCGCCAATCTATTGTATCGTAATGTATAGTTATGTCATTTACATTTTCTATAACCAAATCCCCATTTTTTACGCCAAAATTTATTATCTCATTTAATTCATCTAATGAATAATTCCACTCATTGTGAAAAAAATTAAAAACAACCGAAATAATTCCGTCACCTTCTATCGCCGAAGATAACAACTCTATAATATGTTCTTTTCTCATATTTTCCCTTATTTTAATGGAATTCTTACTTTTTCACTACCGACTGTTACTTTCAGATACGGATTACCATGAATATCATCTTTTGGATTTGCATATCTTTTATTTAAATTCGAAGCAATGACAAATCAGGCGTGAATTTCGCCAAATTTCACGCTAAATTCCGCTATTTTATCACCTCTTTCATCTCTTTTATCGCATTTTCAAGCCCTACGAAAATCGCGCGCGAAATGATACTTTGACCGATATTTACGAGCGAAATTTCACTGTTTTTTACGAGCGCAGAGACATTTTGATAGTTCAGCCCACCGCCAGCAGTTACATTCATACCCAGCCCCTTGGCATACGCGCTCATGTGGCGAAGCTTGGAGATTTCATCTTTTAACATCGATTTTAGCGTATCCAGCGGGAGATTATACGCCTTTATCGCATGTGGCGTAAAAGCCAAATTTGACCTAATCGTCGCAAACAGAGCAGAGTATGTGCCGGTGCGAAGCTCGATCGAGCGGACATTAAAGTCATTTGCCATGTCGATTACTTCGCGCACAGGCTCGATAAACAGCCCCACGCGCACGCCTGAGTGTTGCAAAAACTCGATATCGCTCGCAATTTGCTCAGAGTGCAGATTTAGCCCACAATCCTCGCCAGAGTGTGGCACTAGCGTGATACGATATGGCTTAGCCTTGACCAAAATCTCCAAAAGCTCGCTCCCGCCGCTACACTCGACATTTACAGGCACCTTTGAGTGGCGCACGATATCGGCTATATCATCTTCGTTGATATGGCGTCGATCCTCGTGCAAATGAAGTGTGATTTGATTTGCACCCGCGCTGATTGCGGTGTATGCCGCCATTAAGATATCAGGGTCGTTCATCGCCCTTGCCTCGCGCAGAACCGCGACATGATCGATATTTACTCCAAGTAGCATTTTAACTCCTAAGAAAATTTTCGCTATTATAACCAAAAAAGGTAAGGAGAAATTTATGGTTTTAGGCTTTGATTTGGGCTCGAATACACTGCGCGCATGCGTGATGAAGCCAGCCAAAACGGGCTTTGAGATAGTTAAATCTAGCGAGCGCATAGTAGGCTCAGCTAGGGGATTGGTGGCAAACAAACCTTTGCAAAATGACGCCAAAGAGCGCATTTTGCGGGCTTTGGGCGAAATTTTAGAAGAACTTTCGGATTTGATTTATGAGCGAAATTTGGATTTTGAAAATACTAGCGCGCGAAATTTGGATTTTGATGATACTTGCGCGCGAAATTTGGATTTTGAAAATACCTGTGCGCGAAATTTTAAAAATGCCAAATTTAGCCTACCTTACGCCGCTGTGGCGACGGAAGCCTTTCGAGTCGCCAGCGATAGCGTAGAATTTTTCGAAAAACTTTACAAAAAATTTTGCGTAAAATTTAGCATAATCGACGGCGAAAGAGAGACAAATTTGACCAGGCTTGGTATCGAAAACAGACTTCAAATTTTAGGTATTAGTGCTCAAAATGCCGTCAGTATCGACCTTGGCGGAGCTAGCACAGAGATAAGCAGTGCTAAATTTGGACAAAGCTTTAAATTTGGCATTGTGAGATTTTGTAACGAAAATCCCGAAATTTTACAAAATTTTAATTACGCCAAATTTAGCCAAATCGCAAACGAGCAGACAAGAAGCGCAAGGGAGTTTTTGCGCAGTTTAGGCGCAGGAAAAATTGTGCTCACAAGCGGTGTGCCAACCACGATAAGCGCCATTAAATTGGGAATTTGTGCCAAAGATTACGACGCAGGCAAAATCAATGGAAGCGTTTTGAGATTTAGCGATTTTGCTGGGGCGATAGAGCAAATTTTGAAATTCTCAAAGCGCGAAGCCGATGAGGCAATGGGCGAAAATAGGGCGGAGGTTATCGTGGCTGGGGCGCTACTTTTAGAGGCGATTTTGAGCGATTTTAGCGATAGCGGCGCAGATTTTATCGTCATTGATGATGGATTACGAGAGGGCGTGTGTATAAATTTGATGCAAAATTTGGCGATTAAGAATTAAATTTTAAATCCAAAAATAGTATCATACCCAAATTTTATCAAGGAGAAAAAATGGTAAGAGAGCAAATTTTAGAAGATATCAAAACCGCTATGAAATCCGGTGATACGGTGCGTAGAGACGCTTTGCGTATGCTAAATTCTACGCTTAAACAAATTGAGGTCGATGAGAGAATTGCGCTAAGCGATGAGAGGGTTTTTAGTGTTTTGCAAACCGAAATCAAGCGCAGAAACGAAAGCGCAGCGCAATACAAGGCCGGTGGGCGCGAGGATTTGGCGCAAAAAGAGCTTGGCGAGGCCGAAATTATCGGCGCGTATCTACCAAAACAGCTTAGCGATGACGAGCTTAGCGCGGCTTTGAGCGCACTGCTTGGCGAGCTTGGCGCAACGAGTGCCAAAGATATGGGGCGCGTGATGAAAGCCGCAAAAGAAAAATTCGGCGCTAGTGTCGATGGCAAACGCCTAAGCGAAGCGGTAAAATCGGCTTTAAACTAAAATTTAAAATCCACAATTTAGGCTAAAATTTAAGCAAAATTTTAGCCTAAAACTATTGACAAAAAATCAAATTTTGCATATAATCTAGCACTCAAAGATACAGAGTGACAACTTTTAGAAAATCAAAACTAATTTAGAAAGGACGAAAATGAATTTTCAACCACTTGGAAAACGCGTTTTAATCGAGCGCGAGGAAGAGACCAAAACCACAGCTAGCGGTATCATTATCCCAGATAACGCTTCAAAAGAGAAGCCATCAACTGGCAAAATCGTGGCTGTCGGCACAGAGTGCGATAGCGTAAAACTGGGCGATGTTGTAGCGTTCGCTAAATACGCTGGCGCGGATATCACAATAGATGATAAGAAATATCTTATCTTAAATTTAGAAGATGTTTTAGGAATACTTAAATAAAAGGAATCAAAATGGCAAAAGAAATTTTTTTCTCAGACGAAGCTAGAAACAAACTTTACTCAGGCGTAAAAAAACTAAACGACGCAGTTAAGGTCACAATGGGACCAAGAGGCAGAAATGTGCTTATCCAAAAAAGCTTTGGCGCACCTGCTATCACAAAAGACGGCGTAAGCGTAGCAAAAGAGATCGAGCTTAAAGACACTCTCGAAAATATGGGTGCAAGCTTGGTTAGAGAGGTCGCAAGCAAAACAAACGACGAGGCAGGCGATGGCACAACTACTGCGACCGTGCTAGCTCACGCGATTTTCAAAGAGGGCTTACGCAATGTAACAGCTGGCGCAAATCCTATCGAAGTAAAACGCGGTATGGATAAATTTAGCGCAGCCGTAATCGAAGAGCTAAAAAAATCTGCAAAAGCAGTAAGTGGCAAAAAAGAGATCGCCCAAGTCGCTACAATCTCAGCTAACAACGATGAGAGCGTGGGTGATTTGATTTCTGAGGCTATGGAAAAGGTCGGCAAAGACGGCGTAATCACAGTCGAAGAAGCAAAATCAATCAACGACGAGCTAAATGTAGTCGAGGGTATGCAGTTTGACAGAGGCTATCTAAGCCCATATTTCATCACAAACCCTGAAAAAATGCTAGTAGAGCTTAGCTCACCGCTAATTTTACTTTTCGATAAAAAAATTACAAATTTAAAAGATTTGCTTCCGGTTTTAGAGCAAGTGCAAAAAACAGGCAAACCACTTCTAATCATCGCAGAGGATATCGAGGGTGAAGCGCTTGCGACTTTGGTCGTAAATAAACTTCGTGGCGTGCTAAACATTTCAGCCGTAAAAGCCCCTGGATTTGGCGATAGAAGAAAGGCAATGCTAGAAGATATCGCTATCCTTACAGGCGGAACAGTCGTAAGCGAAGAGCTAGGCAGAACACTAGAAAGCGCAAATATGGCTGATCTTGGTCAGGCTGAGCGTATCGTAATCGACAAAGACAACACTACAATCGTAAATGGCATAGGCGAAAAAAGCGCAATAGATGCTAGAATCGCGCAAATCAAAGCTCAAATTTTAGAGACAACAAGCGATTATGATAAAGAAAAATTGCAAGAACGCCTTGCAAAACTAAGCGGTGGCGTAGCCGTAATCAAAGTAGGCGCAGCAACCGAAACAGAGATGAAAGAGAAAAAAGATCGCGTCGATGATGCGCTAAATGCGACAAAAGCAGCTGTCGAGGAAGGTATCGTAATCGGCGGTGGCGCTGCACTAATCAAAGCTAGCAAAAATGTCAGCCTAGATCTAAGTGGCGATCAAAAAATCGGCGCAGATATCGTCAAACGAGCTCTCTATGCTCCACTTCGCCAAATCGTAGAAAACGCTGGATATGATGCAGGCGTAATCGCAAACGCAGTCGAAAACGCAAACGATGAGGCGCAAGGCTTCAATGCTGCAAGTGGCGAATTTACAAATATGTATAACGCTGGAATCATAGATCCGCTAAAAGTAGAGCGCGTAGCTTTGCAAAATGCGGTTTCAGTCGCTAGCATGCTACTAACCACAGAAGCGACAGTCAGCGAAATCAAAGAGGACAAACCAGCTCTTCCTCCAATGCCAGATATGGGTGGCATGGGCGGTATGGGCGGCATGATGTAAGCTTACCTAGCGCAAATTTAAGAGGCAAATTTAAGAGGGGCATTCCCTCTTAAATTTGCAAAATTTATTCTATTTCTCGCCATAATCTTATTAAATTTTTAATTCTTTTTTTGTAAAATCAAGGCTTTTTAAAAGGAGAAAATATGAGAAGTCAAATTTTAAATTCCTTTGTTATTTTTGCCGTTTGTTTAGGGCTAGCAGGGTGTGTCCAAAACAAGCCAAAACCGCGCGTGGAGCCATATCCGATAGTCAAAGACAGCTCCAAACAACCGCCTAAAAAAACAAAAAGAATTAAGAAAAAACAAAACGCCTCCAAACAAGATAGCACGAAAAAACCTATCGCGCAAAATTCAGAGAAGCGTTGGGTTGTAGATATCGACTCTCTAAAAAGAGAAGAACCACCAGCTACGGAAAAAAAGCCAAAGGTGGATAATGGCACTCCTCGCAAATACACTGTCCCGGTAGAGTAAATTTAGGCTAAGCGATGAAACGAGTTGAGCGAGTAGAGCAAATGAGCGAGATTTTAGCAAAAGTGCAAAAGTTCCTAGATGCATTTGAACTCGCCCTTGATGAGTATAAAAATTCGCAAAAACTTATCAAAAAACTTAGCAGATATTATTCTAGTAAAATTTGGCTAAGTGATTACGAGGCCGATGAGAGCGGTAAAATACCGCGCGAAATAGGTGAAGGGAAAAGCCTTCGTGCGATCAATCGCGGTGCGCTAAGCGAAGATGGGATTTACAACGCTATTTGGCTAAACAAACAGCTAGCGTGCGATATGAAAAAATTATCAAATTTGATTTGTAAGGAACAAAAATGAACAAAAAATATGTTTTTATCTTGGTTTTGCTAGTGCTCTGCGTTGTGGGGGCGCTTTTGGGCGTGGCTAAAAAAGATGAGCTTAAATGCTACGCAAAAGATGCTCAAAGCTGCCTAAATGTCGGCATGAAATACTTCGAAAACAGCCACGACCCAGTAGCGCAAAAGTATTTCAAAAAATCTTGTGATTTAAAAAGCGCATATGCGTGCTACAATCTAGGCGTTATGTTTGATAATGGCTTTGGCGTGGCTAAAATGGAGCCAGAGGCGATTAGGTATTATACCAAAGCCTGCGATAGTGGCTACGCCCCAGCATGTGTAAATTTAAGCTACATTTACTACGACAGCTCAGTTTATAGCAACACAACCCAAGCTATCGAATTAGCCAAAAAAGCTTGCGATTTAGGCGAGGGAAGCGGGTGCTATAATCTAGGGTTTTATTATCTAAATGCTAACGGATATCGCCAAAACATACCAGAAGCCATAGCTAGCTACGAAAAAGCCTGCGATCTAAACTACGCCCCAGCGTGCGGACTAATCGGAAATATGTTTGCCAAAGGCGAGTATTTGCAACAAAACAATCAAAAAGCCATAGCTTTTCACCAAAAAGCCTGCTCTCTTGGCAACGAAAAAAGCTGCGCGCTCTTTAAAAAGCAATAAATTTATCTAAATTTCAATGGCGTTAAATTTGCAAATTTAACGCCAAATTTATCTTTTAAATTTCACTACTTCGCTTAAATTTTCATTGAGTTTGATTGTATTTTGCATGCCAAAATTTGATGATTTTATCGCGTCAATGCGCTTTTGCAAAAGCGGGTGCGATTCAAAAAGATTGATAAAGGTATCGCTATCACCAAGCTTTTTTGCGCTAGCGAAAAACTCATCTGCACCGCCAATGTGCCCATAAGCGCAGTTTAAAATCCTAAGCGCCTCGCTATCGGCGGCGGCTTCTTGCGAGCGCGAGTATTTGCCAGCAATCGCTCCGCCTAAAATTTGGCTTAATCTCTCATCGCTAAAACCGAATAAAATCGCCATTACAGCGCCATTTCCTAGACCTTTTATGTGATCGCGATGCTTAAAATGCGCTAGCTCGTGGGCTAAAACAAAAGCTAGCCCATTTTCGCTTTTAATATGCGAAAAAAGCCCGGTATTGACCGTAAGTGCGCCATTTAGGGCTGCGCTTGCGTTTGGAATTTTGCTTTCGTTTATCACGATAAAATATTCGTTTTTGACCTTGGCGCATGAATTTAGCCGTGAGGTTAGGGTGCGGATTTGCCTGACGAGCTTCTCGTGTTTTGGCTCGATTACACGCTCACTTTCACTGGCTTTGAAAATTTTATACTCTTTGCCCTCTGGGATAAATTTCACAGCCACGCCCACGAAAATATTTAGCGCGAAAAACGCACACGCGATAACTGCGACAAGCCCCACGCCAAGGGCTAGGAAATTTATAGCATGATTTTCTTTGGAATAATTTTGTTCGCCCTCGTTTTGCGAGGGAATAAATTTAGCCATTGAAATTCGCCTGTTTTGGCTCTTTGGCGTAATAAATCGCCGTAGCGTAAGCTAGGATTTCCACGCTTCCGACATTTTTCGTGGTTTGATTTATCGAGCTTGTTTCTATGCGCAAATTTATAATCTCGTCCGCGCCCAAGGCCTTTTCTTTTAGCCTAATCACAGCTTCGCGTCTAGCGCGGTCTAGCAGGCTTTCATACGGCACGACATCGCCACCGAAAAAATTTATCACGCTAGCGTAAATTCGCTTGAAATAATCAATACTTATAACCACATTTCCGCTTACAAATCTCACCCTTTCGATTTTGCCAGAATTTAGCAATGGATGTTTTGAGTTTGTGGTGGGTATGTGTAAAAACAGAGCCTCTTTTTTGCGAATTCTAGCGAAATGGCGCACCTCAGCTTGCTTGCCAAAGATATATCCAACCCCAAGCAAAATGAGAAATATTATAATATCGCTCATAGCTTACCTTGCCAAAACTGCCGTGCCATAGACATAAATTTCACTCGCACCAGCCGCAACTGAGCTAGTGGAAAATCGCAAATTTACAATCGCATTTGCCCCCATGGCTCTGGCCTGCGCGCACATACGCTCGATTGCTTGTTCGCGCGATTCTTCGAGTAGCTCGGTATATCCTACTAGCTCGCCACCTACGATATTTTTCAGGCTCGCCATGATATCGCGTCCGAAGTGCTTAGCTCTAACCGTGCTTCCACTCACCACGCCGAAAACCTGCTCGATCTCACGCCCTGGGATTGTCTCTGTATTTACCAAAGTCATCATAAGTGAATTTTTAAAATTTGCCATATTTTCTCCCAAATTTTACAAAATTTGCGAAATTTTAAATTTCGCAAATTTAGCTTATTTATAATTTTTCACAAATTCTGCTATGCGCGCGATTCCCTCTTTTATCTCGTCCATTGAGCAAGCATAGCTAATCCTAAAATGCTCGTCCATACCAAATCCCACGCCTGGCACGGTCGCCACGAGTGCTTCATCTAGCAGTTTTGTGCAAAATTTCATACTATCTTTTTCTACGCCCCCGCAGTTGATAAATAGATAAAACGCGCCGTCAGGTTTGACTACGCTAAGACCCTCTATCGCATTTATCGCATCTACGGCGTAATCACGGCGTTTTTGATACTCTTTATTCATCATAGCGATATATTCATCGGCCTTGCCTTCTAGCACAGCCACGGCACCTGCTTGGACTATGCTTGAAATATTGCTCGTGCTTTGGCTTTGAAGTTTTTTCATAGCTTTGTTTAGCTCGTCGTTCGCACACGCTGTATAGCCAAATCTCCACCCAGGCATTGCGCCACATTTGCTAAGGCCATTTACGGTGATAGTGCGATTAAACATATCCTCGCTGATACTAGCACAAGCTACAAATTCTTTATCAAAAATGATTTTTTCGTAAATTTCATCTGCGATTACGGCGATATCTGTGCCTTTTAGCACCTCAGCAATCGCAATTAGCTCATCTTTGCTATACACAGCTCCTGCTGGATTTGACGGAGAGCAAAGGCTAAGCGCTTTCGTGCGTGGAGTGATAGCTGCTTTTAACTCAGAGGCTGTGATTTTGTATTTATTTTCTGGCTTTGTGTCGATTATGACAGGTTTGCCACCGCAAAATTTAACAATCTCAGGATATGTTACCCAAAATGGCGCTGGCACGATAACCTCGTCGCCATCATCTATCAAACATGAAAAAATATTAAAAAGCGAGTGTTTAGCCCCTACATTTGTGATGATTTGGCTAGGTTTGTAATCCAGGCCATTATCTCGTTTTAGTTTTAGTGCGACTGCGTTTAGAATTTCAGCTGTGCCTGGGATTGGTGTGTATTTGCCACAGCCCTTAGCCATAGCCTCTATTACGGCATTTTTCGCCGCTTCGGCAGTATCGAAATCAGGCTCGCCTGCGCTAAAAATAATCACATCTTTTCCACTAGCTTTAAGCTCTTTTGCGCGTGTGCTAATGGCGATTGTTAGGCTTTCGCTTAGTCTGTTTATGCGTGAAGCAAGTTTCATTTTTTCTCCTTTTGGTATGTTTTTAAACAATCATAAATCATCTCTTTGACGCTGAAAGTTTCGTCTTTGCCTTCATAGTTTGCGGTATTGTAAATATCACTTATCTTGCAATCATCTTCACCGCACTCTAATTTATAGATTATTTTTTGACTTTCTGGCGCCCAACCTTTGCAAATTTGCTCTACTTCTACATCGCCAAATTTTGAGATTTCAAATTTATACTCAGGGTTATCGCAAACATCTTGTCCAGAAATCATTGGATTATAATCCAAACACCCAATCTCTCCATTTGCAAATTCCTCATCTTTCAAAAATGCGATTTTTAAAGAATTTGTGCAAATTTCGCCACAAATTTTATCAAAATTTTCTTGATTTTGATATATTTTTTTAACTGTTTCTATTTTGAGATTATCAAAATTTGAAGCGTTTAACGCACCAAAAATCCCAAACAAAAGCAAAATTTTCCTCATCTATCCCCCTGTTATTTTAGTGATTTTAGATAGTTTTCATACTCTTGGTTGATCTCTTTTTCTTTGTCACAGAGATTTTTATCGCCATTTTGTATGCAATCTTCTAAAATTTCAATTCGTTTGATTAGATATTTCATCAGCTCTTTGTTGATATCTGGGAGTTTATTGTGCGCTAGCGGATCACTTTCGCACTCGCCGATTATCCTAGCTGGCACGCCAACGGCAGTCGAGTTTGCAGGGACGTCCTTAATAACAACGGAATTTGCGCCGATTTTAGAATTTTCGCCGATTGTGATATTGCCTAAAATTTTCGCCCCAGCTCCCACGACTACGCCGTTTTCTAGGGTAGGGTGTCGTTTGCCCTTTTCCAAGCTAACGCCACCTAGGGTTACATTTTGATAAATCAAACAATTATCGCCAACAATCGCTGTCTCGCCGATGACTAAACCAGCCGCATGGTCAAAAAACACGCCACTGCCGATTTTCGCCCCTGGATTGATATCCACAGCGGTGATTAAGCGCGTAATGCCTGAGATTATGCGCGCGATAAGGCGAAATTTGCGCTCATAAAACCAGTGCGCGAAACGATAATTTATCAGCGCCCACACACCCGGATAGCAAAAAATCACCTCAAATACGCTATTGCACGCCGGATCTTGGCGAGATGGCTCGGTAAAATCGTGTTTTATAGTTTGCCAAAAAGTCATAATCCCGCCTTATTGGATAGTTTTTAAATAGCTATTATCGTTTAGGAACAAATACAGCTCGCCTAGGACATGCTTTTTCTCTTTTTCTGAAAGCAGTGGTGAGTTTGCGATTCGTTCGTTTAGGCTCTCTCTGATATCGACTACATCATAATCCATATCATCTAAGATATCAATGACAGATTGCGACTCGATAAAATCCGTAATCTCAAATCCGCCGTCTTTTAAAATCACGGTCGCCTCATTTGGGTGAGCGAAGAGGTTGTGATTCATACCAAGCACCTCTTGATACGCCCCGACTAAGAAAAATCCGAGGAAATACTCTTCTTCTTCTGGGTCGATATCGTGCAAAAACAAAGGATTATGCTCTTTATCAAATGTAATCTCGCCGTCGCTATCGCAGGTGATATCCCACAGCGTCGCAGAAAGCGTAGCGCGCTCGTCGAGGTGTTCGAGTGGCATGACTGGAAAATGCTGTTTAATGCCCCAAAAATCAGGCAAGGATTGGAAAAGTGAGAAATTTACCAAATACCGCTCTTGCGCGTTTCCGAGTGAATTTAAGAAATTTCCATACTCTTGCTTATTTCCCAAAAGCGCATAAGCCTTGCGCACGACTAGATGCACCAAAATTTCGCCATTTGAGCGATCTGTGAGATCCACATAGCCTAAATCAAAGAGCGTCAGCACGCTTTCCATGTGTGCCATAGCGTCATGCAGGTATTCTAGGGCGTTTGAGGGCTTTAACGAAGTGTAAAGATCGTAAAGCTCTGTGATGACTGGCGGATTTTCCTTTTTCAAAGCCAGTTTGGCCTCTGTGTATTCTTGGGTAAAAAGCTCCAAAACAGGCGCAACCAGCACAGCGTGGCTAGCTGCGACATAACGGCCACTTTCTATGAAAATATTTGGTTCAACCTCGTTTTTATCCTGCGCGATTGATTTTAAAAGGAAAACGACATCGTTTGCGTATTCTTTGAGGGTGTAATTTCTGCTAAAATTTTCCTTCACTTGTGAATATTCTATCGCCAAACCACCGCCTAAATTTATCGAATTTAGATTTATAGCGCCCATTTTGCGAAGTTCGGCGTAGATGTTTCCAGCCTCGACTAATGCCTTTTTGAGCGGGTGAATTTCGGTGATTTGCGAACCGATATGGAAATGAATCATCGTAAATTGCTCGATTAGATTATTTTTTTTGAGCAAATTTACAGCCTCGATTAACTCGGTCGAAGTAAGGCCAAATTTGGAGTTTATTCCGCCGCTTTTGACCCAAATTCCGCTACCTGAATTATGAAGTCGTATGCGAAGCCCGATAAATGGCTTTGGCGCAAAGCGCTCTTTGGCGGTTTCGATTATGGTTTTTAGCTCGTTTAGACCCTCGATTGTAAGCGTGATATTATGCCCCATCTCTGCGGCGATAAAGCCGATATTGATAAGCTCTTTATCCTTAAAGCCATTTACGGTGATTGGCGCGTTGTCGTTGTTATACGCCATGGCTAAAAGTAGCTCTGGCTTAGAACCAGCCTCCAAGCCATACCCGTAAGGCTTGCCGATTTCGACCAAATTTTTCACAAATCCCGGGAATTGATTTACTTTGAGCGGATAGACGGCGTTGAATTTGCCCTTGTAGTCAAATTCTTTTATCGCGCGGTTGAAATTCGAGTAAATTTCGACAATTTGTTTTTTTATAAGGTGCGGAAAACGAAGCAAAATAGGGCCTCTAATGCCATCAGCCCTGATTTCTTTAACCATATCGACAAGTGGTTGTTTAAAATCAGAATTCACGCACAACTTGCCAGAATCAATGACGAAATTTGAATTTCCCCAAATATTTAGTCCATAATCGTTCATACTCTATCCTTAAAAAAGTCTTCGATTTCGTTAAATTTAACCATGTCTTGGCTTTTATCCTCTAAATTTTTGCACCATACGCTAGCGTTTTTAAACTCATCTTCGCCGATACAAAGGCAAAATTTAGCCATTTTTGAATCTGCGCTTTTTAGGTGTTTTTGCAAATTTTTTGGCTCATAGGCGATATGAGTTTTGGTGATTGCGCGCAGTTTTTGTCCGATAGCAAACGCACAAGGCACGATTGCCTCGTCCATTGCGCCGATGTAAATTCCGCTGCGAGAACTAGGGGCTTCTTTTAATTTTAAAATTTCGATTAGCCTTTCAATTCCTATCGCAAAACCCACGCCAAATGTGCTTTTGCCACCCAAAAACTCGACTAGTCTATCGTATCTGCCGCCACCACCGACTGCGCTTTGTGCGCCAAGCTCGCCGCTGACGAACTCAAATGCGGTTTTGCAGTAATAATCTAGCCCTCTAACCAATCGTTTGTCGATTTCGAAATTTAGCCCATTTGCAAGCAAAATTTCTTGCAATTTTTCAAATTCGCCTTTGCACTCATCGCTTAGATTATCGGTGATTAGTGGAGCGGCGGCAAGCTCGCTTTGGCAGGCTTCGTTTTTGCAATCAAGCACGCGGATTGGGTTTGTGATAATGCGCCTTTTGCAATCCTCGCAAAGCCTATCCTCGCGCTCATTTAAAAATTTGATTAGTTTGTTTTTATACTCTGGCATGCACGAGCTATCACCTAGGGAGTTTAGTTTGAGCGTGGTTTTTACGCCTAGTTTGCGTAAAATTTCAGCTAGTAACAAAATCACGCTCGCGTCCTCATACACGCTTCCCTCGCCAAAACACTCCACGCCAAATTGGTGAAATTCGCGTAGTCTGCCTCGTTGCGGGCGCTCGTAGCGAAACATTGAGCCGGTGTAGTAAAATTTGCGCACGCCACCAGCCTTGTCAAATTTATTCTCGATAAATGAGCGAACGACCCCGGCTGTGCCCTCTGGGCGCAAGCAGACGCTATCGCCACTTTTATCGCTAAACTCATACATTTCCTTGCCGACTATATCGCTACTCTCGCCCACGCTTCGGCGAAATAGGGCGGTTTGTTCGAGTTTTGGGGTTTCGATTAGCTCAAATCCATAATTCCTCGCCACACTTTCACACACACGCACGATTTTTGCGAAAAGTTCGGCTTCATAGCCCATTAGGTCGTTCATACCACGCAGTGCTTTAATCATCTATAAATTCCTTTATTTTTTTTGTTATTTTATCAATATCATCGTTTGCATTGACGATTAAAAAATTTAATTTTAGCTTTTGTAAGGTAAATTTTATCTTTTCTTGCACCCTAAGCAGATACTCCACGCCACGAAGCTCGATTTTATCGTATCCCGCGCGAGTATTTAGCCTAGAAATCAAATCATCTTTACCAATCTCAAAAAATACAAATTTACCATAAATTTCACCACCAAGCGCGATTTTATTTAGCATTACAAGTTCATCAAATTTAGCGTTTTCATCATTGGCTAGGGCGTAGGCGATACCTGAGATGAAGCTTCTATCGCTTAGGATTAGATTTTGCAAATTTGGCAAAACAACCTTCTCGTGGTGTTCAGCCCGATCAGCTAAAAACAAAAACATCTCAGCAGTTTTTGAGATACTTCCGCAAATTTGACCTAAATTTATGTGGTTGTCGCCGTTAAATTTGAAATTTTCGTTTAAAATTATACTACGCAAAATTTCACCAAACCTCGTAGCGCCCGGTTCTTTGGTAACTATCGCGCCAGGATAAATTTCAGCTAGGCGCGATATTTGCGTGCTTTTGCCAACTCCGTCAATCCCCTCAAAGGCTACAAACATCAATTTTCCTTTTTAAGCAGTGGCAAAATTTGTTTTGGCACAAACTGCGAAACATCGCCGTCGTGGCGCAGTATCGTGCGAACCATAGAGCTCGAAATAAAGGCGTTTTTCAGGCTTGGCATCAAAAACACACTCTCAAATTTATCCCATAGAGATGTGTTTGTGTAGCTAAGCTGTAATTCGTATTCAAAATCGCTCACCGCGCGCAGTCCCCTAATGCAAAAATTCGTGCCGTGCGATTTAGCGAAATCGACTAGCAGGTTTGAAAACGGCTCGACTTTGACATTTTTTAGATCGCTAAGGGCAAGCCTTGTCATCTCCAAGCGCTTTTCTAGCGAAAAACAAGGGCTTTTGCTCTCGCTAAGTGCGATTGCGACGACGACCTCGTCAAAAAGGCCAAGGGCGCGTTTGATTACATCTAAATGACCATTTGTGATAGGATCAAAAGTACCGGGATAGATACATTTTCTCATTTTTGCCACCTTTTAAAGAGATTGTTTGCCACGCCCATGGCGTCGCACCATTTGCCAATTATGAAATTTTGCATATCTTCTAAATTTTTTGCACCGCTATAACCGCCGATAATGGGCGGAGCGATGATGACGCCGAGATTTGCTAACTCGCTCATTGAACGAAGCGAAATAGGCGAAAAGGGCATTTCGCGCACGCCAAGGATTAGTTTTTTGCGCTCTTTTAGCGCGACGGCTGCTGCGCGAGTGCTAAGAGTATCGGCGATACCTGCGTGAATTTTCGCTAGTGAGTTGATAGAGCAGGGGGCAAAAATCGTAGCGTCTATACCAAACGAACCAGACGCCACACTCGCGCCGATATCGCTATCATCAAAGAATTTCACAGCTTGATTTTCGCTAATGAAATTTGCAAAATTCATATTATTTTCGGATTTTAAGACGATTTTTGCATTTTCGCTTATGATTGCGTAAATTTCGTTTGGCGTGATCGATAAAAATTTGATTAAATTTAACCCAATTTCGCAAAAACTAGCACCGCTTACACAAACTAGGATTTTCATAAGCAAACTTTTTGATTTGGATTTAAAAAAGTGGAGCGGGAAACGAGAGTCGAACTCGCGACATCAACCATGGCAAGGTTGCGCTCTACCACTGAGCTATTCCCGCACGAAGTAAAAAAGAACTTGGATTTTATCTTAAAATTTCTCATTTGTCAATACCATTTTGCTTAAATTTCATAAATTTTTACAATTTCGCCATTTTTTTGCTCGCATTGCTCAAATTTTGAGAGCATAAAATGCGTCGCCCCGCATAGTGGCTTAATCATAGCTGAGTTTGATTTTATCGGCGTAAAATAGCCGTTTTCATACACGCCTAGGCTTAAATTTATGCGATTTGGGCGAAATTTTAGCTCACCATTAAATTTGGCTAAAATTTCACGCGCCTTAAAATTTTCACCAACCATTTTTTTAAGGACCGGCAAGATTATGATTTTTGCTAAAATAAACGCTGCTAGCGGGTTTCCCGGCATTACAAAAACAAGCTTTTTGCCCGCATGGTAGCATTTAATCGGCTTTCCCGGCTTTATGTCAATATGCTCAAACACTGGGCTAAATCCAAGCTCGCACAAAATTTGCGCCATGAAATCAGCCTCGCCCACGCTTGCCCCACCGCTTGTGATTATCACATCATAGCTTTGTGTTGCGCTTTTTAGGGCTTCTCGCACTGCGTTTGCTTCGTCTTTGATGATTCCAAGATAGTCGTTTGCGAAATTTTCACTCTGCAAAAGCGCGCAAATTCCACTTGCGTTTGCGTTGTAAATTTCGCGCTCATTTGCGTTTTCCCACGGCTCTTTTAACTCATCGCCACTCGAAAGCACGGCGATTTTTGGCGTGGTGCGTACGGGGATTTCATTTATGCCTTGCGCTGCTAAAAGCATGATTTTAGCAGCATTTATCCGCTCTCCTGCGCTAAGTAGCACCTCGCCCTCGCGCACTTCTTCGCCCATTTTGCGAAGTCCATCGCCTGCTTTTGCGTTAGCTGGAATTTGCAAAAACCCGTCCTTAATGCACGCGTCCTCTACGCGAAGCACGCTGTTTGCGCCCTTTGGCATAGGTGCGCCTGTCATTATTTTTTGCGCTTGATTTGGCGAAATTTCATAAAATTTTTGATCACCAGCAAAGATAGTTGGCTCTACGATTTGCAAACTCTCGCCGATTTTTTCGCTGTTATACGCATAGCCATCAAGTGCGCTATTATCGAAGCTTGGCACATTTTTTCGCGCTTTTATATCCTGCGCTAAAATAGCCCCAAGAGAGCGTGAAATTTCAATCTTTTTTTCGCCAAAAAAGCCTAAATTTTGCCTAAAAATCAATTCTTGCGCAGTGTTTATATCAATCATTCTTCTAGCCTTAGAATTTGCGCGCCTAGTGCGCTAAATTTCGCCTCCAAGCTCTCATATCCGCGATCTAAGTGATATATACGATGCACGCGCGTAGTGCCACTTGCTGCAAGAGCCGCTAAAACAAGAGCCGAGCTAGCGCGCAAATCTGTCGCCATGACATCAGCACCTGCGAGTTTGCCACCCTTGATTGTAGCGATATTGCCGTTTAATTTGATATCTGCGCCCATGCGGTTTAGTTCGCTCACATGCATAAAGCGGTTTTCAAACAGCCTCTCCTCGACCGTGCTAGTGCCCTGCGCGACGCAGGTTAGCGCCATAAACTGCGCTTGCATATCGGTCGGAAAGCCCGGATATTCGGTAGTGATGATTTTGGTCGCTTTGATTTCGTCTGCTGGCAAAATAGTGATTTTAGAGTCGTTGCCGCTGCCTGAAATTTCAAATTTAAATCCCATATCCTCAAATTTCGCTAGCACAGCGCCCAAATGCGCAGGATTTACGCTTGTAACGCTGATTTTAGAATTTGTTATCGCCCCGGCACACAGATATGTCCCAGCCTCGATACGATCGGGGATTACGGTGATTTCGTTGATATTTAAAAGTTCGCCCGCTGTGCCTGTGATTTTAAGCTCGTCAGTGCCGATTCCTTCGATTTTTACGCCAGCACTAGCTAGGGCTTCGCACACGGCCACGACCTCTGGTTCTTTGGCAGCGTTGATTATGCAAGTCTCCCCGCTAGCAAGCGCAGCCGCCATTACGACATTTTCGGTGCCTGTAACGGTGATTTTATCAAACGAAATATTCGCACCCTTTAATGCGCCCTCGCACACAACATAGCCTTCTTCGATTTTTACCTGCGCACCCATTTTTTCGACTGCCCTTAGGTGCAAATCAATCGGCCTTGCCCCTATCGCGCACCCGCCTGGCATGCTAACTTCTGCCTTGCCAAAACGCGCTAGCAATGGACCAAGAACTAAAATCGAAGCGCGCATTTTGCGCACGATGTCATAAACTGCCTTTGTTGAGTTTATCCCTCTTGGATCGATTATAGCGGTGTGAGCGTCTAGATACTCGCATTTTGCGCCTAAATTTGCCAAAAGCTGGATTAGGGTTTTGATATCTGAAACATCTGGTAAATTTTTAATTGTAACTGGGTTTTTGGATAGTATAATTAGCGCGATTAGCGGTAGTGCCGCGTTTTTGGCGCCTGAGATTTTTATTTCGCCACTAAGCTTGGCTTCGCCTTTGATTTGTAAATAATGCATTTTCTCTCCGTTTTGATTGCAAAAATTTCGCCGTGATTATACATAAATTTGCTTTAAAATTACTATTTTATTACATTTGGTTGCTAAAATGAAAACACATTTTGTATTTTTAAGGTAGTTTATGAAAAAAATTTTTGCTTTATTTTTAGGGGCGTTTTTGATGAGTGGCTGTTCGTGGCTAGCTCCGTTTTCATCGCCTGCAAATCCCACTACGCAAGCAGACTACGAGGTTTATGAAGATAACTCTGGCTCATCACAAATCCCAGGAAATACCTACAACACAACGCTTATTTCATGGGTAGATAAATACACCGGAACCAAGGTAGGCGGGGATTGTAGCGGGTTTATCACAGCGCTAAATTCTAAAAACAAAGAGATTTTTTTCAACTCAAAAGAGTTGCCTAAGTATTTCACAAACGGCAGAAAATCACAAGCGATTTATAATTATTACAAAAAACGCGACCTAATCGCGCACAAAAACCCACGAGTAGGGGATTTGATATTTTTCCAAAACACCCTTCAATCAAACAAAAAACGCATAAATAACGAAATCAGCCATATCGGCGTGATCCGCGAAATTTACGCAGACGGCAGGATAAAATTCGTGCATAATTCGCGCGGTAGAAACAAGGTCGATTTTGTAAATTTAAACAAAAAAAATACTCACAAAAACGGCAAAAAAATCGAAAATAGCTATATCGTGCGCTGCGGAAGCAACAAAGTTTCTTGCCTAGCTTCAAATCGCTTCGCAGGATATGGTCGCGTAAAACAATAAATTTAGGAAATTTATGCAAATGGCAAATTTCGGACAAAGGGCGAATTTCGGGCAGGCAGGCAAGGCCACGCTAGCTATCATCATCACAAACTGCGTGCTTTTTGTCCTAGCGAATTTAATCCCAAATTTGGGCGCGTATTTGGGGCTAAATTTGCTATTTTTTGACGGATTTTTTTGGCAAATTTTATCATCATTTTTCATGCACGCTGGAATTGCACATTTGGCTATGAATATGGCTGTGCTATATCAGTTCGGCTCTATTTTAGAGCGATTTTTCGGTAGCGTTAAATTTACGATTTTATATTTCGGGCTTGGAATTTTTACAAATTTAATCTGCCTAATTTACATTTTTTGCGCTTACAAATTTATGGGACAAAATATAAATTTAATCGGCGCAAGTGGCGTAATCTGCGCGCTTTTGGGCGTAATTTTGTGCTATGAGAGGCAAAATTTAAAAAGCGTTTTGGCTATGGTTGCACTTATTAGTTTTGCTCCGCTTTTGCTAGCTTCAAATGTGGCGTGGTATGCGCATTTGATAGGGTTTGGGGCAGGGTTTGGATTCGGCAAGATACAGCAAAAATTTAAAATTTTGTAAAATTTTGCGTAAAATTATACGAAAAGGAAATTTATGAAACAAATTTATTTTATCAGACACGCCAAAGCCGAGGCTTTCGCACAGACAGATTTCGAGCGCAAACTAAGCCAAAAGGGCGAAGATGACGCAGGCAGGCTAGGGGAGCTTTTGGCAAAAGAGGGGATAGTGCCTGATATCATCATCACTAGCCCTGCCAAACGCGCACTAAAAACCGCCAAAATCATAGCCAAAAATATCGGTGCCAAAGATATTTTAAAAGAAAAAAAAGAGCTTTACGACATTGGCGCGCGAGAGCTAGCAGAGTTTGTGCGCATGCTCAATGAAAAATACAAAGTGGTTTTCATAGTAGGCCACAACCCCACAATCGGCGCAGTGTGCGAGTATTTCAGCAACTCAGTAATCGAAAAATTCCCAACTTGTGCGATTTTCGGACTAGAATTTGAAGCTGAAAATTTCGCTGAGATTATCGAGCATAGCGGGAAAGTTTTGCTTTTTGATTATCCAAATTTGCATTTGCAATAGATTTTGCAAGGGAAATTTCAAAGTATTTGCAAAATTTAAACGCCAAAACAGCGTTTAAATTTATAAATTTTATCTCACAACGCTGATTATTCCGCTGCGCCGAGCGTTCGTTCTCTTTTGTCGATACTTATCTGTCCGGCGTAGAGATTGCGGTATTGCGCGTGTAGGTTGTATCCGTCGAAATCATCGTCCTTATAGACAGCCTTGTAAAGATCGATCGCCTTTTTTATCCTGAAATGTAGGCTGTCGCGCGGATACTTGACATCTTTGCTATACATTTTGTTAAAAATATAATTCAGCAAGATAAACGCCTCTTTTCGCGTTAAATTTTGCTTGTTTTTGAAAAACTCTTTTTCGTCGAAAATCAGAACGAAACCATAGTTAGGATCGGTGTTTGTCTCGGTTTCGTTGTAGTCAAATTTGACATAAATTTTCTCTTTGATTTGCACGAATTTCATTTCGTTGAAATCGAATTGAAAATAGTTCGGAACGCCCCTGAAATTCGAACGCCCACCAAATTGCTTTAAATATAAATTTTTGTTATCGCCGATTATTACAACATCGAAAAGCATATCAAACCTTTATCATATATATAATTCATAATTTTAATAAATTTGGGTAAAAACTCGGTAAATTTGTAAGCCAAATTTCACAATTTTCAATGAAATTTAAACGAAATTTTGCGCCAAATTTTCGCGATAATCGATACTCAAACACCCCACAAACACATTTCGATACTGCGCGTGCATGTTGAATTTATGGTCTTTTTCTTTGGTGAAATTATAAATTTTGTTTAAAAATTCAATCGTTTTTTTTATTTTTGCGTGCAGGCTGTCGCGCGGGTATTTGACATTTTTGTCATAAATTTTATCAAAAAGATAGCTTAGCATATAAAAAATCTCTTTTTTAGAAAGGTGAGTTTTGTTGTTTATAAAAAATTTATTATCCTCGAAAACGAGGTAAAATCCGTAGTCCAAATCAGATTTGCAACCTGTGGATTTGATAGAAAGTTTGTTGTTTAGCTTGACGAAAGACATCGCAGAAAAGTCGAATTTCAGGTAGTGCGGGACGCCGTTTAGGTTCGAGCGACCAAACCGCTTTAAATATAAATTTTTCGTATCGCCAATTAAACTGATATCAAAAAGCATGTCAAACCTTTCTCATCTGATTGGTCTAGGCATTATAGCGCGATAAATTTAATATAAAATTAGAAGCGTGATTGCATTTTAGGTTAGGGCAGATTAATGGGCTAGGGCACAGATACACCCTCATAGCCCAAAATTCGATTATATAGTTTTGATCTTATTTTGCCAAATTTGCCTTTTTTTTAATCTTTTTCTGCCCATAAATTCTCTTTATAAATACCCAAAATTTCGATTTTATCGTTAGTTATGCGAAAAGGAATTACATAGCCTTTATAAATGTCTTTTGTATTTTTATTGCTTGTTAGTTTATTTTGGCGATAACTAAACGGCATAAAGGGGATTTTATCTATTTTGGCGTAAATTTCATTATAAAATTTCTCTGCCCTTTGATATCCATCGTGCTGTGCGATAAACTCTACGATAAACATTAATTCATTTTCAAAGCGTTCTTTATAAGCGATTTTACGCATATTTTTCTTTCAAATTTGCTAAATGTTTATCGGTGCGCTTTTTCATCTCATCGGCACTAATAAATTTTAATTCACCTTTTTCTAGCAGTCGCAAAGTATCTTTTAAATCCGCTTCATCTTTTTCGCTCATAATATGTATTTTGCGTTTTGTGTTTTTTTTAAGTATAAATTTTAAATCGTTATGACTTTTTAAAAATGCGTTTAAAGCGTTAAAAATGCTTTGGTTTCCGTTTTCGATTTGTAAAGCTATTTGCATATTATTTCCTTTCATTGTATATAAAAGTTTTTTATTATCAATAATTATTAAAATTTATAGCAACCTTTTTGACTTTGCTCAGGCATAGATTTTATACGATATTTGTCGTTTTCAATAGAAATAATCATAGGCTTATTTTCTTTAACATTTAATGGAACAAGGTTGCCCTCAGAATTATATACGCCACAATCAATAAAAATCTCTATTGTATTGTCATCGTTCTTTTTACTAACCGAAGGATAAAGAACAAATATATAATCATCTACCTCCTTGCCATTAATCATTGCAACATTAATTTCATTTTTAACAATTCTTTCTTTTAAATCCTCTTGCGTAAGTGGCAATCCTGCCTCAGAAGGCAAGACTTGATTTGAATAAAAATCCAATATATCCATATCGCCTTTTTCAGCCATTTTAATTACTTGTCGCACAAAATTCTCAGCTTTGCTATCATCATTTGCCACATAATCATCAATATCTGCCATAAGCGAACTAGAACCTAACATTGCCATAAGCGCAACACTTAATAATGATTTTTTCATTTTTATCCTTTATGTTTTAAATTTTATTTTTAGTATTGAAAACTGCAATTTTCATTTTTACTTTTATATCCAATCCTACTATTTTAAAGTTCATCTTTTTCAATAATTACTTGTAAAATCATAGTTCGTATCCTCTCGTTTTCACTTTTGCAAATATCATTTCGTAGATAAATTTTAGTAAATTTTAAATTTTCTTTAAATTTCTCTGGATTGCTTCGTCGCCTTGCTCCTCGCAATGACACGAAATTTGCGTTTTGGTGATTTATACTCGTAGATTGCCACGCTCGTTACACTCGCTCGCAATGACAAATCAGGGGAAATTTTCCGCTGTCGTTCGCTCGCAATGACAATGGAAAGCGTAAAATTTCAAATTTAAATCCACTTTGCCATGCGAGCAATGTGCTCGCTCGCGATGACAAACAATGAAAAATAACTAAATTTGGATTATTTAAATTCAGTCGTGATTGTATCTGTGATGAATTTCGCGTGTTTTATGAAAAAAAAGTGATCCCCATCAAGCGGGTAAAATTTGCTATTTTTGATAAGCGAGTGGATTTTCTCTCCGCTACTTAGAGCTGTGGCCGTATCGCTAATACCCCAAAAAATCAGCGTTTTTTCTGGTTTAATCTCGGCAAAAATCGGCTCGAAATCCTCGCGAATCACATTTTTTAGCGTCCCAAACATCTCTTCGCTCATACCAGAAGCGTCTTTGCTGGCAAAAAATCGCCAAAACTTCGCCAACCCGACATATTTTAGGCATTTAAACACCGCGATTTTCGCCCTCACCTTCAAAGGCTTTGGCTCGATTATCCCAGCCGAGCTTAGTAAAATCAGCCTTTTTGGCGCAAGCAGTGTGGCGACCTTGCCACCAAAACTATGTCCCATAATGGCCTCTGGTGCGCCTCCAAGCGCAGCGATAAACTCACGCATAATGCCCGCATAATTCTCGCTTGTAAGCGCAAATTTTGGTTGCGAGCTAGCGCCAAATCCGGGCAAATCCACGAAAACTAGCCTGTAATTTGGGAAAAATTTCGCCTCGAAAACCCTCTGCATAAGCTCTTTTTTCGCGCCCCAGCCGTGCAAAACCAAAATATACGGCTCGACGCTTAAATTTTCGATTTCGTAGCTGATTTTGTATTCGTTGCCACCAAATTTTATGGTTTTACTGGCCATCTTGACCCTTTTTACCATAAATCGCTTTGAGTAGCTCGACTGCCTTTTCTAGGCGCTCGTATTCGCTCATGCTAAGCATTACGGCCTCAAATTTATTATTTTTGACAATCATAGCCTTTTTAATCTCTTGGCTATTTAGTTTTTTTAAAATTGAGCTAAAATTTCTCGCCATTTCCGTCGCTGTGTAAATTTCGTCTTTATTTAACATAAACAATCCTTATGTAAAATTTTACGCAAAATTTAGCGTAAAATTTTTAAATTTAGCTTATTTATTCGCTGAAATTTTTGTTATCAAATCATACGAAATCGGAATTTCCTTAGCCGCTGGAAGCGAAGTAGCTAGCTTGCCCAAAACCTCTGCAAAGTCGCTAAATAGGTAGTTTGCCATACTTCCTGGATTTGGATTTATCTCGTTTAGATACACTTCGTTATTTTGCACGAAAAAGTCGCACCTAATCAACGCCCCCTCAAATCCACCGACATTATAAAGCTTAGCAAACGCATCTTTCATCTTATCCTCGATCGACATACCGATTTGCGCCTCTTCGACCACGCCAGTGCGCGAAAAGTCAAGGTATTTTCTACCAAAATCCAAATATCCCTCTTTTTTCGGCTCTTCGATGAAGGAATACTCGATTTTGCCGTCGATTTTAGCCCCTGCTAGGTTGTATTCTTTGATATTTTCCATATATGGCTCGACGATCGCGCTATCATCTAGCTCATAGACCTTATCCATGCAGTAGTCGAACTCTTTTTCTGATTTTGCTATGCCAATACCGATACTAGAACCCAAATGAGCGGGTTTGATGATGACTGGGAAGTTGAAATTCGGCAAGCTGTTGCGATTGACGATTTCAAACGGCACGGTTTTTACACCTGCGATTTGTGCTAGGTATTTGGTTAAAATTTTGTTGTAGCTTAGCACGCTAGCCTCGATTCTAGGGCCGATATAAGGGATTGAGAAAAACTCAAAAAGGCTTGCGAATTTTCCGTCCTCGCCGTCGCAACCATGGATCAAATTCACATAAACGCTCACTTCAAGCATGCTTTTTTTGCCAAACATACCCCCACTCATATAAAATCCGCCGTTTGAGATATTTAGCTCTTTTGATTTTGTGTATTCGCCGTTTTTGAAATACACTGCGCGCATATTTTTCTCTTCGATTAAGAAAAATCTCCTATCTTTATCACAAAAAACAAACGCCAAATTCTCGCCCTTTAACGCGTCTTTGACCGCGATTGCAGAGATTATACTAATCTCGTGTTCGTAACTTTGACCACCAAAAACTATACCGTATTTCATTATTTCTCCTTGTAAATTTTAAATTTATGCTAGTTTTTTCAATGCTTCTTTGATCAAATCAGCCGTATTTGTGCTGACGCAATCAAGCAAAATTTTACTGATTCTATCGCGTTTGAAGCCTAGACTTTCAAGCGCGCTCATCGCCTCTGATTTATACACTTCGCTCTCGCCAAACTCCATTAGTTTCGCGTCTCCTAGCTCGGCGATTATGCGCCTAGCTGTCTTTGGACCGATCCCTGGCACGCTCGTTAGTAGCGCGCTATCGCCTGTGATAATCGCGCGAGAAAAGTTCTCTGCGCTAAGCGATGAGCACACAGCCATTGCCGTGCTAGCCCCTATTCCGCTTAGTTTGATTAGCATTTCAAACATATTTTTCTCTTTTGGCTCCAAAAATCCATAGAGCAAATTTGCGTCCTCTCTGATAATCTGAGTTATCAAAAACTCCACCTTTTCGCCCCGCTCTACCCTAGCGCCACACCCTAGCGAAATCGCCACAGCATAACTTACGCCACTAGCGCACTTTATCACGCATTTAGTGGGCTCTTTGTGCGTGATGATTCCTTCTAATCCTACTATCATTGAATTGCCTTTAAAATTTCATCAATTGCCAAATTTAACGCCGAATTTGTCGCATTATAAATGCTTTGCGAGCTTGGATCTGGCACGAAAACTCGCTTTGTAATCACGCCAGATTTTATACTTTGCACAGCGTTTAAAAACTCGTATCCGATCGTGATTTTAGCGTGATCGCCATCGACTTGAAGCGTGATAAGCGTGGTTTTTAGGCGCAAATCTCTCTCTTGTGGCACAAAAATCGGATTTAGCGCACAGGTCGAAAACGCCGCGTCGATTAGGGCTTTATAAAGCATTTCGCTTGGCATTGTGATATATTTGGCGTCGCTTGCGTATCTTGTGCGAGATTTCCAATCCACGATTAAAATATCGCGTCTATCGACCAAATTTGTCGCAGTTACACTCTCGATATAGATATTTTTGCGTGAATTTGACTTCGCGGCGCAGTGTTTTTGGTCGTATTTAAGCTCGTAATAAGTATATGGCTTGGCACTCTTTGCCAAACAGCCTCCTAGTAAAGCTCCAGCCAAAACTGCGCTAAATGCGCATAAAATTTTTCTCATTTTCAGTCCTTTTTGGTATCTCTAAAAAAGAATTCATACGGATTTTCTTCTAGCCTAAACATCGCGCCTTGAAATTCTCTTAAAGCCTTGTTAAACTCGGTTAGCGTGGTTTTGGCCTCGTTTAGGGTAGGATCTAGTATGGCTTTGAGATTGTATTCGCCCCGCTCTACGCGCTTTGCCATAATCTGACTTGTTTTTTCGAGTGAATTTGAAAGGCGCGTCGCACTGCTGGCAAAAGCATTAAATTTATCCAAAATTTCGTCTAATTCGTGCTCTCTTTCGTTTAAATTCGTCATTAGGGTGTTGAAATTCGCCATTAATGCGTTTAGTTCGTTAAATTTCTTCTCATCGCTAAGTTCGGCGCTAAATTTGTTAAGCGAAGTTAAAATTTCATCGACTTTTTTCATATTATCTTGCGATAAAAGCGAGTTGATTTTAAATATCATCTGCCCTACACTATCTGTGATAACTTCTGCTTTGGAGCCGATTTTATCGAGCAGGGTTTTATCTAGCTCGATGATTGGCTTTTCTTCATTTTCGCTAAATAGATCGCCACTTCCCTTTGTGATATTTAAAAACGAAATTCCACTAATGCCTTGCGTTTCGACCTTGGCGATACTATCTCGCGAGATAGGGAGTTTGCTTTTAAGCGATACTTCGATTTCGATTATTGCATTTTCGATATCGACAAAATCTATTTTTTTGATGATTCCAGCATTTACGCCGATAAATTTGACATCTGAATTCTCGCGAATTCCAGTCGGAAGCTCCTTAGTATGGATATAATACGATCTGTAAGTCTCCCTAGTATCGGTGCGAGTTAGCATCCACCACACGAAAGCTGTAAGCGCAAACACACACGCCATAACAAATGCGCCCACGATTGTATATGAGGTTCTATTTTCCAAATTTTGCTCCTATTTCGCTCTCATTTTAAATAGCTCTTCAAGCGGGTTGTTTTCTAGCTTTTCGATTTCGCTCAAAGCCCCTTCGAAGATGATTTTTTTATTATCGACTATCAAAAATCTATCAAGTATATCAAAAATACTATCCACATCGTGCGTTACCATTACCACGGTTACGCCAAGATTATCTCTTAGCTCGCACACTAGCCTATCAAGGGCGCGTGAGCTAAGCGGATCGAGCCCTGAGTTTGGCTCGTCTAAAAATAAAATCTCAGGGCTTAACGCCAATGCCCTAGCAAGGGCGACACGCTTTTTCATACCGCCACTTAGCTCGTTTGGATTTAGCATTGCGCTCTCTTTTTTAAGGCCTACCTTTTGTATCCAAAACATAGCAAGCTCGTTAATCTCTTTGTCGCTAAAATTCGAGTATTCGCGCAGTAGGACGCCTACATTTTCTAGCACATTCATCGAGCTATACAGCGCGCCGAATTGAAACATCACACCGCATTTTAGGCGAATTTCATTGCGCCTATCCTCACCCACGCTCCAAATATCCTCGCCAAAAATTTTAATCTCGCCGCTTTTTGGCTGGTTTAGGTAAATCAGCGTTTTCATTAGAGTGGTTTTTCCGCTTCCACTTCCGCCCAAAAAGCCGTAAATTTCAGCCTTTTTCACGCTAAAACTCACATTATCGTGCATTATGCGCGTCCCATACGCTGTGGTTACATTTTTTGCGCTTATTATCTCGCTCACAGCCCAATCTCCGAGAAGAGTATCGCAAAAATCGCGTCTATGGCGATGACCCAAAATATCGCATTTACCACGCTGATTGTGGTGTATTCGCCGATACTTTGGGTATTTCCCTTGACCTCAAATCCTCTCATACAGCCGATTATAGCGATAAATGCGCCAAAAAACGGAGCCTTTATCATACCGGCAAAAAAGTGGCGAATTTCGACATTTGATTTAAATCTATCCAAATAATCCAAAAATCCTATCTCCAAATACGCCTCGCAAACTATCATTTGAGCGAAAATACATATTGAATTTGCGATAAAAATGATAAATGGCATACAAATCACCATAGCCAAAATTCGTGGCATTGAGAGGAAATAAAACGGATCAAAGCCCATTGTTTTCATCGCGTCGATCTCTTCTGTGATTTTCATAACGCCAATTTGCGCCGTAAAACTCGACGCAGAACGCCCAGCAATGACAATCGCAGCGATTAGCGGGGCAATCTCGCGCATGGTTAGAGCGCCCATAATATCTATAATATAAATACTAGCCCCAAACTGCGAGAGCATATCTGCGCCAATGTAAGCTAGCACCACACCGATTAAAAACGCAGTCAAAGCCACGATAAAAAGCGAATCAATGCCGTTGTCTTTGATAAAATTTACGGTCTCTTTGAGGCGAAATTTGCGCGGGTGCAAAAATAGCGAAAATACCTTGCAAAAAAACTCGCCCAAAAATGTGGCTAAATTTACAATCCCAGCCCAGCCTGCGCAAAAATACAGCCCGATTTGAGCCAAAATCCCCATACCATGCACTTTTGGCATAAAATTATGGTCTATGCTCTCATCGCTAATAAATTCAAAAATTTTCTCTATTTTTGGATTTTGGCTCCTAAATTCCACGCTTTTGCCACGCATTAAATTTTTAATGCTATAAGCCATGAAATAATCCAGCTTTTCGACATTTGAAAAATCTGCTACGAAATTGTCTAAATTTGATAGTGTTTTTTTAAGTAAATCAAGCTGTTTTTTTCCGCTTCGATATGTCCAGCTACCCTCAAATTTTAGGGTTTTGATGAAGTTTTGCGTATCGAGCGAAAATGGCAAATTTTGCAAAATATCCTCTTTCAAAATCAAAAAATAGGCGAAATTATATTATAATCTATCTTTTTATTTTATAAAATTTAACGAGGAATTATGTTTAGAGGGTTTTTTACAAACAGCGTCGGAACGCTAGCTTCTCGCATTTTGGGCTTTGTGCGTGATTTGCTGACGGCTTCTATTTTGGGCGCTGGTGTGTATAGTGATATATTTTTTGTGGCGTTTAAACTGCCAAATTTATTTAGACGACTTTTTGGCGAGGGTGCCTTTACACAGGCGTTTTTGCCAAATTTTACCGCTTCGAAAAAAAAGGGGATTTTCGCAGCTTCCGTGCTGATTAGATTTTTTCTTTTTATTTTGTTTTTAACTGCGGTTGTGTGGGTGTTCGCGCCGTTTTTTACTAAAATTTTAGCTTATGGTTTTTCGGACGAGCAAATCACGCTAGCAACGCCATTTGTGCGCATAAATTTTATATATCTAGCTTTTATTTTTATCGTTACGCTTTTTGCCTCTATGCTTCAATACCGCGATCATTTCGCCACTACGGCGTTTTCGACCGCTTTATTAAATTTAGCTATGATTGCTGCTTTGCTTTTGGCTCGTGGCAAAGATGAGCGAAGTATCGTTTTGTATCTATCTTGTGGCGTCGTAGCGGGCGGGTTTTTGCAGTTTTTAGTGCATGTGTATGCGCTGAAATTTACCGGAATGCTTAGAGTGCTTCTTGGTGGATTTGCTAGGCTAAAAAACGGCGTAAAAGCGCAAACTAAGGGCTTTTATAACAACTTTTTTGCCGGAGTTGTAGGGGCTAGCGCTTTGCAACTTAGCTCATTTATAGATACATTTTTTGCTAGCTTTTTAGCCAGCGGAAGTATCAGCTATCTATACTACGCAAACCGCATTTTTCAGCTTCCGCTCGCACTTTTTGCAATCGCGCTTAGCACGGCGATTTTCCCGCGACTAACCAAACAAATCAAAACAAACAACCAAAAAGAGGCGTTAAATTTAATCGAGCGCGGATTTTACATGCTTTTGACGCTTTTGGCACTCTCCACAATCGGCGGAATCATGCTCTCGCACGAGATCACCAAAATTTTATTTGAGCGCGGAAATTTTACCGCCACTAACACGACCCAATGCGCGGCTGTTTTGGCAGCGTATATGGTGGGACTGCTGCCCTTTGGGCTATCGCGCATTTTTTCACACTGGCTGTATGCGCACATGAAACAAAAGCTAAGTGCCAAAATTTCGCTTTGGTGCGTCTTTATAAATGTAGTTTTGTGCGCACTATTCTTTAAACCATTTGGGGCTGTGGGTTTGGCGCTTGCTAGCTCGATTACGGGGGGATTTTTGTTTGTTTTCAATATCTATTTTTTTGGATTTAATAACTTTTTGGCTATAATCAAGGCTAAAAAAATCCTTCTAATTCTAGGGCTTTGCGCGCTTGAAATAGGAATTTTATATGTTTTAAAAGGTTTATATTATGGTAATTTATGATACTGCAAGTAAAAAAAAGGTCGAATTTATCCCGCTTAACGAAGATGAGATTAAAATTTATGTCTGCGGGCCGACTGTGTATGATGACGCGCATTTGGGGCACGCTAAAAGCGCGATTAGCTTTGATTTGCTTAGGCGCGCGCTAGAAGCGCAGGGCAAAAATGTGAAATTTGCTAGAAATTTCACCGATATCGACGATAAAATTTTAAAGAAAATGAGCGAGAGCGGAAAAACTCTAAGCGAGATTACAGAATTTTACACCAAGCGATATTTGGACGATATGGGCGCGTTAAATGTCCGTGACGCCGACATTTCGCCCAAAGCGACCGAAAATATTAATGAAATTTGCGCCCTTGTTTCAAATTTGCTAAATTTGGGCTATGCGTATGAAATTTCAGGCGATGGGATATACTTTGATACCACCAAAGATAGCGATTATTTAAGCCTTAGTGGCAAAAAAGCAGAGGATCAAAACAGCGAGTTTGCGCGCGTGGTTTCAAACGAGCAGAAAAAAAATGAAAAAGATTTCGCGCTGTGGAAATTCGACGAGGCGTGGTTTGAGGCACCATTTGGGCGTGGCAGACCAGGCTGGCATAGCGAGTGTGTGGCGATGATTTTAGCCCATTTAGATAGCCGTGACGCCGAATTTTGCATTGATATCCACGCTGGCGGGGCTGATTTGCTCTTCCCGCACCACGAAAACGAGGCCGCGCAGTGCAGATGTAGCGAGCATAGAGCTTTGGCTAAATACTGGATGCACAATGGCTTCGTGCAGGTAAATAACGAAAAAATGAGCAAAAGTCTAGGCAATAGCTTTTTTGTCAAAGACGCCCTAGCCCTCGTGCCTGGCGAGGCTTTAAGGTTTTATTTGATGAGTTCGCATTATAGGGCAAATTTCAACTACACAATCGATGATTTGCTCGCCTCTAAAAAACGCCTTGATAAATTTTACCGCCTTAAAAAAAGGGTGAATATGGCACAAAATTTGCCTTGCGAGCAAGCCAAATTTAGGGGTAAAATTTTAGAGTTTTTAAATGATGATTTAAACACATCTGGCGCGCTTGCCTGTGTCGATGAAATGGTGTCTTGCGCAAATGAAGCACTCGATAAAAACCCAAAAGATAAGGCTCTAAAAGCGCAAATTTTAGCAAATTTAGAATTTGTAAAAAATACCCTTGGCGTGCTTTATATGGACGAGGTTAGCTATTTTCAATTTGGCGTAAGCGATGATGAAAGAGCGCAAATTTTGCGTCTAATCGAGCAAAGAAGCGAAGCTAAAAAGCAGAAAAATTTCGCACTAGCCGATGAAATTCGCGCCAAACTTACAGCGATGAAAATCGAGATTATGGATACGCCAAATGGCACGATTTGGGAAAAAAGCGCGCAATAAGTAAATTTAAGGAATAGTTTTGAACGATTTTAAGACCATTTTGACAAGATTTAAACCATTTTTGATTGATTATAAAATCCAGTTTGCGTTAGCGTTTTTGGGTATGATTATGACCTCGCTTGCGACATCTGCGAGCGCGTATTTGGTAAAACCGGTGCTTGATTATATCTTTGTCGAGAAAAACACCCTCTATCTCTACCCGCTTGCATTTGCGATTATAGCGGTGTTTGCGATGAAAAGTGCCGGCACATTTATCCAGACATACTACACTTCATTTATCGGGCAAGATACCGTGCGCAGACTGCGTGATTTGCTCGTATCAAAGCTAATTAGACTAGATTTGAAATTTTTCAACACACACAGCACAGGCGAGCTGATTTCTAGGACGATGAACGATATCGAGCGAATCCGCACGGTGGTTTCAAACATGATACCTGATTTTGTGACACAAATCATCACCATTTTTGGGCTTCTTGGCGTGGTGATTTACAATAGCCCTAAGCTTTCGTTTTTTGCGCTCGTGGTCTTTCCGGCTGCGATTTATCCGCTATCGCGCCTAGCCAAACGCATGAAAAAGGTCTCGCGCCAATCGCTAGAAAAAACCTCTGATATCACATCGGCTCTAAATCAAATTTTTACAAATATCGAAATCGTAAAGGCCAGTAACGCCCAAAATTTCGAAGTAAAACACTTCGAGGAAGAAAACTCAAAATTTTTCAAGCTAAATTTAAAGGCAATAATTACAAACTCGCTCGTAAGCCCCGTAATGGAAATGCTTGGCGCACTTGGCGTGGCTGTGGTCATCATCGTAGGTGGCAAAGAGGTCATCGAGGGCAAAATGAGCATAGGAAGCTTTTTTAGCTTTTTAACCGCGCTTTTTATGGTCTATACGCCGATAAAAAAGGTCTCATCACTGCATAATAAAATGCAAGACGCCACGGCTGCTACTGAGCGGACTTTCGAGTTAATTGATTTAGAGCCAGCCATAATCGGCGGAAACCTAAAAATGGGCGATATATCCACACTGGCTTTTGAAAATGTCTCGCTTAGCTATGATGAAAAAATCGCGCTAAAAGATATAAATTTTAGCGTCAAAAAGGGGCAAATTTTAGCCCTTGTGGGAAACAGCGGCGGTGGCAAAAGCTCGGTGGTAAATCTCATAATGCGCTACTACGACGCCAAAAGCGGAAATATACTTTTTGACGGCAACGAGATTAGCGAATTTGACATCGCAAGCCTGAGGGATAATATCGGCTTTGTGAGCCAACGAATTTATATTTTTAACGATACAATCGCTGCAAATGTCAGCTACGGCGCGGAATTTGACGAAGAGCGCGTCATAAACGCGCTGCGCCTTGCCAATGCTTATGAATTTGTCGCCAAGATGGAAGACGGCATAAACACGCTTTTAAGCGAGTTTGGCGCGAATCTCTCAGGCGGACAGCGCCAGCGTATAGCGATTGCGCGCGCGCTGTATAAAAACCCGCAAATTCTCATTTTCGACGAAGCCACGAGTGCGCTAGATAACGCCAGCGAAAAGGAAATCTCATCTGTCATAGAAAAGATAAAGGCTGATAAAATCGTAATTGTCATCGCTCACCGCTTATCCACTATCAAAAACGCCAGCCAAATCGCTGTGGTCAAAAACGGCGAGATTATCGCAATGGGCGATGATGAAACACTAAGCGCGAATTGCGATGAATACAGGATTTTAAAAGGTCTAGCGAAGGATTAAATTTTGCGCTCAATTTGTCATTGCGAGCTTTCGCAGAAAGCGAAACAATCTACGACTTTAAAATTTAAGGTCAGTATTTTTGCAAATTTATCGTTTATAAATTTCAAACTCGTAGATTGCTTCGAATTTGCTATGCAAATTCTCGCAATGACAGATTATGCAAATTTTTCCTCAAATTTGTCATTGCAAAAATTTTGTGCTCGCTTGCTACGCTAAAACAAGTGCAAATTTTGCAAATTTAACCTTGAATTTTTCAAATTTCGAGTAAAATACTAGATTGAATTTCAATTTTTAGGATATTTATGTTTAAAAGCCTGCGTGCGGCAAGGACGCTAAGTGCGCTATTTCTAGCGATTTTTTTTATGTTTATCGGGGACGCGCTAGCCCTATCATCAGCCGGCGTCATACTCAAAATGCGAGGCCAAAGCGACCTAATCATCGGCATTATCTCATCGTTTTTCTTCTTAGGCGCCATTTCTAGCGTGTTTTTCACGCCCACGATCATCGGCCGCTTCGCCCATGTGCGCTCGTATTATATTTTTAGCGTGGTTTTCGCGCTGTGCGCCCTAGCCCACGATATCAACGCAAATTTGGCGTTTTGGGCGATACTTCGCTTCGGGCTTGGGTTTTGCTACTACGCACTTTTGATGATAATCGAAAGCTGGATCAACTCCAAAATCACAAACTCTATCCGCTCACGCGTCCTAGCCGTGTATGAGATCGTATTTTACGGCGCATTTACCGTGGGTGTGGGGATAATCGCGCTAAATTTAAGCGCAAATTTAATCTTTTTTCTAAGCGGATTTTTCATACTTTTTGGGCTAGTGCCTTTGAAATTTATGCGTTTCAACCCGCCCGCAAAAGCGCAAAAAACCACAATCTGTATGCCAAAAATCTCGGTTCTACCGCCACTTGCGCTTGCGACGGCAGTTTGCGGCGGGATTTTGATAAACGGATTTTTTTCAATGGCGAGCGTGTATGTACTAAGCAGTGGAAATGTCAGCCAAGTGGGCTGGTTCATGGGGCTAGCCATGGTCGGAGGCTTCATTTCGCAGATTTTTGCCAGCCCCGTGTCTGATTTTTTCGGCAGGCGCAAAGCGATAATGCTAGTGTGCGCAATCGGCGCGTGCTCGGCGCTGGGGCTGTTTGCCACCGGGAATTTCGAGGTCAAATGTGCCCTAGCCTTTTTGCTAGGATTTGGCGTTTTTCCACTATACTCGCTCGCAATCGCGCGCGCGAACGATTCCTTTACAAACAGCTCCTCAATCTCGCGCGTGCAAATCTCGGCCTCGCTTTTGTTTTCGTATTCGCTCTCATCGTTTTTCTCGCCCATAATCATAGGCGGGGCGATGAGAGTTTTCGGTGCAGAGGGGTTTAGCGCAGTGTTTTTCGTAGCAATGGTGTTTTTGTTCGTTTTCGCATACTTCCGCCCCGAAATCGCCCCTAAAATTTAAAATTTGTTAGATTTGTCATTGTGAGAATTTTGCATAGCAAAATTCGTGGCAATCTACGACTTCAAAATTTAAGGTCAGTATTTTTGCAAAATTTAAGTAGAATTTTGAATTTAAATTTTTCTGGATTGCTTCGCTCGTTACACTCGCTCGCAATGACAGTGAATTTAGCGTTTGGTTATTTTATACTCGTAGATTGCTTCGCTATGCTCGCAATGACAAATTAGGCAAAATTTACGCTAAACCTCACTCCTTGCTTAGATACCTATCATACACGATAAATTTATAATACACCGCAGCGATTATAAACATAAATCCCATTAGAAATGTTATCTGCCACAGCGCAAGCCCTAGCGAATACAGCGCACCGATAGCCGCTGAGGTCAGAGTTGCGACGATGAAATACGCCATATCGTTATACGCAATCACCCGCCCGAAAAACTCCCTATCGACATGGCTTTGGAGTTGCGTGAAAGAATACGACCACACCGTCGTGATAAAAAATCCAGCCATCACGATACCGATAAACGAAAGCCAGTAATTAAACTCCAACGCCGCCCAGAGCATGATTCCACCGCCCTGCCCTAGCAAAATCCAAAAATACCGCTTCAAATTTACAATTCGCGTCAGCCACATCTGCCCAAAAAACGCCGCGGCTGAGCGCGCCATATTCATCAGCCCAATCACCAGCGACGCGCTTAGGATTTCTTTATACTCAAATTTCGCTAGTAGCGCGATGAGATTATCATAAGTCGTAACCGCCACAAAGGCGTGAATTACGATTAAATGCACCACCAAAGGGCGCGAGCGTATGTAAGTAAAGCCCTCTTTTAGCATTTTTATCGCACCTTGCGTGCTACTTCCTGCAATATCTTTAAAATTTAGGCGAATTAGGATAAAAAACGAAAAAACATACAAACAAAAATCCAAAATAAACGCCGCCCTAACCCCAAAATAGTGTATAAACACCCCAGCTAGCGCCATACCAAGGGTATAAGTAATCGTCCAACTAATGCTAGTTAGCTCGTTTGCTAGCTTTAAATACGGCTTTGGTAGAAATTTCGGCAAGGTCGAAGACTCGGTTTGATAAAAGAGCGTCCCAGCCACGCTTCGCACCACGACAATGCCCAAAAGCAGCCACAAATACGCCAAATCATTGATAAAAATCAGCATGAAAATCGTTGCAATCTCTATGGCGAACATGCTCACCATTAGGGGCTTTGGGCGAAATTTATCCACGATAATGCCATTAATCGGGGCTAAAAATATATTTGGTATAAACGACACCACGCCCACAGCGGTGATCGCCCACACAGGCGCGCCCAGCTCGATTAGTAGCGTAGCGATACCTACTATCGAAAACCACACGCCAAACATGCAGATAAATCCCGCGCTAAATAGCAAGCGATAGTTGCGAAAATTGCGAAGTAAAATATAATATCTAACCATTTTTGCCTTTCAAAAAACTTTGCATTTTAGCCAAATTTGGCTTAATTATGTGTTTTGGATTTGTTAAATAAAACTACCAAAAATCTTAAATTTAGTATTAAACATTAACTTGCTATAATCGCCAGGTTTAAATTTTAGAAATTTTAGGAGAAAAAATGGAAGGTTTCGCAGCTACCGTTGTGGTGATTTGTGCGCTAATCGCGCTGGTTTTGAAGCTTGGTGTCAAAATCGTATCGCAATCTGAGATTATGATTATCGAGCGACTTGGTAAATTTCACAAGGTTTTAGACGGCGGATTTCATGTAATTGTGCCGTTTTTTGACAGCGTGCGCGCTAAAATGAGCGTTCGCGAACAGCTAGTAGATATCACAAAACAGCAAGTCATCACCAAAGACAATGTCAATATCATGGTCGATGGAATCGTATTTTTAAAAATCGTAAATGGCAAAATGGCGCTTTATAATGTCGAGGATTATCGCAAAGCAATATCAAATTTGGCTATGACTACACTTCGTTCAGCAATCGGCGAAATGAGCCTAGATCAAACACTTTCTAGCAGAGATCAGTTAAATTCAAAACTTCAAATCGCTCTTGGGGACGCAGCCGATAACTGGGGCGTAAAAATCATGCGTGTTGAAATTTCAGAAATTTCAGTCCCAAAAGGCATAGAAGATGCGATGAATATGCAAATGAAAGCTGAGCGCGAAAAACGGGCAATCGAGCTAAAAGCCGAAGCTGAAAAAGCTGCTCTAATTCGCACAGCCGAAGCACAAAAACAAGAAAAAGTGCTAGAAGCTGAGGCTATCGAGCGCATGGCAGACGCGAAAAAATACGAGCAAATCGCCCTAGCTGTGGGTCAAAAACACGCTATGGATAATATCAATATGGCTATGGCGGCGTCGAAATTCGCCGCTGAATACCTGCTCGCGCAAAGTCGCGTAAATGCCTTCAACGAGCTAGCAAAAAGCGCAAGCAAGGACAAGGTCATCATACCGTATGAAACCAGCGAAATCATCGGCTCGCTCTCTGTGCTAAGCGAATTTTTAGGCAAGGCTGGGGATAAAAATTTAATCACGGAAAACAATCAATGAGCCCACTTATTTTTATCATAATTGGCGTTATTTTGGTGATTATCGAGCTTTTGGTGCTTGATTTCACCTTTGTGTTTTTTGGCGTAGGATTTTTGATCGTGGGGCTATTTAGCTTCGCGCTTCCGCTATCATGGGAGGTGCAAATCCTAGCCTCTTTCGTGCTATCTTTCGCACTTTTGCTCGCCCTAAAAAAGCCACTAAAATCAAAATTTTTCAAGCCAACCGAAGAGATTAAAGACAATTTCTTAGACGAGAGTGGCGAGGGCTATGTCAAAGAGGGCATGGTCTATTTCAAGGGCACACTATGGCAAAGCGATGAGGTAAAAAACATGGCAGAAGGCACGAAAGTGCGCGTGCGTGGCGTCAAAGACGGACAAATCATACTAGAAAAATAAATCAAAAAAAGGTTAAATTTGAGTAGAATTACTAAATCACAGGCATTAAATTTGATAAAAAACGCCCCTCTTCACGAGCTTGGGGCTATGGCGTATGAAAAAAAATTAGAGCTTCACCCAGAAAAAATCACGACTTTTGTAGTCGATCGCAACATAAACTACACAAATATCTGCTTTGTGGATTGCAAATTTTGCGCGTTTTGTCGTAAAATCAATGAAAAAGACGCTTATATTTTAAGCTTTGATGAAATCGACGCGAAAATCGATGAACTAATCGCAATCGGCGGGACACAAATTCTCTTTCAAGGCGGCGTTCATCCGAAACTAAAAATCGATTGGTATGAAGATCTAGTAGAACACATAGCGCAAAAATACCCGCAAATCACGATTCACGGCTTTTCTGCAATCGAAATTGATTATATCGCTAAGATTTCAAATTTAACGCACAAAGAGGTTTTATCTAGGCTTCAAGCAAAGGGACTTTACTCAATTCCGGGAGCCGGAGCTGAGATTTTAAGCGATAGAGTAAGAGATATAATCTCGCCCAAAAAAATCGGAGCTGATACTTGGCTAAATGTCCATAAATCAGCTCACGAAATCGGTATGAAAACCACAGCAACGATGATGTTTGGCACGGTCGAAACAGACGAAGAGATTATCGAACACTGGGAAAAACTGCGAAATTTACAAGATATTACGGGCGGATTTAGAGCTTTTATCTCGTGGAGTTTTCAATCAGCAAACACAAAACTCATCGCCGAGCACCCAGAAATCAAAAAAACAAGCTCAAATCGCTATTTAAGGCTATTAGCTGTGGCAAGGCTGTTTTTGGATAATTTTAAAAATATCCAAAGCTCGTGGGTTACGCAAGGCAGCTACATAGGGCAACTCGCACTTAAATTTGGCGCAAATGATTTAGGCTCAACCATGATGGAAGAAAATGTCGTAAAAGCCGCCGGTGCGTCCTTTCGCATGAGCCAAAAAGAAATGATAGAACTCATCAAAGACATCGGCGAAATCCCAGCCAAACGCAACACAAACTATGATATTTTGGAGATTTATAAATGATAAAAAGCGAAATTTTAGCAAAAAATACCAAAGTAGATTTTCTCACTCAAATCGAAAATTCCCTGCCGGTGGCGAGTTTCAAGCTCGTTTTCAAAACCAGTGGCGCAGTGAGCGAAAAGATAAATGGCCTAGCCAAACTCACCGCAAAAATGCTAAATGAGGGCACAAAGAGCCTAGGGGTGAATAAATTTTACGAAAAACTCGATATCTATGCGATAAATTTCGATATCGACGCAGGGTTTGAGACCTTCGTAATCGAGGTAAATTCGCTCAAAGAACACTTCGAATTTGCCCTAGAAATGCTGGATAACTTGCTAAAAGAGCCAAATTTCACAGATGAAATTTTAGATAAAATCAAAACCCAAATTTTAGGCGAAATTGATATGTTAAAGAGCGAATTTGACTATATCGCAAACCAAGGCTTGCAAAACTGCCTTTATTCGGGCACCAAACTAGCCTCCCCACTAATCGGCGACGAGGATAGTATCACGCAAATCAGCCTTGAAAATGTCAAGGAATTTTTCGCCTCGCTTGATCTTGCAAACGCCTATGTCCTCATAGTGGGCGACGCGCAGGGCGCAAGCGATGAGGCTAGCCTTGTGCGCAAAAATATAACCAAAATTTTAGAGAATTTCGCCGCCACAAATGCGCGCGAACTACCCGTTTTTGCGACAAATTCTACCCCCAAATCCCAAATCATCGCCCAAAAAAGCGAGCAAGCCTATATCTATTTTGGTGCGTCATTTTACGCCGAGATCGCAGCAAAATATATCGCTAATGTGGCACTTTTTATCCTTGGTTCGAGCGGATTTGGCTCACGCCTCATGGAAAACATCCGCGTCAAACACGGACTTGCATACTCCGTGTATGCCAGAGCGAATTTCGACCTGTCTAAGCGCGATTTTTGGGGATTTTTGCAGACCAAAAACGAAAATTTAGCCAAAGCCTACGAGCTAATCAAATCCGAAATCGCAAATTTCGTCCAAAACGGCGTTACGCAAAGCGAGCTAGAAAGTGCGAAAAAATTTATCCTAGGAAGCGCGGTTTTGCAAAAAGAGACTATGTTTAAGCGCGCAAATATCAGTGCCAACGAATACTATCAAGGCTTCGAATTTGGCGAGTTTGAGCGAAATTTAGAGCGCACAAAAAACCTAGATTTGCGCACGCTAAATGAATTTATCGCCTCGCACGCTGAAATTTTAAATTTAAGCTTTTGCGTGGTTTGCTCAGAAGTCGCAAAGTCAAATTTTAAATTATGAAATTTAGCCCCAAAGACAGCGAAACACTCGCTAAAATCGGCGTTTTTTCACTGCTTGATTTAGCCTTGGCACTTCCAAAAAGCTATGATGATTTAAGCGTCAAAGATGAGCCAAACACAGGCGAAAACACGGTTTTGATCGAGTGTAATTCCGCAAGCCGTCGCGCCAATGGCATGCTAATCATCAGCGCATTTTGCCTAAGCTGGGAGTGCGAGATCAAAATCGTCATCTTCAACGCCAAAAGCTGGCATCACAGCGTCTTTAAAATCGGCAAGCAGATGTTTATCCACGGCAAAAGCGACAACGCTTACGGCGCGTGGCAGTTCGTAAATCCCAAAATCGTCACCAAAGTAGGCGAAATTATCCCCAAATACAAAAACGCCCTCACGGACGCCGCGACGCAAAAGCTTATTTCAAGCTACATTTCCAAGCAGGCCTTGCTTGATGAGGGGCTTGGCGAAAATGAGGCTGAATTTTTAATGCAAATTCACCAAAACGACCAAAACAGCGTGCGTTTAGTGCAAAATTTAGAAGAAAACGAAAATGGGCTTGAAATTTTAAAATTCGTTGAAATTTATAATTATTTAAGAAAACTAAAAGCCAAAAAAATGGATTTTAAAGCGCAAATTTACCCTTTAAACGACATTTCCTCGTGGCTTAGCACCCTGCCTTTCGCTCCCACAAACGACCAAATAAAGGCACTTGATGATATCAGAGCCGACCTATCTAGCCCACTTGCAAGGCGCAGAGTGGTAATGGGCGATGTGGGTTCAGGCAAAACGCTAATAATCCTTGGCGCAGCCTTGCTAAACTACCCACGCACCAGCTATTTAATGGTGCCAACCTCGATTTTAGCCGATCAAATTTACGCAGAAGCGGTGCGACTTTTGCCAGAGTTTATGAATATTTTGGAGGTCAAAGGTGGCGAGAAATCGCTAAATTTAGAGGGCGCGCACCTAGTCATCGGCACACACGCCCTACTCTATCATGATTTGACGCCCTCAAATCTCATCATGGTCGATGAACAGCACCGCTTCGGCTCAAATCAGCGCGAAAAAATCAACGCCCTCACCAAATGTGGCGAGTATCGCGCGCACTTCGTGCAATTTAGCGCCACGCCGATTCCGCGCACACTCTCGCTAATCCAATCCGAGCTTGTAAATTTTAGCTTTTTAAAGCAAATGCCTTACGAAAAGCATATCCGCACTCTAATCTTGCAAAACGCCGGATTTGAGGGCTTTATGAGCCATTTAAAGCGCGAAATCGACAAAGGAAATCAAGCAATCATCGTCTATCCACTCGTCGAACAATCCGAAAAGCTGATTTACCAAAGCGTCGAGGAAGCCGCGCCGTTTTGGCAGGCGAAATTTTCTGGCGTGTATGTCACACACGGGCGCGACAAGGAAAAAGAGGAAATCTTGCTGAAATTTCGCGACAATGGCTCACTGCTAATCACCACGACCGTCGTAGAAGTGGGCATTTCGCTACCAAGACTTAGCATAATTTTAATCGTCGGAGCCGAGCGCATGGGACTAGCCTCGCTTCACCAATTGCGCGGTCGCGTGGGGCGAAACGGCGGCGAGGGCTGGTGCTATCTCTACACGAAATTAAAGCAAGCGCCAGAGAGGCTACGAGAATTCGCGCAAACGCTAGATGGATTTAAGGTCGCAGGAATTGATCTCAAAAACCGCCAAGGCGGGGATTTGCTCGATGGCTCGGTTCAGCACGGAGCGACATTTTCGTGGTATGATTACGAAGAAGATATAACCGAACGCGCCAAAAGCAGAGCGCAAAATTTCGCCGACACGCAAACAAGTAGCGAGATTAAATTTTAAAATAGCCAATTTGCCCGCTATTGTCATTGTGAGCTAGTGGAGTAAATTCGTTCTGATTTGTCATTGCGAGCGAAGCGAAGCAATCCAGGGAAATTCAGATAAATTTTGATTAATTCAAATTCTCTCTAAATTTTACTGGATTGCTTCGACCACTTCGTGCTCTCGCAATGACAGATTATGCAAAATTTGCCCGCTATTGTCATTGCGAGATTTCGCAGAAAGCGAAGCAATCTACGAGTTTAAAATTCCTTGCGGTAAATTTGCAAAAATGCTGACCTTAAATTTTTCACTCGTAGATTGCCACGAATTTTGCTACGCAAAATTCTCACAATGACAAATTAGAGATTAAAGAATTTTACTGAATTGCCTCAAAAACTTAGTTTTCTCGCAACGACAGATTAGACAAATAAAATTTTCAGCCATAAAAAAAGGCGCCTTAAAAAAGGCGCCCAAGTATAGTATCAAAAAGCACTAATTATAGTAATGCTTCATAAATATCATCTAGAACGAACATTTTCTCTTCTAGCTCACCACGATAGAATAGCTCGAAAGTTTGCTCATACATATCAGCAAAGAAGCCTTCTTGTGATAGAGATAGGATTTTGCTATCTACGATTTCCATTAGATCACGGTTGCCTTTTTGAGTGCCTACGCAGTTAAAAGCAATAGCTCCTACGCGTTTAATAGCAAGCTCAAATCTATCATCAACAAATGGGATAGTAGCGATTGTAGTGATTTTTCTAGCATAGGCATCAGCATCGCCAGCTCTTAGTTTTTCCAAACACTCTTTTGAAGTAGTGCAAGGGACTTGTTGAATTTGTGGCTCTTTATTAAGAGAAGTTTCGCTTGATGTGCCTGGGACAACTAAAACTCTTCTACCTCTTAAATCGCTTAGTCTTTGGACACCTAACTCTTTTTTAGCTACAACAGCATCCATTGTTGAAAGATAAGGCATAGAAAAGTCCATTGATTTCTCGCGCTCAGGTGTTCTTGAATAATTGTGGATTAGCAAATCAACTCTGTTTTGAGTTACAGCATCCATACGCTCAGCATCTTTAACAGCGACGAATTCTACCTTACCGCCGTCTCCTAAAATGGCTTTTGCTAGTTCTTTTGCCAACTCAATTTCAAAACCTTGAAATTTGCCACTTTTTGAAACAGAACTCATTGGAGCATTGTGCTCACCTACACCAATTCTTAGCGTATTGCTCGCTTTGATTTGTTCTAGTGTGTTAGCACCAGAAAAAGTCACTGCGCCTGCTAATGCCAAAAGACCTAAAAACTTTTTCATTTTAACTCCTTAAAAATAAAACCGAAAAATACCTAAAAAAAGTAAATAGAAAGATAACACGCGCCCATTTACCATAAATTTTAGATAAATTTGCAAATTTCACCTCAAAAATTTCAAGCAATTTTAATGTAAAAAAACTTAAATTTTAAGAAAAAAAATCAAAATTTGCATATTTCAAAAAAAAATTAATTACACATTAAACCTAAAATGCATTACATCGCCATCATTTACGACATAATCCTTGCCTTCTAGACGCATTTTTCCTGCCTCTTTTGCCCTACTTTCGCCTCCATGCGCCACGAAATCATCGTAGCTAATGACCTCTGCACGGATAAAGCCACGCTCGAAATCATTATGTATCACGCTAGCTGCCTTTGGTGCTTTCCAGCCTTTGGTTATCGTCCATGCGCGCACTTCCATAACCCCAGCGGTAAAATAGCTTATCAAATTTAGCTTCGCAAAAGATCTTCTGATGATATTATCTAGTCCGCTTTCTTCTGCGCCTAGACTTTGAAGCATTTCGTGCGCCTCATCATCACCTAGACCGATTAACTCCTCTTCGATTTTAGCGCAAAGCTTGATAACTTCGGCATTTCGCGCATTTGCATACTCTTTTACGGCCGCGACATACTCATTATCCTGCGCTATGCCGTCCTCATCGACATTTGCGCCATAAATCACCTCTTTTGCAGAAAGCAGGCGCAACTCTTTGTTTAGGCTCGCAAACACTTCGCTGTCTTTGTCTGCGAAATTTGAAGCAGGTTTGCCTAAATTTAAATGCTCTAAAAGCTCATTTGCGAGTGCCAAGGCCTCTTTGGCGCCTTTGGCGTTTGCTTTGGCCTCTTTGTTTAGCCGTTCGATTTTTCTACCTAGCTGCTCGATATCGGCTAAAACAAGTTCAGTTTCGATGATTTCGATATCGCGGATCGGATCGATACTGCCCTCGACATGCGTGATATTGCCGTCTTCGAAGCAACGCACGATATGCAAAATAATCTCAGCTTCACGGATATTTGAGAGAAATTTATTTCCCAAACCCTCGCCCTTGCTAGCACCCTTTACAAGTCCAGCGATATCGACAAATTCGATTGTCGAGTGCATAATGCGCTCTGGATTTACGATTTTGGCTAGCTCATCAAGCCTAGTATCAGGCACTGGCACGATAGCCTTGTTTGGCTCAATCGTGCAAAATGGATAGTTTTGCGCCTGGGCATTTTGCGCCTTTGTTAGCGCATTAAAGGTGGTAGATTTGCCCACATTTGGCAAACCTACGATTCCAACAGAAAGCCCCATTAGCCCCTCTTTTCTAGCTCTTTTTGCAGAGCCATTAGGTAGTATAGATTTGCTCTAACTGCCGCACCTGTCGCGCCGAATTGGTTATATCCCCACGCTTTTTCGACATAGGCTGGGCCTGCGATATCGAGGTGTAGCCATTTGTCTTTGAATTCAGGTTTGATAAATTTATCAAGGAAAAGCCCCGCTGTGGTCGTGCCACCGTATCTGCTAGACGCTGTATTTGAGACATCTGCGATATTTGATTTGATAAGTTCTCGCAAATAATCATTAAATTCTAAAATCGTAAAAAGCTCGCCACTAGCTTTGGTTAAATTTTTAAATTTTAGCTTTAACTCTTCGTTATTCCCTAAAATTCCGCTTGTGTATTCGCCAAGTCCCACTACGCAAGCCCCTGTAAGCGTCGCCATATCGATTAGCAAATCAGGATTTAGATCTTGGGCATAGCTTAGACAATCAGCCAGCACTAGCCTACCCTCTGCGTCTGTATTTCGCACCTCGATACTCACGCCAGAACGAGAGATTAGCACATCGTCTGGTTTGTAGGCGTTGCCGCCTATCATGTTTTCGGTAGCGCCGATTATAGCGTGTATTTCAAAAGGCAAATCAAGCTCGGCAGCGCCTTTGATAATCGCCATAGCTGCAAGCGCGCCACTTTTGTCGGCTTTCATTGTGAGCATATAATCGCTTGGTTTTAGGCTAAGTCCGCCACTATCATAGGTCAAACCCTTGCCCACGAAAACGACCTTTTGAAGGCATTTTTCAGGTTTGTAGGTAAGGTGGATTAGGCGTGGGCGATGAGCTGAGGCGCGATTGACAGCCAAAAACGCGTTCATTTTCTCTTCTTCCAAAAATCTCTCATCATACACAGCTACGCTGACATCATCGTAGTTTGAAGCCAAAATTTCAGCCTCATCTGCCATTTTGTGCGGAGTGTAAATTTCAGGGATTTCATTGACGCCGTTTTTGGCAAAATTCGCCGCGTCCGCCATAATAGTGCCAAATTTCACGCCACGACCAGCTTTATCGGCTTCTAGCGTAGAGCCTGTGTATGTGTCGCTAGCGATAAAAATTTCATTTAGAGTGTAGGATTTTTTTTCGCTTTTGTATTTGTTAAACTCATACGCGCCCAAGACTGCGCCCTCGGCCATAGCCATTGCGCTTTTTTTCGTGCAACCACAATCATAAAATGCGATTTTGAAATTTGAAATTTTAAGATTTTTTAGCGCGTTGTATGCCTGCGCCACGCCCACTCTCACGCGGTCGTATTCTAGGGCTTTTATGCCTACATATAGCCTTTTTTGCTCGCTTAAAAGCAAATTTCCCTCGCCTTTGTAATCAAAAAAATCAAATTTATCGCCGTCTTTGACAAAGCGGTGAGCTGTGTCGCCACCGACGATAAAAATCACTTCAAAATCCGCATTTATCGCGTCAAAATTTTGATTCAATAATGTTACTTTCATCTCTATCCTTTCTTAAATTTATAAAATGATTTTCTAATCTTGCAAAAATTTTATAAAACCCAAAGACAATTCCGGCAATCAGCGGTATCGCAAAATACCAGTATTGCTCGATCAAATTTATCGCTTGCCAAATTTGCTTGCCGAAATACCACGCAGGTATCATCGTCATACTTGCCCACGCAACTGCGCTTATAAAATTTATAAATGCAAATTTTTTGGCACTATAACGGGTAATGCCGATACTCATCGGGATTATCATACGCAAACCATACATATATCGCTGGATAAATATCAAAATCCAGCCCCAACGCTGTAAAAGCAGGTGCGCGATAGCAAATTTACGGCGTTGGGTGGCGAGTTTTTTGCTAATGTAGTTTTTATTATACCTGCCGATATAAAAATAAAATTGATCGCCCGCAAACGCCCCACACGCCGCGACAAAAATACCAAGCGGTAAATTTATATGCCCCTCGTGCGCCAAAATCCCGCCCAAAACTAGCGCGATTTCGCCCTCTAATGCGCACCACGCAAAAAGCACGATATAAGCGTATTGATGATACTGGGTTAGAATTTCTTTGAGCGTTTCTTCCAAACTAAGCCTCTAAAACGCAATAAACTTTCGTTCTTGCTTCAAATTCGCCCAGATCGTTTAATGCGCGCAAATTTAGCAAAAAACACGCTTCCACGCAATCGGCGTTTGTTTGTGCAATCAAATCAAGCGCGGCTTTGGCAGTGCCACCAGTAGCGATTAAATCGTCGATTAAAAGCACTCTGGCTTTGCGGTTTTGCGCGTTTGCGACTGCGTCAAAGGCATCGACATGCATTTCAACTTGATCGAAGCCGTATTCGAGAGAGTATTTTTGCGAAATGGTGATATATGGAAGTTTTTTTGGTTTGCGAATCGGCACGAAAGCCAAATTTAGCCTAGCCGCAAGTGCCGCACCAAAGATAAATCCCCTGCTCTCAATCCCTACGATATAATCAAGCTCGTAATCCTTGTAGCGATCTACGAGATGATCTAGCAAAAAGCTAAATGCCTTTTTATCGCCCAAAAGTGTCGTTACATCGTAAAACAAAATCCCAGGTTTAGGGAAATCCTCGATAGTCCTTAATGATTTAAAAAGATAAGCTTTATCATCATTGCTTAAAGTTTTCATCCTCTATCCTTTAATAATTTTGCATTTTGCAATCTTAAATTTAACTTTTCTGCTTCGTCGCTTTGCAAGGCCTGTATGCTGAGCTCCAACGCAGATTTTAGCTTTTCTTGATTTTCTTTTAGTTTTGAAATTTCGTCTTCGCATTTTGCCAATTTATCGTAAATTTTCATATTTTTACGGATCGAAAGCACCAACAATACAGCCAAAACAAAGCTTAAAATTTCAAAAACTACTATCATATCTCGCCCTATTTTGCGCTCATATCGCAGGCAATCACGCCTAGCTTATTCACGCGTCTTTCGTGTCTGCCACCGCTAAAATTTGTGCTAAAAAATGTCTTTATCATATCCTCAATCTCGGCGATTCCTAGCACTCTTGCGCCAAATGCAAGCACATTTGCGTTATTATGCTCCCTGCAAAGCCTAGCAGTTAAGCTATCGTGGCAAAGCGCGCAACGAATATGTGCATGGCGATTTGCCGCAATCGAAATCCCAATGCCTGTGCCACAAATTAAAATTCCATAAATTCCAAATTTTGTGCTATCTTCGCTGTTTTGCTCGCCGTTTGCGCTAGCTAAATTTTTGCTTTCAGCCAAAATTTTATCAGCCAAAATTTTCGCGAAATCAGGATAATCCACGCTGATATTTGCGTCATTTGTGCCTAAATCTTCGAACTCATAGCCCAAATTTGCGATTATTTTTTTGACCTCTTCCTTCACAGCCGGCGAAGCGTGATCGCCCGCAACAAAAACCTTTTTTACCTGCATATTTTCCCTTTACTTTTGCTCATAAATCAAGCTCTCATCGCTTTGAAGCGTATCGATGAAACGCCCTATTCTCTCCCAGCGGATTTTTTTATCTGGGTCGATACTAAAATAAGTAAACCACGGCTTGCCTACGATTAGGCGATACGGCACGGTGCCCCAATACCTGCTATCGCCCGAGTTGTTGCGGTTATCGCCAATCATAAAAAACTCATCTTGCGGAACTTTGATATAAAATGCGTTAAATTTCACACCGCCGTATTCATAGACCTTCTCGCTCTCAGCCACCATTATAGGGCGCATTGCTAGGCTTTTGCGCTCTAAATTTCCAAGCATGCTTGCCCGCATGGCGTTTCTAAAATGCGGATTGTAGTTTATGCCTTTGAATTTATACGGCTCTTTGACATATTTTTGTCCGTTTAAGATGACAATATCGCTTTTATCGTAGTTTTGCTCTATAAATTCATCGCCCTCGTTTGGTCTGAGGTAGAAATTATCTAAATCAAAAATCACTTCATCTCCACCAACGGCGAAATTTCGCTTGACATAGTGAATTTTCTCGTCTTTTGGATAGCGAAATACCACGATATCACCACGAGCTGGGCGTTTGCCTTGGATTAAATGTCCGTCTCCGTCGTTATCTGGGGCTACTGGAACCTCGATAAATGGGATATGAGGAGTTGGTATTCCATAGCTAAATTTTTTCACAAACAAAAAATCACCCTCTAAAAGCGTAACTCTCATCGATCCGCTTGGAATCACGAAAGCTTGCGCCACAAAAAGTATGATAAAAAGCACAATGCAAATCGTGCCAATCCAGCTAGATGAAAAGCGATAAAGCGAACCTAAAAATTTCATTTATTTGCTTCTTTTTAGGCGGTTGCGCGCCGATGTGATTGTGTTTTGAAGTAGCATTGCTATGGTCATAGGACCCACGCCACCAGGAACTGGCGTGATAAATGAGCATTTAGGCGCGACTGCGTCGAAATCCACATCGCCAGTTAGTTTGCCGTTTTCTAGGCGGTTTATGCCTACATCAATGACCACTGCGCCATCTTTTACCATGTCAGGGGTTACGAAATTTGGCTTTCCAATCGCTGCGACTAAGATATCAGCCTGCGAGCAAATTTCGGCTAAATTTTTAGTGCGAGAGTGTGTGATAGTAACGGTAGAATTCGCGTTTAAAAGCAAATTTGCCATAGGTTTGCCGACTATATTGCTTCTGCCAATTACCACAGCGTTTGCGCCGTTTGTCGCTATGCCGTATTCAGCCAAAAGTCGCATAATGCCAAGTGGCGTGCATGGCACAAAAGCCTCTAATCCGCTAACTAGCCTGCCGACATTTACAGCGTGAAATCCATCGACATCTTTGCTAGGATCGATTTTTTCTAAAATTTTATTTGTATCAATGTGTTTTGGAAGTGGAAGTTGGACAAGTATGCCATCGACATTTTCATCAGCATTAAGCTCATCAATTAGCTCTAATAGCGCAGTTTCGGCAGTTTGCGCGCTTAGATGATATGGGTAAGAATTTATCCCGCACGCTACGCACGCCTTTTCTTTGCTAGCCACATAAGTAGCACTAGCCTTGTCCTCGCCCACTAAAATCACCGCAAGCCCCGGAGTTACACCCTTCGCACTAAGCCCTGCGGCTGCGATTTTTACCTCTTCTTTGACCTTTGCGCTTATCGCTTTTCCGTCGATTAAAGTCATAAAAAACCTTTAAATAAAAATTTAAGCTTCAATTTTACCTTAAATTTAATAAAAATCAGATTTATTTTTGGGCTAAATTTGGGAATTTTAAGTGGAAATGGTAGTTAAAAAACTACCATTGAAATTTATCGTTTTATATTTTTGTTTGCTTCTTGGGCTTTGATTACAGCGTCCATGCAGCCTGTGGTGCAACCAGCGCTATTTTGGTTGAAATTTGGCTCGATTTTTTTCTGCTCGATTGGCGCGCTCTCGCTCACGCCCGGCTCTTTCGTGCCAGCACAACCGATAAAAAACCCAGCCACTAGGGCGCATAAAATTAACTTTTTCATAAATTCTCCTTTATTAAATTTAAATTATTCATTACGCAAAGTTTGCAAAACATCGACTTCGGTGGCCTTTTTGGCTGGATACCACGATGAGAGCGCTACTATTATCACAGCTCCTACCACGGTAGAAATCAAATCGCTAAATGAGAGCTCCATAGGCAGTTTGCTGCTTCCATAAACATCGGCTGGCAGGTCGATGATATCGAAATTTCCAAGCAACCAAACCCCAAAAAGCCCCAAAATAAGGCCAAAGATTATTCCGCTTCCGCCAATCGTCGCCCCAAGCGAGAAAAATGTCTTTTTCACCTCTTTTTTGCTCGCTCCAAGGCTAAGCAAAAGCGCGATTTCTTGGCGACGATTCATCACGGTCATCAAAAGCGAACTAACGATATTTAAGCTAGCCACTAAGATTATTAGCAAAAGCACCAAAAAAAGCGCCCGTTTTTCAAGCGCAAGGGCTGAGAAAAAGTTGCCGTTTTGTTGCCACCAACCAACAGCGCGCGCGCTCGGCGGAAGATTTTCTTTAATGATTTCTAAGTCCTTAAATGGATCGTCTGAGAAAACATGCACCCCGTCATATCGCCCCTCGTCATAGCCCAAAATTTTCGCTAAATCGCCCACGCTCGCGTAAGAATACGCCTTATCATAAGCAATCAAACCAGAATCAAAGCTAGCGCGCACCTCAAATCGCTTCATTTTAGGAATCAGCGCAAATCCGCCTGGGTCGTTTTTGGTAAAAATCATTGTGATTTTATCGCCCATATCCAGCATAAATTCGTCCTTTATGCCCTTACCGACCATAATGCCAAATTCACTCAAATTCGCGTCTTTCGCCCCCTGTGCGACGACTGAGTTTATTTGAATTTCATCAGCCAAATTTACGCCAAAGATTATCCCACCCTCTAATCTATCGCCGTTTTTGGCGATGACTTGCGAGCTGATATATGGGCTAAATTTTAAATTTGGGAAATCACCCTTTAAAATTTCGACATCATCGTTTGTGATACCGCCACGAAACTGGCTGTGTATCGTGATAGGATAGTTCATCGTAAAGAGTTTGCGTTGAAATTCTTTATCGAAACCATTCATTATCGCCATTGCGATGATTAGCACCATTAGTCCAATACTCACGCCCAAAAACGCCAAAATCGCAGAAAGCGTGATAAATGGCTGAGATTTGTCGAAACGCAAATATTTAAAAAGTAGATATTTTATCAAAGTCTGCCCTGTGAATTTTGAAATTAGGCGTTTGCAAGTTACCTTGCAAAACCGCCTTTTTTAGGGCCACCTTTACCGTGGCAGTCTTTGTATTTTTTACCGCTTCCGCATGGACATGGGTCGTTTCGTTTAGGTTTTTTCGCGCCTAGCGAAAATTCGCTATTTTCCGCACTTTGATTTTCACTCGAATTTGAATTTTCACTCGAATTTGAATTTTCGCTTGAATTTGAAATTTCATCTTCATTTGTGTTAGCTTCGTTTATTTCGTTCTGCGCTTCGCTACGCATTTGCTCTTGCATAGCCTCTCTTTCGGCGTCGATTTCTTCTTGGGTTTTGAAACGAATTAGTTGCAAAGTGCGGATACTATCGCTTTTTAGGCGCAAAACAAGCTCCATAAAGAGATTGTAGCTTTCTTTTTTATACTCGGTTAGCGGGTCTTTGTGATTGTATCCCCTTAGCCCAATGCCCGTTTTTAGGGTGTCCATTTGGTATAAATGCTCACGCCAGTCGCGATCTACGATTTGTAGATAAAGCATTTTTTCGATCTCTTTGCGCTGAGCCTGATCGATTTGGCTCATTTTTTCCTCGTAAGAGTTTTGAAGTTGTTCTACAATCACGCTTTTTAACTCGCCATAATCATTAGCATTTTTCAAATTCGCCTCATCTAGCATCTCGCCAGTATCGTTTAAAATGCGGTTTATTATCGCCTCATAATCGAATTTTTCCTTCTCATCTCCGTCGAAAATCTCCAAATCATCTAGCACACTTGCGATATACTCTTCGCGGTTTTGCAAAATTTTGTCTTTTAGGTCAAATTCTTTATCCAAAAGCTCGTTTCGGTATTTATAAATCGTCTTTCTCTGCTCGTTTGCGACATCATCGTATTCTAGGATATGTTTTCTAGCCTCGAAATGCAGGCTCTCGACCTTTTTTTGCGCATTTTCTACGGCACGAGAGACCATTTTCGACTCGATATGTTCGCCGTCTTGCAAACCCAAACGCTCCATAATATTTTTAATCTTATCGCTACCAAAAATTCGAAGCAAATTATCCTCTAAGCTCAGATAAAATCTACTCTCGCCTGGATCTCCTTGACGACCTGAGCGACCGCGGAGCTGGTTGTCGATACGGCGGCTTTCGTGGCGTTCTGTGCCTAGGATATAAAGCCCCCCAAGCTCCCTGACTTCATCATTTATGCGGATATCTACACCACGACCCGCCATATTTGTAGCGATTGTTACAGCGCCCTTTGCACCGGCTTCGGCGATGATTTGTGCCTCTTTTTCGTGGTTTTTGGCATTTAACACAGAGTGAGCGATTTTTTCTTTAACCAAAAGTTCGTGAAGTAACTCTGATTTTTCGATCGACGCGGTGCCCACTAAGACTGGCTGACCTTTTTTGTTTAGCCTTTTTACTTCCTCGATTACGGCGTTAAATTTCTCGCGCTCTGTTTTGTAAATCAAATCGTTTTGATCTAGTCTTTGCACTGGGATATTTGTAGGGATTGAAACGACCTCTAATTTATAAATTTGAGAAAACTCAGTCGCCTCAGTTTGGGCTGTGCCGGTCATGCCTGCTAGTTTTTCATACATTCTAAAATAGTTTTGAAATGTAATATCAGCTAAGGTTTGGCTCTCTTCTTGGATTTGCACGCCCTCTTTGGCTTCTAGTGCTTGGTGCAAGCCCTCGCTAAAACGACGCCCCTCGCTTAGTCTGCCTGTAAATTCATCTACGATGATTATCTGTCCGTCACGCACGACATAATTGACATCTTTTTTAAATATATAATTTGCTTTTAATGCTTGGTCTAAATAGTGGCTTAAAACGGCGTTTTCAAGCTTGTATAGGTTATCTACGCCAAAGAGTTTTTCAGCCTTTGCGATACCTGCTTCGGTAATTAGCACACTTTTATTTTTTTCATCTAGGATAAAATCGCCAGTTGGCTTCTCTTTTGGATCATCTGGCGCCTGGCCTTGCACCATTTGTTTGGCTACTTCGTTTGCTTTGACATAGCCATCAAGTGTGCGGTTTGTAGGGCCTGAGATGATTAGTGGCGTTCTAGCCTCGTCGATTAAAATACTATCGACTTCATCGACGATTACGAAATGATGACCTCTTTGCACTTTGTCTTCGCTGCTAAATTTCATATTATCACGCAAATAATCAAAGCCAAATTCGTTGTTTGTGCCGTAAGTTATGTCGCAAGCGTAAGCCTCTTTGCGCTTAGTATCGTTATACTCGCCACCGACTACTACGCCAACGCTTAAACCCAAGAAATTATACAAAACGCCCATTTGCTCGGCATCGCGTTTGGCTAGGTAGTCATTGACCGTCACGACATGCACGCCCTTGCCACTCATAGCATTTAAAACCACAGGAAGAGTTGCGACCAGCGTCTTTCCCTCGCCTGTTTTCATCTCAGCTATCGCGCCGTCGTTTAAAACCATACCGCCGATTAGCTGGACATCGAAATGGCGCATATTTAGCACCCTTTTTGAGGCCTCTCTGACGATAGCAAAAACATCATATAAAATTTTATCAGTTGTCGTTTCGCCCTTTTGGATTTGCTCTTTAAGTGCGTTAAATTCAGCCTTTAACGCCTCATCATCGAGTGCTTCGTATTTTTTTTCTAGCGCGTTTATCTCTTTTGCGCGTTTTGCGTATTGTTTGACCACACGATTGTTTTTCGTGCCAAAAATCCCTCTAACTACTCTTTTAAACATTTCAAACCTTCATTTTAAAATTTTAACCGAACATATTACCATATTTTTAGTTTTTATTTAATTAAACTTAATAAAAACAGCTATAATAACGCAAAATTTTAAATTTAAAGAGGTTTGAGATATGAAAAAATCTGTTTTTGCATTGGCGTTTTGCGCTATCTTTTCGCTCGCAAATCCGCTCGAATTCGACACTCTAAGCGCAAATTTCACCCAAAGCGTCCAAAGCGAAGACGCCAAAATCAACTACACAGGCGATTTTAGCGCGACCAAAGAGCATGCCGTGTGGCACTACACAAGCCCAACGAAAAAAAATATATTTTTTAGCTTCACAAAGGTTACGGTCATAGAGCCTGATTTGGAGCAAGCTATCATCACAAATATCAAAGAAACGCCGAATTTAGTGGCGATTTTATCTGGCGCGAAACAAAACAAATCAGGTGCTTACGAAGCCGAGCTTGACGGCGTGAAATACTTCATCACTACCCAAAACGACGCCCCTAGCCAGATCTCATACACCGACAAACTCGATAACAAAGTCGTCATAAATCTGCAAAGCGTGCGCAAAAACGAGAAAATAGACGAGAAAATTTTCGCGCCAAATATCCCTAATCACTACGACATAATCACGCAATAAAGGGCAGAAATGAGAATTTTATTCGTTTGTCACGGAAATATTTGTCGCTCGCCAATGGCACAGGCCGTCATGGAAAATTTAGTAAAAATTCGCAGTTTGCAGGATAAAATTCATTGCGATTCCAAAGCCACTCACACCGATGAAATCGGCTCTGCGCCCTACTACGAAACCAAGCGAGTATTACGCGAAAAGGCCGTGCCTCTCATGGCTCACACCGCCACGCAAATCACAAAAGCTGATCTTGAAAAATTTGATTTGATTTTGTGTATGGACGAAGAAAACATGCGCGCTCTTGCCCGAATTTTTGGGCAAAATTCGCCAAAAGTAAAATTCTTGCTCGAATTTGCGGTAGGCCAAAACGCGCCAAAATCGCAAAAAATCATCGCAGATCCATACTACACGCGCGATTTTGAGAGCTGTTATGACGATATCGCTAAATCGTGCGAAGCGCTAATGCAAAAAATAGAAAATTTAGAAAGCTTTTGATAAAATTGGCGCTTTAAATTTCAGCAAGGATAGAAATGTTTAGGTTTTTGATACTTCCGTATTTGGTGCTAGAAATGATAATCACATACCATTTTTTGCACGCAAACGGATTTGTGATTTTTGTCATCGAAGTCCTTGCCAGCACGATTTTGGGGCTATTTTTGATGACAAAACGCCCAATGGTAAATTTGGCAAATTTCGCCCGTATCACGCCAAAATATATTTTGAGTGAATTTGGCTTTGTCGCGGCTGGTTTTGCGCTGTGTGTGCCACTCATACTCAGCGATATTTTGGGCGTTTGCTTGCTAGTAGCAGCGGTGATTTTATACCTGAAAAACCCCGCTTCCAAAAACGACACATTTTATCGAAACAGCAGCGATTATAGCGCGCAAAACAGCACCCATTACAGACCCAAAAACCACGCAAACGACGATATAATCGACGCTGAAATCATCGAAGAGAAAAAAGGAGAATAAATGCAAAATTTAATCATAGCCACCCGCGGAAGCGTGCTAGCTTTGTGGCAAAGCGAACACATAAAATCGCTAATCGAGCAAAAACACGGAGTTAAGGTCGAGCTAAAAAGCATGAAAACCAAGGGCGATAAAATTTTAGACACACCGCTTGCAAAAATCGGTGGCAAGGGACTATTTACCAAAGAACTCGAAGAGTGTATGCTCCGAGGCGAAGCCCACCTAGCCGTGCATAGCCTAAAAGATGTGCCGGTTATCTTCCCCGAGGGTCTAGTTTTGGCTGCAATCGGCGCTAGGGAGGACGAAAGGGACGCGATGATTAGCGAAAAATACGCTAAATTTAGCGACCTGCCAAAGGGTGCGAAAATCGGCACCACAAGCCTTCGTCGCAAAATGCAACTACTAAAAATGCGCCCTGATTTAGAGATTATTTCGCTTCGCGGAAATGTCCAAACACGCCTCAAAAAGCTAAAAGACGGCGAATTTGACGCGATAATTTTGGCAATGGCTGGGATTAATAGGCTAAATTTAAGGGCCGAAGTGGCGCATGTTTATACCTTCGAACTCGATGAAATGGTGCCTGCAATGGGTCAAGGCGCACTTGGGATTGAGTGTGCCAACAAAAAAGAGTTGCTCGAAATTTTAAATTTCATAAACGACGAAAACAGCGTGCTTGCGACAAATTTAGAAAGGGCGTTTGTGGCGAGATTGGAGGGCGGTTGCCAAGTGCCAATCGGCGTAAATGCGCAAATCTCAGATGATAGCGTGATCGTGCGCGCGGTCGTAGGACTGCCTGATGGAAGCGAGTTTATCGAGGATAAACTCTGCCTTGCACGCGCAGAAATCGATGCGAAAATGGCGCAAAAAATCGGCGCAGATTTTGCCGATAAATTTATCGCCAAAGGGGCAAAAGAGCTTCTAGCCCGCGCCGAAGCTATGGCGTAAATGTGCCTTTTATGCCTTGCGTGGCGAAAATTTGCCATTGCAAGGCATAAATCTACAAAATTTTAAAATTTCAAATTCCACGAAACACTAAGCTTGAATTTTATTTTTGGATAATTTGCGCTTATTTCAAAGAACTCATCGAAAGGCTAAAACAAGTTTTTACTCGCTACAACCGCCCAAAAGAGCCAAAAAGCCTAAAATTGACCAGCCAGTCGGCAAATCAAAAAACTTTTTCACCACCCATGAAATTAAGCCGATTATGATAAACGCATATAAAAGTCCTAACGCGACATTTTCCATAAATTTGCCTTTGTATGATGAATTTGCTCTGCTTTGGCTACGCCTTTGCTTTGCTTATTTAGATTATATAAAATTTAGTAGGACTCGCACCTACAATACGCAATCTTATCCTGCTTTTAAAGGGATTGCCCGGACTACTATGTTACCGCCATCAACTCTTAGATTTTAAAAGAGCTAGCCAAGCTCTTGGCATTTATGTTTGCGGTAAAGACCTATACCCGCGACCCTAACAAAAGGGCTGAACTTACCCAAAGTGGCTACTTTTGGGTGGCAATCGCAGTCTTAATTCAACATAAAGCTTTAATAAAAATTTCAAAGGTAATAAATGGTGACGAGAGTTGAACTCGCGATGGCACTATTTAAACGGCGCAACACGACCACATAGTATATCTGCCACTTATTACGCTTATATTGTATCAAAAAAGTGAAATTTTACCAAAATAAGGAATTTTACAACAACTCACAAAAGCGAGAGCTTAACGCATAGTAGGGTTAAAAATCCGTATCATACTCGCCACCAAAAAGGGCTAAAAACAGCGCAAAAACCAAAGAGCCATATTTTTTTATCAAAAGAAATAAGATGATAGAAAACAAAATGACCAAAAACATTTCAAGTCCCATTTTCTGCGGTTTTACAAGGATTATAGCAAGAAAATAGCAAAGATTAAAGATAAAAAAATATATAAAAGCCAAAATATCGCTTTTGCAATGATAAATTTGTAAAATTCTATGCTAAATTTTGCGTAAAATTTAAATTTCACCCTTTATCTTTTTAAGCCACTCATCTAGCGTTTTTTCGAAGCCGATTTGTTTGCTGTGATAAAATTTCACTCTCGCGCTAGTGTATTCTTGCTCCACCCAGCCACCGAAATCGTGCGGATAAAGGTAGTTTGCGATCTCTTTGTCCGAATTTATCAAGTGCCTTGGCGTAGGCAAAATTTCCCCCTCTCTCACAAATTTCAAAGCCTCGTTTATGGCGTTGTAAGCGGAGTTTGATTTGGGTGAGTGTGCCAAATACACCGCGCATTGTCCTAGAATTATGCGAGCTTCTGGGTAGCCGATTTTGCTGACTGCCAAAAGTGTATTAACCGCCATATTTAGGGCATTTGGATTGGCATTGCCGATATCTTCGCTAGCTAGAATTACCATGCGCCTAGCGATGAAATCCGCGCTCTCGCCAGCCTCGATTAGGCGCGCCACATAGTATAGGGCAGCGTTGGCGTCGCTTCCACGCAGGCTTTTTATCATCGCGCTTGCTAGCTCGTAGTGCGTATCGTCCGAGCTTACCCCCTGTGCTACGGCACTCGCGCGCAGTGTTTTTAGAGTATCGAGAGAGATTTTACTATCAGCCAAAATCGCAAATTCGAGCAAATTTAAAAGACTTCGCCCGTCCCCTGCGCTAGTGTGTATGAGATACTCTCTGGCATCATCATCGCACGCGAAGCCCAGCTCGCCCTGTACCCGCTCAAAAAGCTCGCTCATTTCCTGCGCTCCCAAAGGCTCAAACTCGAAAATCATCGAGCGAGAGCGAATCCCAGAGCTTATGACAAACTGCGGATTTTCCGTGGTAGCGCCGATTATTATCGCTTCATAATTTTCCATAGGGATTAAGAGGACCTCTTGCTGGGTTTTGCTTAGGCGGTGAATTTCGTCGATGAAAATCAGCGGTTTGGCTAGCACGCCAGAGTGCGTAGATAGGATTTTGCGGATATCTTCGACTTTTAGGCTCGTGGCGTCAAGCTCGTAAAAATCGTAGTTCAGCTCGCTTGCGAGCACGCGCGCCATAGTGGTTTTACCACACCCTGCCGCGCCGAAAAATATACTATGCGGAATTTTGCCAGAGGCGATAAATTTTTTAAAAAGCTCCACGATTTTTTTCTGACCTAGAATTTCATTTAAGCTTTTGGGACGAAATTTTAGCGCTAGACTTTGCATGATTAACCTTTGAAATTTAATGCGTGATTGTAGCGAAGTAAGGATAAATTTTAAGTTACACGCCAAATTTACGAAGCGCAAAGGCTTCGTAAATTAGCGTTTGATGAGCTTAAAAATAAATGAAATCGCAAAAAGCACAAGAAAGACAAAAAACAGGATTTTCGCAATACCTGCGCTTGTGCCAGCGATCCCGCCAAAGCCGAAAATTCCAGCCACGATTGCGATGATTAGGAAGATTATGGCGTATCTTAGCATTTTAGCCTCCATTAAAAATTTCGCCAAAGCGATTGGGGAAATTTTAACGCTATTTGGTAATAAAATGATAAAGATTTGTGAAATTTTGAGCTACGAGCCAAATTTTGGCAAATAAAAAGGGAATTTAGCAAATTTGCCAAATTCCCTTGCTGGCTAAATTTTATGAAATTTAACCATTAAATTTCAAATTTAAAACCTAAATGTCAATCCGACATTTCCGCTATATCCGCGCTCTTTGCCAGCATAACCTTTCGCGCCAATGTCAAATTTAAGCGCACCGCTGTCGTAAGTGTAGCCTACCTCAGCGATTCCGCTTGCACCTTTTAGGCTTGGGCTTGCGATACTTGCGCTTTGATTTAGCACGCTAACTCGCCCAGTAGCGTCGCCGTCAAATTCATGCTGATATGCTAGACCTGCATAAACTGCGCTAGTTTCGCTAAATTTCATAGTGTCTTTGACGCCAAATTTCACTTTATGCGAACTCATAGCGTCAAACGCCACATTTACGCCTTTTAGCGTGATTTCATCGCCCTCGGTATGAGAGTAGAAGTATTTGGCATAGATATCAAGGTCGTTTGAGGCACCTAGCGCAAAAACCTTGCCCACGCCAAAGTGCGCGCCATAATACGAGCTAGAAATTTCGTATTCGTCGTATAGACCCTTGTCGGCTTCGGTTTTTAGCTTGCCTACGCGAAGGCTTCCCTCGGTGTAGTATCCAGCCACGCTTTGGTATTTGGCAAACACGCCACCGCCTATTAGCTCGGTATCGCCCTTGCCTACTAAGCCGTTGTCTAGGTGAGTTTCAAAGCTTGCCCTGCCATACTCGATAAATGCACCAGTGGTCAAGTCTGCACCGCTTAGGCTGTGTGTGCCAGCTACGCCGACATTGACGCTAAATCCCTTGCTTTCGACATGCGAGCCTGTTTTGTATTTTTTGTCATTTCCGCTTGAAACGGCATAGACGACAGCATCGCTACCGCTCTCGCCACCATTTGCGGCCAAATTTACGATAGAATCCAAATTCGAACCCAGCATGCTACCGGCCTCGCCCACTGCGATTAGGCCTGCTAAATTTGTCTCTAATAGCTGTTTTGAGTTTTCATTAGCCTTAGCACCACCAGAACCTGAACCGCCTGTGCCTAAACCGCCAGTTGAGCCACCACCGCTATTATCAGGGTCGCCGTTAAATTTAAGGTCTAAATTCTTTTGGTTTGCATCAAGTTCTATATTTGCTTTGACATTAATCAAATTTCCTACATTTACATCAACTCCGCTTACATCGGTTGTGCTTGGAGCAGTAAGCTTTCCTGCTGTTTGGATTAGGTGTATTACGCCTGTTCCGCTTAAACCACTAGCATCAGCTAAAAACGCACTTACCTTTGTAGAGCTTAAATCAGTATTTCCTGTTGTGGTTAGTTTTAGAGCTGTGCTATCATATTTAACTGAATTTGATAGATAAAATTCTATTTCTTTTGCTTTTATATCATTTGCTGTGATTGTATTTAAATTTGAACCACTAAAAAAGCTTACCTTGTTTGCTTCTATATCTCCCGTTATAGTTGCTTTTGAATCGCCAAAAATAATGCTTCCGTTAGTTGATCTTAAACCGCCATTTAGTGTTAGATCTGCTTGATTTAGCACTATGTTATTTACGGTTAAGATGTCATTACCGGCAGTAATATCGCCTGATAAATTTAGGCTTTTTACACTTGTGCTACCATTTAGTGTAGAGTTAGTTATACTTACAACACTACTTGCGGCATTTATCTCTCCTACATTTTTAGCATTAGCTAGATTGATTGTAGTTTGTTTAGATAGATTTAGTTTTAAATCCCCATAGTCAGCGCCCTTTGTTAAATTTACGGTTATGCCGTCAGCTATACCTGCTTCGTTGTCGCCAAAAGTATCGCCTGTGATAGATTCGGTTGAGTCAGTCGTGCTAGTAATATACAAGTCTTTTTTGTCGCTACTTTGGAAAATTCCGCCTTTGGCGACATTATATTCAGTCTTTGAAATTACATTAAAGACATTGTCATAAGTCCGTGTGCCACTTAGCCATGTGCTATCTACGCTTATTTCGCCATAGCTTTTTAGCAAATAGTATTTATTTCCCGTGCCGTCAATGTATGAGCTAAGGTTATCTACGGTTATATTTGTTTTTGTAAGGTCGGTTTGTGGTGCATCAGATAATTTTAAAGCAACAAAATCATTTGCTAAACTATCTTTTAGATAGAAATTTAGATTTTCAAAGTTGTAGATATTTTTAGCACTTAGCGAATTTGCTAGTTTTTGGGTTGATGAGCCTATGTTTAGGGTGTTATTTTTACTTGCAGTAGAGCCATTTTCAAAACCCTTTATGGTAGCATGTGATAAATCTCCGCCTAGGAGTGTTACTGTATTATCACTTACTTCACCATTGCCCCAACTAGTACCACCATAAATACCGGTATGAATATAGCCATCATTTATGACAACTTCATTACCGCTAACTTTTCCTGCGGAATAAGATTTGCCGCCATAAACATCATCCATCTGTCCGCCGTTGATAAAGACTTTATTACCGCTAACTTTTCCTGTGGAAGATCTACCGCCATAGACATTGCTTAGCATTGCATCCCCACCGCCATTCATGATAACTTTATTACCGCTAGCTTCGCCGTCAGAACTATCGCCACCTACCATCTCTTCAAATGTTCCGCTATTGAAATTTATGGTATTACCGCTAACATTTTGACCAGTGCCTCCTATGCCACCATAAATTTCTTCTATCCCGCCTGAACCTAAATCTACATTTACGATATTTCCGCTAAATGAGTTAGCAAAAGTTCCCTCTGTGCCATTGCTATTAGTAGCGTCTGTGATAGTTTTTAGTTCGCTATTATCAAACCAACCTGTGATAGCAAATTCTTGCTCTTTTTCGTTGCCATTACTATCTACCATAGTGCGCGTGAATTTATCAGGTGCTGTGATATTAAAGATTTTATCCTTAGATTTCCAAGTCGCAGTCGGTGTCGGTGCTTTAAAATACAAATCCAAATTCTTCTTATCTTCTGCTAGTTTTACATAGCCTTTGACATCTAATAAACCTGCTATATTTACTTTTGTTTGCTCTGCGTCGTTGTTTGCAGGTGCAGTAAGTGTTCCAGCTGTTTGTATTAGATGAACTACGCTGTTAGCATTTAAATTTGAAGCACTATTTAGATACGCATTTACAGTTGTCTTACTTAAATCAGTCTCGCCTGTGTCAGATAGTTTTAAAGCGATTGCTTTATCAGCTATATCGCTTGGCAAGTAGAAATTTAGGTTATCAAAGTTGTAGATATTGTAAGCTTTTAGCGTTCTTCCTAGTGTGAGTGGATTTGACGGGTTTTTGCCTATGTTTAAAGTATTATTTGAGCTAGTGTTAGCACCTTTATGAGCATAGATAGAGCCTTGTATTTCACCGCCTGTGTAGTTTATGGTGTTGTTTTTGACAGTATAATCCTTTTGCCAATTTCCATGGTATGCACCATAGACATCTCCTTTTACGGTTCCGCCTTCGATAGTTACGGTATTGTTATCTATAACGCTACCACTTAGACCTGAGCCACCTATGACATCGCCCGTTACCGTTCCGCCTGATAGATATACATCGTTTTTCAACACATTAGATGATGCTGAACGCCCGCCGATGAGACTTCCTACTTCTCCGCTTTTCATCTCTATCACATTAAGAGATGAACTACCTTTTTCAGCGTATCCACCATAGATGGAAATATCGGAAAATTTTCCGCCGTTTATATTTGCTGTGTTTTCTTTGGTATTTCCACTATAACTATAACCGCCATAAATTCCTCCGCCTAGGTCAGATTTGCTACCGCCTGTGATATTTATCTTATTAATATAAGCGTCGTCGCTTAAAGCATATCCGCCATAAATATCAGTAACGCCAAAAAATATTCCATTTTTTAAATTTACAGTATTGTTTTTTATTAATTGACCACCATCTGCTTTGCCACCGTAAATATTTCTATGACCAAATGAGTCGCCCGTAAAATCAACATTTACGACATTTGAACCATAAGAAACGCTTCCGTCTGGCGCTGTTAGCTCTTCATTGTCAAAAGAGCCGTTTAGAGTAAATTCTTTATCCGTCTCATCTGCCATTTTGCGAGTGTATTTATTTTGCGCTATTATATTAAATATCTTATCCTTAGGAAGCACAACAGCATTGCCTGTGAAGCTTAAATCTAAGAATTTCTTATCAGTGCTTACGCCTATACTACCTACTATATTAAGTAAATTTGCTATATTGACCCACTTGTCGGCATTTTGGATGCTACCTGATTTTGGAGCAGTTAGTTCTCCTGTTGTTTTGATTAGGTGTATAGGGTAGTTAGCACTTAGATTTGTAGCATCGGTAAAATAAACTTCTACATTTGAATTACTTAAATCGGTCTTGCGAGTGTCTGTTAAAGTTAGAGCCACATCGTCTTTATTGATATTGCCACCTTTTAAAACAAACTGTATGTTTTCAAAATTATAGATATTTTTTGCTTTTAGCTTATTCATCGCTATCGCAGTAGTTTTATCAGAACCTAGATATAGAGTGTTGCCTGCTGTAAAATTTTGCCCGCTACCTGCTACTTTAACAAATGTTAGACCACTTGGGTCAAAGCCGCTGCCTACCATAGTGCTAATCGCATTAGGATCTATGCTAACGCCGACTCCGCCGTAAATATCTCCCTTAACTTCTCCGCCGTAGAAATACACACGATTTCCTGTGGCTGCTGTTTGAGCAGTCATACCGCCTATAACATCTTTTTCTACAATCCCGCTATTAATAAATACCCGATTGTTATTAGCAAATGCTAAACCAATACCGCCGATAGCATAATTTGTTGCATAATTTGTTGCGTCGCCATTAATGATAACTGTATTGCCGTTTGCATTGCCTGTAAATACGCAGTTATTATTAAAAGCACACGCAAAAGCATTTTCAACACCTGCGCTAAGTCCGCCTATGATACCGCCTTGAACTTGACCACTAGTTAGAGTAACCGTGTTATTACTAGCATCTTCTGGTAGATTTAAAGCTTCTAGCCTATACCCGCCAAAGATATAGTTATCAAACGAAACCAAACCAGACGAATTGTTTAAATTTATCCTTACATTGTTGCCGCTATGAGCTTTTAGCTCTTTATCACCAAATCTTTTTTCGATTTCTGTTTCAGGTCCCAAGTTATTAGTATAAACAATTTTATCTTTTGTATTGCTCCAAAAAATGTCATAATCATTTTCTGCACCAAGTGCTAAATTTGGCACCACGCTTGTTAAAGCGACAGCTGCCACAACGCTAAATTTGAGTGGATTTTTCATATTATCCCCTTTATTAAAAATGCTTTGAATTTGCTAAATCGGTAAAATTCGCCAAAATTTGGCAAAAAACTAAATTTTAAAAACCTGTGAATTTGTAAAATTTGAGATTTTTCACCTCCGATAAAAAATGGTTGTATTGTGAAATTTGTGATTAAATTTATTACTGGATTGTAAAATTTGGAAATTTGATAAAATTTGCGTTTTGCTGATACTTGCGAAGTAGCCCAAAGACAGGCTGTGGCTTTTAGTTCGCCCCCCCCCCGCAACGATTTGGTAGAAGTTTCATCATTTCCCTTAAAATATAAAATTTCAAGGCATTGTATTTAAATTTCATTAAATTTTGGCTTATTTTTTTAAATTTTGATTAAAGAATACGGCTAAATTTGGGAATTTTATCAAATTTAGCGAAATTCAAAAACGCTACCGCAAGCGAGGCAGTATTTCGGGCTTGCGGCAGCGTGGAATTTCAAGTAAATTTCGCAAAATTTTGCGCTAAATTTTACGCAAAATTATTTCACAGGCAAGACATCATCGACATCGATTTCTACGCCGACTAAATCCTTATCCACCTCGCCGACTATGCGGATTTTGGTATCAGGGCTCACGACTAGGCCGTTCCAGTCATCATCGTCGATATCGACGGTGATAGAGGCGCCACTTTTATCCACGAATAGATATTTATCGTCGTTATTTAGGCGTTTTTTGATATTTCCCACTAGGGTTACCTTCGTATCATCGCGCAAATCTTTCGCCTCTTTGACACTAACTACGCGGTATGATTTAGCGCCGTATTCGATGAACTCGCCCTTGCTGCTGCCATCGCCTCCGACAAAACCGCCCTTTGCGAAAGCAAATGCGCAAACTGCGCTAAGGATTAGAAATTTTTTTACCATAATTCGCTCCTTTTAAGAAATTTTTTGTGTGATTTTACAATATTTGAATTAAATCTAAATTTAACGAATTTTTTTAATTTTAAAATTTGAAATTTTATACATTTTCGAGGGGGCATGCTCGCTAAATTTTTCATCTACGATGATATCTGCAATATCACGCGCATACTCTTCGTCGAATTTCTCGCCGTGTAAATTCGCCGAGCTCGAATACATCGCGCCAAATTGTCGCAGAAATTTCGCATGCTCACAGCCTTGCACATAGCGAAGTGAAATTTGATTTGGGTAGATGAAGGTCGATTTTTTCGCCCTTCGCACGAGATTTTTAAATTTTTCTGGCACGCGCGCTAAGGTTTTTAGCTCGTTTAAATTCGCCGTGGTTAGCACGCAAGGAGTGTTTTTGGGGCGCATTTTCGCGCGGTTAATCTGCGTAAAGTCCTTGCTTAAAAATCCGGCTGTGGTGTCTGTCTGGGCTAGGTAAATCATAGCGGAAGTGAAATTTCGCCCGAAATTTGGGCGAAATTATTATTTGTAGTTTGCGATTGCGCGAGATAGGATTGCCTCAGCCTTGCTAGCGTCCTCGAAATCCTTGACTTTCACCCATTTGCCCGGCTCTAATGCCTTGTAAGTTTCAAAGAAATTTTTGATTCTATCAAGCGTGATTTTTGGCAAATCGTTTAGCGATTTGATATTGTCATATCTAGGGTCGATTTTGCTAACCGGCACGGCTAGGAGTTTTTCATCCATTCCGCTCTCATCTTCCATAACCAAAACGCCGATTAAGCGGCATGGGATAACTGAGCCTGCTTGAAGTGGGTATTCATTTAGCACCAAAATGTCCGCTGGATCGCCGTCATCTGCTAATGTATTTGGCACGAAGCCGTAGTTTGCAGGGTAAAACATCGCCGAATACATTACGCGATCGACACACACTGCACCGCTTTCTTTGTCGATTTCATATTTGATATTTGAGCCGTAAGGGATTTCGATTACAGCGTTGATTTTATCAGGGTTTGAACCTACTTTGATTTTAGAAATATCCATTTTTTATCCTTTTTATTAAATTTGTAAATTTACCACGCATTTATGGAAAATCCCGTGAAAACTCCGCCGCCACCGCTGTTTCCTGCCACGCTCACGGATTTTTTGGCTTCGCAACCAGCGCAAAAAACCAAAACAGCAAAAACAGCGCAAATTCTAAGGCAAAATTTCATGCCAAATTTGGGGCTAAATTTCACAGGAATTCCCTAAATTTCACTCATTAGCCGATGATTTTTTTCGCGATTATATCGTTGATATCTTCGACGATTTCTTCGATTGTGCGTTCGCCATCAACTGAGTAAAAAATCTCTTTTTTGCCGTAAAATTCGCGGATTGCGCCGATTGGCTCGTTGAAGACTTTCATGCGGTTATAAAAGACTTGCTCGTTATCATCAGCTCCCCTTGCACGACCCAAAACGCGCTCTTTGGCTGTGTTTTCGCTAACTGCAACTTCGATTACTGCGCTAAGCTCGATCTCATCGTCGCTTTTTAAAACTTCGTCGAGTTTTGTCATTTGCTCCACGCTTCTTGGGTAGCCATCGATGATGATAAAATCTTTTGGCGAGCTTTTAATCGCAGAAGTTATCGTGCCTACAACCACTTCAAGCGGGACTAAATTTCCAGCTGAGATAAAGCTGTCGATTGTTTTGCCTAGTTCGCTACCGCTTGCTACCTCTGCGCGAAGCAAATCGCCAGTAGAGTAGTGAGCGATACTCTCGTTGTTTTGCGCGATCAAGCTAGCGTCTGTGGTTTTGCCGCTGCCCGGTGCGCCGATGATTAAAAATAGATTTTTCATTTTTTATCCTTTAAATTTATTCTAAGTCCTAATTCTTGGAGCTGTTCGCTACTAACCTCGCTTGGAGCCTTTGTCATAGGGCATTGCGCTCTTTGAGTTTTAGGGAAGGCGATGACATCTCTAATGCTGCTTGATTTGGTTACTAGCATCATAAGTCTATCAAAACCAATCGCGATACCGCCGTGTGGTGGCGCACCAAAGCTAAGCGCGTCAAGCAAGAAGCCAAATTTTTCTCTTTGCTCGTCTGGCTCGATTTTAAGTAGTTTGAAAACCTTTTCTTGGATATCGGCTTTGTGGATTCTGATACTTCCGCCACCAAGCTCGACGCCGTTTAGCACGACATCGTAAGCGATAGAGGTGATTTCTTCCATATCTGGCTCATCGACATTGTTTGGCATAGTAAATGGGTGGTGCATAGCCGAGTAGCTTCCGTCGTCGTTTTGCTCGAACATTGGGAAATTTACAACCCACAAAAATTCGAGTTTGTTCTCGTCGATAATGCCAAGCTCGTTTGCAAGGAAAAGTCTAAATCTACCCATATAATCAAGCACGATTTTTTTCTTTCCAGCGCCGAAAAATACGACATCGCCGACTTTTAGGTTACAGCGTTTGACTAGCTTGGCCACATCTGCTTCATCGAAAAATTTAACCAAAGGTCCTTTAAGGCCATCTTCTTTGACTTGGATAAATGCTAGGCCTTGTGCGCCAAATTTACGCACATATTCTTCAAATCTTTGCATTTGGCGTTTGCTAAATTTCAAATCTCCACCCTCGACAACAAGGGCTTTTACGCGGTTTTTCTTAGTCTCTTTTGCAATATTAGCGAAAATTTCATTGTTTGAACGCGCGAAAATATCAGCCACATCGATAAATGGCATACCAAAGCGAAGATCTGGTTTATCGCTACCGTAATTCTCCATAGCGTCTTTATACTCCATTACGCGAAATGGCGTAGGAATATCGTGTCCGCAAGAGGCAAAAATATCTTTTAAAAATGTCTCAGCGACCTTCATTACATCGTTTTGATTGCAAAAGCTCATCTCGACATCTATTTGGGTAAATTCTGGCTGACGATCTGCGCGCAAATCCTCATCGCGGAAGCATTTTGCCACTTGGAAATATCTATCAAATCCAGAGCACATTAAAAGCTGTTTAAAAAGCTGTGGGCTTTGCGGAAGCGCATAAAAGCTACCCGGATAAACGCGACTAGGCACCAAATAATCCCTCGCACCCTCTGGCGTAGCGCGAGTTAGCACAGGGGTTTCAACCTCGACAAAACCAAGTCTATCAAGCGCATTTCGTGCTGCAATGGCCGCTTTTGAACGCATTGCAAAGCGCTCAAATTTATCGCTCGTCCTTAAATCCAAAAATCTGTATTTTAGGCGAATTTCCTCATTTACGCTCTCATCTCCGATGACAAATGGTAGCGCACGGCTCGGATTTTCGATGATTAGCTCATCGACTACGATTTCAATCTCTCCGGTTTTTAAATTTGGATTTTCCAAACCCTCGCCTCTGGCGCGCACTTTTCCGTTTGCGCGCAAAACATATTCGTTTCTGACATCGTTTGCTATTTCGTAAGCGCTTTTGCTATCTTTTGGATCGCATACTAGCTGTAAAAGTCCGCTTCTATCGCGCAAATCGATGAAAATAACGCCACCATGGTCGCGGTATGAATTCACCCAACCACAAACGCTAACATTTTCGCCGATATTTGCTTTGCTTAGATCGGTGCAATAATGACTTCGCAATGTGTTCTCCTTAAAAAAAATAATTAAAACCAATGATTATAGTTAAATTTTGCTTTTACAAAGCTAATTTTTTATAAAATCGCGCCATGGAAAATTTAATCGCATTACAAAAAAATTTAAAATTTGTCGGAATCATCGCCAAAACAGAGGCGGGAATTTTGCCTATTATGGAGGAAATTTCTAAAATTTTGCGCTTGGGGGGCATTGAAATTTTATGCGAAAAAACCTGCGCACAGTATTTTGGCAAAACTGGATTTAGCATAGATGAGATTTTATCTCGCACCAAAGTTTTAATCAGCCTTGGAGGGGACGGCACGCTAATTGGCGTAGCTAGAAGCGTGCTAAAAAAAGGCGCATATATAATAGGTGTAAATGCTGGCACGCTAGGCTTTCTAACAGACATTAAAAATAGCGAATTTAACGCATTTTGGCGCGAATTTATGGCTGGGAAATTTAGGCTAGATAAGCTACCAGTTTTGAGCGTAAGCTTGGAGCGCAAAAACGGCGAGAAGCTCGAAATCAGCGCATTTAACGATATGGTTATCACGCGCTCTCATATCTCGTCAATGGCGAAAATCGACGCGTTTTTGGACGATACGCACTTCAACACATACTATGGAGACGGCGTCATAATCAGCTCGCCAGCGGGCTCGACAGCGTATAATATGAGCGCAAATGGTGCGATAATCTACCCGCTTTGCGAAGTTTTCGCTATAACGCCGATTTGCTCACACAGCCTGACCCAACGCCCGCTAATTTTGCCAAAAAGATACAAACTAGGCTTCAAAAATAGCGGAAATTCCGAGCTTTGCGTAGTCATCGACGGGCAAAATTTTTACAATATGGACGAATTCAAAAGCGTGGAAGTAAAAATTTCAAAACACAAATCCCAAATAATCCGCGCTAGCTCATACGATTATTTCGCGGTTTTGAAGGAAAAATTGCGCTGGGGACATGCTGGATGTTAGAGAGAGTGTATATCAAAAATCACCTTAGCTTCAACGAAATCGAGCTAAATTTCGCCCCAGGACTAAGTGTATTTACCGGTGTGAGCGGTGCTGGAAAATCTGTGCTAATGAACGCTATTTTGGCTGTGTTTGGGCTAAAAGAGGCAGAAGCAAAGATCATAGAAGCTGACATTAGCCACGAATTTGGGCTTGATGAGTTTGGCATAGAAAACGAAACGCCGAATAATTTCCGCATTTTGCGGGATAAATCCGTGCGGTATTTCATAAACTCGCAACTAATTTCAAAGAAAAATTTAACCAAAATCGCGGGCGAATATGTGAAATTTCTAGGCGCAAAAAATGCCGATGAGATAAACTCTGCCTCGCTTTTGGAGTTGCTTGATTTTATGATTTGCAAAAATGATAGCACTCATGGCGCAAATTTGGCGAATTTTAGGGCTAAATTTAGCGAATTTTTAAGAGTGCAAAAAGAGCTTAGAAAAATCGAAGAAGAAGAAAACAAAATCGAAGAACTTAAAGAATTTGCCAAATTTGAAATCGAAAAAATCGAGCAAATTTCGCCTAAAATCGGCGAATACGAAGAGCTTTTAGTAGTCAAAAAAAAGCTTAGCAAAAAGGATAAAATCGAAGAACTTTGGGCGAGAGCCGAAGGGATTTTCGAATTTGAGCGAAGTGTGATAGAAGTGCTAAATCTAAGCGAAATGGATAGCGCATTTTTCGAGGACGCGATGAACGAACTGCGCGTAAAAATGGAAAGCTTAAACCTAGACGAACTAGGTGAAATCGATATCGAGGCAGTATTAAACAGGCTAGAAGCGCTTTCAGGCTTAAACAAACGCTACGGCGACATTGCCGGCGCGCTTGACACGCTTGAAAGGCGAAGGGCAGAGCTTGCGCACTACGAACAAATCAGCTTCGAAAAAAGGGATTTAAACGCGAAATTTGACGCGCTAAATTTGGAAATTTCAAATTTAGCTACTCTTATCAGCGCAAAACGAAAAGCAAGTAAAAACGCGCTAGAAAGCCTGATAAATCGCTATTTGGACGATTTGTATATGCCTAGCGTGAGGCTGGATTTTTCAGAGCAGAGCTTGGAAGCAAACGGCAGCGACGAAGTGCGCGTAATGCTAAATAATACCGAATTTAAAAATTTAAGCTCAGGTGAGACAAACCGCCTGCGCCTCGCCTTCATCGGGGCAAATTTGGAGATTACAAACCAAGGAAGCGGGATTTTAATCCTCGATGAGATTGATTCGAATTTGAGCGGAAAAGAGGCGATGAGTATCGCAACCGTGCTAGAAAAAATCTCGAAATACTACCAAATTTTCGCTATCTCGCACCAGCCACAACTCAGCTCCAAAGCTCACTCGCACTTTTTAATCACCAAAAATGGCGAAATTTCGAGCGTAAAACTGCTAAATGAAAGCGAAAAAATCACAGAACTAGCCAGAATGATTAGCGGAGAGACGATAAGCAAGGAAGCATTAGAATTCGCCAAAAAACTAAAAAATTAGCTAAATTTAAGCAAAAAATGAAACTGATTTGGTATATTTAATCTTTGTTTAATTTTAATTTGGCTATTTTGGCGTAAAATGTTTTGTTTATAAATTTTTAAGTGAGTTTTATGATTATTGATACACATTGCCATTTAGACGATAGTAGCTATTTTAGCGACCTTGACGCCGTAGTTCAAAGAGCAAGTGAGCACGATGTCGGCACTATCGTCATCCCTGGTGCTAGTATGTCGGATTTAGCGCGCGCTAGGGAGATTTCTCACACTTATACAAATGTATTCTTCGCTGTGGGCGTGCATCCTTATGAAATAGATGAATTTGACATTAATACGCTAAAAGAGTTCGCAAACGACTCAAAATGCGTGGGTGTGGGCGAGTGCGGTTTGGATTATTACCGCTTAAATGGTCTTAGCGACGAGGAAAAATCTAGCGAAAAAGCACGCCAAAAAGAGATTTTTTTGGCACAAATTGAGCTTGCCAAAGAGCTAAATTTACCACTAATCGTGCATATTAGAGATGCAAACGAAGACGCTTATCAAATTTTAAAAACTCATGCAAACGGGCTAAATGGTGGTGTTTTGCACTGCTACAATGCAAGCCCACTACTCGCAAATTTAAGCGAATTTGGATTTTATTTTGGAATCGGCGGTGTTTTGACATTTAAAAACGCAAAAAATTTAGTCGAAATTTTACCAAAACTTCCACTTGATAAAATCGTCGTAGAAACAGACGCGCCATATCTTACCCCGCACCCTCACAGAGGCGAGCGCAACGAGCCAGCCTTCACGAGCCTTGTCGTGGATAAGATAGCCGAAATTTTGGATAAAGATGTAGAATTGATTAAAAGTATCACTACGCAAAATGCTTACAGACTTTTTGCAAATCAAATTAAAGGAGATTAATGAGAGTCATTAAAATCATTTTTTTGATGCTAATTTTCGCAGGTTTTGCGCACGCTAGCCAGTCAAAAATTTCACGGGTAAATCACGACTACATTATGAACGAATTTGGCATAGAAAACAACCTTTCAAGCCAAAAAGTCGTCGCTGACATTTACCGCTCTATCGATTCTTCGGATAAAAAATTATTCAAAGACATCATCACTTCACAAGCTCACAATGCATTTTTGGTAAAAACCGAAATCGAAAGCATTGAAGCGCCTGAGTTTTTGCTCTACCTTGCTATGGTAGAATCTCACCTCAAAAACACCGTTACTTCGCACGCCAAAGCAGGCGGTATGTGGCAACTCATGCCTACAACTGCCAAAAATTTCGGCCTGCGCATAGATACGCATGTAGATGAGCGCAGAGATCCCGCAGCCTCGACGGACGCCGCGTTTTCGTATATTTTGCATTTAAGACAAAATTTCGGCAAATGGTACACTGCTCTAATGGCGTATAATTGTGGCGAAGGCTGTATGAACAGAGCCATAAAAGCGGCTGGAAACGATGATTTAGGCACCCTACTTTCTAGCAATGCAGTGCCAAAAGAGACCAAAAATTTCATCAAACGCATTATCAAATTCGCCTACATCGCCCAAAGCGATAGTATGCAAAAGGTGCTAAGATTCGAAAACGAGCCGTGGGCGCTAAAACGCATTGCCGTAGCCCCAGGCACGAAGCTAAGCGCGATCGCCAAACAAATCGGCATTTCGCAAACCCAAATGAATAGCTACAATGCACACATTACAAACGGCGTATCGCCTAGCAACGGCAAGTATTTTTTCTATATCCCAGAGAGCAAATATACAGAATTTGTCCTAAGCAGAGGCGATTTTCAGGCGTATGAACCAAACCTTATCAAAAATCGTCCAAAGCTAAGTTTTGCGAAATTTAAGCCTCAGCACGAACACATCGTCAAGGTCGAACAGATCGAAAAAACCACTCCGACATTTGCCTCTAAAACTGACGAAAAAATCCGCACAGTCGCAATGGCGTTTGATCTCAAATTTTAAATTCGGAGTAAATTTTGCATTTTAAAAAATCAATAATTTTTAGCGCGCTTGTCGCGCTAATTTTTGCTGGGTGTTTTTCATCACACAGAAATTATCCGTCATCTAGTTCAGGCTCAAAAGCCCCTAAAATCGGCAAAAACTCGCCTGCAACCATGCGCCCTTACAAAATAAATGGCAAAACCTACTACCCCGAGCAGGTCAGTATCGGCGATACACAAAGTGGCATTGCTAGCTGGTATGGGCCTGGCTTTAACGGCAAAAAGACAAGCAATGGCGAGATTTACGATATGAACGCCATGACTGCCGCACACAAAACCTACCCGATGAACACCATGGTCAAGGTCACCAACCGCGACACTGGCGCAAGTGCGACCGTGCGCATAAACGACCGCGGACCATTTGTGAGCGGGCGCGTAATCGACCTTAGCAAAAGCGCAGCCAATAAAGTAGGCGTCTTCGCCAAAGGCACGGCTCCTGTGAAGCTCGAAGTCGTGGGATTTTATGGTCAAACTATCAAAAAAGGCGCGCCAAATGCGACGATTGTGGGCGGAAATTTTATGGTGCAAATCGGAGCGTTTAGAAACCAATCTGGCGCAGCACGCTTCACGCGAGAAAACGACGCTCTGCACGGATATCCTAGCGTAATGCGCGAGTTCGACCTTGACGGCGCACCAATTTATAGGGTATTTTTAAGCGGATTTAAAAGCGAGAGCGAGGCGCGCGATTTCATCGCCAGTGGCTCACTTCAAAACGCATTTTTCGTGCGCGAGTAAAATTTATGGCTAAATTTAGGCGAAATTTCGCCTAAATTTGGTTAAATTTATCCAAATTTTTGATTTCATTTTTTCACACGCTAACGCAATTTTGAAACACTGGCTCAAAAGGAAAAGAAATTTTGGCGCAGTGTTTTGGCAAAATTTCATAAAATTTAAATTCTGCGAATTTAGCCAAATTTGCGCTTTAAATTTTTAGTGAATTTTTTATTTGCGCACAGATAGACGCCGTATCCTAGGAAAATGCAAATCGCCATTACCACAGCCAGCGAAAATGGGTGATTTGCGCCGGCAGCTCCCACGATTGCGGCGATTAGCCCAGCTACCGCCATTTGCACCGCGCCTAGCACGGCTGAGGCAGAGCCTGATTTGCCCTTAAAGCGCGCCATGGCAAGCACCACGGCATTTGGGATTATGAGACCTTTCATACCCAGCGTGAAAAAAAGACAAACCTCAAACGCCCAAAATCCAAGCCCCAAAAGCCCGCACCCAAGCAAGCACAAAGCCCCCACAATCATCGCTAAAAAGGCAAATTGCAAAATCACAAAAGGCGATATTTTTTGCACGATTTTGGCGTTTATCGCCGAAAAAATCGTCATTGACAGCGCATTTACACCAAAAATCAGCCCAAATTCCTTGCTGCTTAGCCCAAAATGCTCCTTAAAAACAAACGCAGAGCCCGTGATATAGGCAAACATCGCCGCCATTGTAAGTGCAGAGGAAAGCGTAAAAATGAAAAATTTGCGGTTTTGCAAAATTCTAGCGTAGTTTATAAAAACGGGTTTGAAGCCAAGTTTTAGGCTCTTGTCGATAATCGCGCTCTCCCTAAGCCCTAAAAATATCATCCAAAACAAAATTATTCCAAGCACAAAAAGCGTGCCAAATATCAACTTCCACCCGCCAAAATCTAGTATAAATGCCCCAAATGTGGGCGCTAGCATAGGTGCTATGGAGCCTACTATCATCATCAGCGCCAAAATCGATGCGCCCTGGGCGGTGTCAAATTTATCATTTATCACAGCGCGCGCAATCACCACGCCAGCGCACCCGCCAAGGGCTTGAACAAATCTAAAAAATATAAAAGCGTAGATATTTTGGGTATTAGCGCATAAAATACTCGCCACGATAAATAGCGCAACGCCCGCTAGCAAGGGCTTTCTGCGACCATAAATGTCGCTTAGCGGCCCATATATTAGCTGACCTAGCGCAAATGCCACAAAAAACGCGCTGATTGAGAGCTGAGTGTAAAATTCGCTCGTCTCAAAGCTGGTTTGGACATTTTTGAGCGCTGGCAGATACATATCCGTAGAAAGTGGCGCCACAGCCGACATATAGGCCAAAACTATGATTAAATATGGTTTTGCGATTTTGGGCGAATTTAAAAATTCGCCGATTTTTTCAAACATCAAATTCCTTAAATTTCAAAATTTAGCTAAATTTTGCCCCTAAATATCCACAGGGTTTTCATCATTTTCGCTCGCATTTTCATCGCCAAAAAGCTCTTCGCCTTGACTTTGGTTTTGCGTATATGTGCCCTGTTTTAGGACATTTGCCATATTTGTATCAGGGATTGCGAAGCTTTCGATATCTACGCTTTGGCTTGGCACATCTACACTTTGCATAATCTCATCTGCACCAGTTTCGATAAATTCCCCGCTCTCGCTTTCTTGCGCAAAATTTGGCGCAGTATCTCCCACGCCCTGAGACGCAAAATTTGGCGCAAATTCCGGCGCAGTATTTTGCGCACCTACCCCATTTTCTAGCGAAATTTCGCCCACCATTGGCATTGCTTCGGCAAAATCCGGCGTCATATCAGGCGTCATTTCAAACTCGCTACTCTCCATTGGCGCACCACCGAAGCTCACCAAATCCACAAAACGCGTATAAGGCCCCTGAAATGCGACCTCTATCGTGCGCCCTGCTTCGCCTGAGCGGTTTTTACCGATGATGATTTCGGCCTTTTCTTCTAGCTCATTTCGCTTAAATTCCTCGATTTCGCTCGGATCCTTGCCCGCCATTTCCAGCGCAGCTCTTTTCTCGCGATACGCCCTTTCTTTATAGACCTCATCACGATAAACAAAAAGTATAATATCCGCGTCCTGCTCGATTGCCCCACTCTCGCGCAAATCCGCCATTTGCGGGCGTTTATCCGATCTAAGCTCCACGCCACGGTTAAGCTGTGAAAGCGCGATAATCGGTATATTTAGCTCGCGCGCAAGCAGCTTTAATCCGCGCGAAATTTCGGCGATTTGCAAATGCCTTTCGCTAAAATTACTAGTGCTTGTCATAAGCCCTATATAATCCACCACACAAAGCTCGATATTTTCGTGCGCGGCTTTGAGTTTGCGCATTTGGGTGCGCACCTGCTGGATATTGACATGACCACTATCATAGACGAAAAGTGGCAAATCCATCATACGCTCACACTCGGCATTAAACCTGCTCCAATCATCATCGCTTAGCGTCGCGCTTAAAATCGAATTTAGTGGCACAGAGCTTCCGATACTTAGCATTCTATACATAATCTGCACGGCTGGCATTTCCAGCGAGAAAAACACCACGCCCTTGCCCTTTTCGAGCGTTTTTAGCATGGAGTTTAGCACGAAGGCTGTCTTTCCCATACCTGGGCGCGCAGCGATGATGATAAGCTCGCCCGGTTTGTAGCCTTTGGTGAATTTATTAAGATATGTAAAGCCCGTGTCAAGCCCCACTAGCTCGGAGCCTGCTTGCTCTTTTTGTTTGCGTAGCTCGCTGACGACTTCAGTGATGATTTCGGGGCTGGTTTTGACACCGCCGTGCTTTTCCTCGTCGATTAGTTTGTAGATTTCTGCGCTGATTTTATCGGCGGCTTCTTTGGCTTTTTGGGTTTCATTTACGATAGTAGGCGTTCTGTGCGCGATAGAATTTAGCCCGCGTTTTATGGATTTTTCTTTTAGCTCGTTTGCGTATTTTCGCGCGTCGATTAGTCCGCTCGTGGCTAAAATTTCGGCGAAAATTTGCTCGTTATACCTGCCTTCTAGCCATTTTTTGATAAAACTAGGCGCGATAGGCTCATCATGCGCCACGCATTTCGCGATAGCCTCATAAACATCAGCGTGTGGCTTGAAATAAAAGTCCCCCACGCCAATCATATCGCCGATTTCGCTGTATGCCTCGTCGTCTTGTATGAGTGCGCTTAAAATCGCTCTTTCCATATCCAAATCATATAAATTTGCAGCTACTTCCATAAATTTGCCTTGATTAAATTTGATTAAATTTGATTAAATTTCATTAAATTTGCCAAAATTTAGCGCTCTTCGTAGCGCTTCACTTCGTCCTCTACTTCGCTTAAAAATCTCTCCACTAACTCGCTCTCTTTTAGCTTTGCTACTATTTCGCCATGGCGAATCACTAGCCCGTTTCCCTTGCCAAAGGCGATTGCGACATCTGCGCCTTTGGCTTCGCCAAGCGCATTTACCACGCAGCCCATGACTGAGATATTTAAAGGTGCTTTTATGTGTTTTGTTCGCTCTTCTACGATTTTAATCGCACTTACTAAATCGCTCTGCAAACGCCCACAAGTAGGACATGAGATAATATTTATGCCACTTTTTTGCACTCCGGCGTCTTGGAGTATGGCTTTGGCGACTTTGATTTCTTCTTCGAGTTCGCCCGTGATCGAAACTCTCATCGTATCGCCGATACCTTCTAATAAAAGCGTTCCGAGTGCGATTGCGCTTTTTATCGTCGCGTGGAAGGTCGTCCCGGCTTCGGTAACGCCTAAGTGAAACGGATACTCGCAAAGCGGACGAAGTGTGCGGTAGGCTTCAACCGTGCGAGGCACATCGGAGCTTTTTAGAGAGATTGCAATGTCGGCAAAATCGAAGTCTTCGAGCAATTTGAAATTATAAAGCGCACTCTGGATCATACCTTGCGGGGTTCTGCCAAATTTGGCTTCAAACTGCTCTTCGAGTGAGCCCGAATTTACGCCTATGCGAATCGGCAAATTTCGCTCTTTACACGCTTTTACGACTTCTTTTATGCGCTCACTTCCGCCGATATTGCCCGGATTTATGCGAATCGCATCGACGAATTGGGCGACTTCCAACGCCAAGCGATAGTTAAAATGAATATCCGCGACTATCGGCAAAGGCGAGTTTTTCTTTATCTCTGCCAAAGCTTTTGCGTCGTCGTGATCCAGCACAGCACATCGCACCAAATCAGCCCCCGCAAAATAAAGGCGGTTGATTTGCGCAAGTGTGCCATTTATATCTTTTGTCTTTGAAAATGTCATCGACTGCACCGAAATCGGCGCGTCCCCACCGATAGCAACAGAGCCCACTTTTATCTGTTTTGTTTTGTATCTCATCACTAAATTTACCTTAAAAATTTTAAAAAATTTGCATTTTTGGATTTTACCAAAATGCGGTTTAAATTTTGATTTCTATAAAGAGTTTTGTCAAACAAAGCGAATTTAACATTATAGGGCGACCATCATTTGTCACCCTACGACGCTTTTTAATATCCACCTAAATTTGAATAATCTTGTATGGTTTTATATTGTTGACAACTATAACCATCACCTTTACTACAATCTCTTTGTAGTAAGGCAAGAGCTTTTTTGCGATATTGCATAGCCTGTGGCTTGTTAAGAGCTCTTCCCTTTACATAATTAGAAGGTCCAACATCTTTAATTTTATTATCTGTAAAAACGCTAAAAGGAGTGCTATTTTCCCAACACTCCATTTTATACCCATATTCATAACGACAAGTTTTGCCTCTATCTTTTTTTTCACGAACTCTGCGATATGTTTTTTCTTTATAATAAAAACCTTCCGCTTTTAAACAAGATTGCGCATAACCATAATTGCAACCTTTTTTTATATAATTTTCAGAAATTGAAATATCGGAATCAAAATAAGCGATTCCTATAAGAAAACAAGCCTTGCCATTTTTTGAATTGCAAGCTGATTGACAAATACCTTTAATATCAGAAGGACTTTTTGCCGTAAATGGAGTATAAGAATTAACTATGCCTACAAGCTGTTTGCCAGCGGCTTTACCACCCAATAAATTTCCAATTAAATTAGCCATTTCGCTAGTTTCTTTGGCAGCAACAGCACCTGCAACGCTGGTTTCATTTAAAGCCAAACATTGATTATCAGCCTCCATTACTCTTTGTTCTTCCGCTCTTTTTTGTAGAGCTAATCTTTCTTGTTCAGCTTTTTTAATATTTTCTTGTTCCATTTTTTTAAGCTTAGCAATTAATTTCTGTTCTAGTTGCTGATTGTATTTTAAAAAGTAATCTTTTCTTTGTAAAAAAGTTTTTTGTTTTTTGCATAAATTTTTATCTAAATTCTCATTTTCACAACCTTTTAACCAATAATTTGTGATAATTTCCTCCATTTTTTTACTTTTTTCTCCATCATTATAGCCAGCCAATAGCTTAGTCCTATCCATAAATAAAGCAGCCATTAAGCACTCAGTTCCAAACAAGTCACACTCGGTTTGCAATGTTAGTGCTTTGTATGGAATATCTTCTTCGTAAAACGCTTTGTTAAAAGTATTCCTTCTGACATCTATCATCGCATTCAGTCTTGCTAAACAATCTTTTTGACTTTCACTATCTGTTAAAGCTCTACATTTATCTATCTGAGCCAAATAAACATCTATATTTTCACGAACACCATTAAAACACTCTCTTTGAATTTCAGGCGTAGGACTTGTTTTACACTGCTGAATTATCTCTGCTTTTCTTACTGCTGAATTTTCATGACTTTTAGCATTAGTAGCGCTTGATTGAAAAAAATTTACACTAGCACAAGAACTTAAAAATAGACTAAAAAAAGCAATAAAGAAAATTTTTAAGCCAAAGAAAAATTTTATTTTCATAAACTTCACCTTTTGATTTTAAAATAAAATAAGTATTATATTCTTTTTTTTACAAAATTTTGTCTTAAATGACAAAATTAAGGATACACTTTATCAATTAAAGTATTTTTTGATACTGTTTTTGATATCGTTATTTATAAAAAAATACCAAGATATAAATTTCTTGGGTCAAGTAAAGCAAAAGCATAATAAAAAGAGCTTTTGGTTACTATGACAACAATAAAACAGCAAATATATGAAAAATTCAAAAATGTTGGAAACTAAATTTAGAGAAATTTTGAAGTATTTTTGCTAAGATTTAGAGATAAATAAAATCTCTAAATTAGGATTAAACACTGCAAAAATGAATTTGCAAATAGTAAAAACCAAATCAATGAAATTGAGAGTTTCACAGCTTATACAAAGCATATATTAACTAAGATTCAAGGGTATAAAAAAGGATTTTTTCTATCTTTATCTTAAAGAAAGTGAATTTAGATACAATACAAAAATTAGTAAAGAAAATTTGTATAAAGTTTTGTTAAAAATAGTAAGAAAAAATCAAATTTGCCTTACTTGACCCTATAAAATTGCATAAATTTGTCCTTAAATAAAAAACAAAATGAAATTTTATTTCGCCCAAATTTGCCAAATTTAAAACAAAACCCAACTTTAATATGATAAAATGCAAGTGTTTTTTTAATTTTTTTATAAGGATTGCTTATGAACGCATTTTTTGTTTTAGGCGACGATGTGCGCGATGTCACAGCCAAATTTGACGGCGCTGTGGCGCTAAATATCGTCCCAGATGTGGCGAGCGAGAGCGAAATCATATCGCTTTTAGAAAAAGGCGAGATTGCACAAATCTCAAAAATGGCAATAGCCAATTTTGACGCAGTCTCAAAAAACGCAAAATGCGTAATCGTCTATGGCGCAAAAGGCTTCGATGAGGTGCTAAATTTCGGCCTTAGCAAGGATTTGGCTCTGCCTGTGGTGGGACTATATACGAGCGAGAGCAAGGCGAAAATCGCCGAGAATTTCGCCAAAAAATGTGGCGCACAAATTTTACGCTTCACCACAAAAGATGTCTGCGCTGATTGCCTAGGCGAGGCGCTAAAAGGCGCAAAATGCGAAATTCTAACCCCAGTGAGATTTGAGAGCACTCTTTATGCCAAAGCAGCGTCAAACAAAAAATCAGTCGTCTTACCAGAGGCCGATGACGAGAGGATTTTGCGTGCTAGCGAAATTTTGCTAAAAAGTGGCGCGGTAAATTTAGTCTTGCTTGGCGATGAAGCGCAAATCAAAGAAAAAGCTGGAAATTTAGGGCTGAATTTAGACGGCGTCAAAATCATAAACCCAGCAAACAACGAATTCTCTGATGAGTTTGCAAACACCCTTTACGAGCTTCGCAAAGCCAAAGGCATGGAGCTAGAAAAAGCGCAAAAACTAGTCAAAGACCGCACATTTTTCGGCACAATGTTAGTGTATAGCGGCAAAGCCGACGCTATGGTCAGTGGCGCTAGCACGACCACAGCCGAGACTATCCGCCCAGCACTACAAACAATCAAAACAATGCCAGGCGTTAGCACGGTTAGTGGCTCATTTATCATGTGCCTAGATAGCCAAATTGTGATTTTCGCAGACTGCGCCGTCGTGCCAAACCCAGACGCAAACGCCCTTGCAAGTATCGCGATTAGCTCGGCAAATACTGCGCGCGCATTTGGACTAGAACCTCGCGTAGCCATGCTAAGCTACTCTACCAAAGGAAGTGGCTCAGGCCCAAGCGTAGAAATCGTAGAAGAAGCCACCAAACTAGTTGGCGAACTAGCCCCTGATTTGGCAGTCGATGGACCATTGCAATTCGACGCAGCGTTCGATTCTACAACCGCAAGCAAAAAGGCCCCAGGCTCAGCGGTAGCTGGCAAGGCAAATGTCTTTGTTTTCCCAGATTTAAATGCAGGAAATATCGGCTACAAAGCAGTCCAACGCACATCTGGCGCAGTGGCAATCGGCCCAATCTTGCAAGGTCTTAAAAAACCAGTTAATGATTTAAGCAGGGGTTGCAAGGTCGAAGATATCGTAAATACAGTGCTTATTAGCGCAATTCAAGCAGGAGTAAATTAATGGAAATTTTAGTCATAAACTCAGGTAGCAGTTCAATCAAATTTAAATTCCAAGATATGGATAATAAAACTTGCCTTGCAAGTGGCGTCATCGAAGAGATTGGCTCAGAGCATTCAAAAGCCAAAATTGAGGCAGGCGAATTTGAAAAAGAGGTCAAAGAGCCGATTAAATCTCACGAAGAGGGCATTGAGATAATGTATCGCTTGCTAAAAGAAAGTGGCACGCTAAAAGACATCAACGATATCGAGGGTATCGGACACAGAATCGTCCAAGGCGCTGATTATTTCGACAAAGCAGCATTTGTCGATAACGATGTGCTAGCCAAAATCGAAGAACTTTGCCCGCTTGCTCCACTTCATAACCCAGCAGCAGTTGCTGGAATCAAATCATGTATGAGCGCGTCAAAAACCCCAAATGTGGCTGTTTTTGACACTACATTTCACCAAAGCATGCCGAAAGAAGCATATATGTATGCGCTTCCGTATGAATTCTACGAGAAAAACAAAGTCCGCAGATACGGCGCACACGGCACTTCTCACTGGTATGTATCACGCACAGCGGCTGAATTTTTAGGCGTGGATTATGATAAATTTAACTGCATTACGCTTCACCTTGGAAATGGTTCTAGTATCACCGCTATCAAAAATGGCAAATGCGTCGATACTTCAATGGGTATGACTCCACTCGAAGGCCTTATGATGGGCACTAGGTGTGGTTCGATAGATCCTGCGATTATCGCGTATATGGAGCGTGTGGCAGGTCATGGCGCACAAGAAATGGACGCGATAATGAACAAAAAAAGCGGACTTTTGGGCGTTTGTGGCACTAGCGATTTGCGCAAAGTCGAAGAAATGATGGAAGCAGGCGACGAAAAGGCAAAACTCGCCTATGATATGCTAGTCTATCAAATCGTCAAACTCGTAGGCGCATACTACGCAGTGCTTGGCAAAATCGACGCTATCGTCTTTACCGGCGGTATCGGAGAAAACGCAAATATCTTGCGCGAGAGAGTTTGCAAAAAGCTAGCGCATTTTGGTATCGCAATCGACAAGGCTGAAAACAATATCCGCAGGAAAATCAACCGCGATTTAAGCACGAGCGAGGCAAAAATCAAAACTCTAATTATCCCTACAAACGAAGAGTTAGCGATCGCCGAGCAAGTAGTCGAGGTGCTAAAAGCTAAAAATTTAGCCTAAATTCCGTAAATTTTAGGCGAGAAATCGCCTAAAATTTGCCTATTTTTCAAATTTTACGCTACAATACGCGCTTAAATTTTAAAATTTCACTTCCACACAAAATTTAAAATTTCACCGAATTTAAGGGTTTAAAATGAGTAAAATTTATTTTATCAGCGATTTGCATTTCGGACACGAAAACATTATGAAATACAGCCCAAAATACCGAAATTTTAAGAGCGTGGCCCAAATGGACGAGTATCTAATCGCCCTGTGGAACGACACTGTGAGCGATGATGACATCGTATATAATCTAGGCGATCTCTCATTTCACAAAGACAGCGCCAAAACAGCGCGTATTTTAGAGCGGCTAAACGGCTCTCATAGGCTGATTTTGGGCAATCACGACAAACAAATCATCGCAAATGCCGATTTGCAGGGCTATTTCGACGAAATTTGCGATTATAAATATTTCAAAGCCCCCGGCGTGAAAAAGGGGCTCGTGCTATTTCACTACCCGATTTTGGAGTGGAACGGCGCGCATTATGGCTCGGTGCATTTATACGGCCATGTGCATGACAAAACCCCGCCGCTAAAAGGGCGTGCGATTAATGTTTGCTATGATTATAACGGCAGATTTTTGGAATTTAAAGAAATTTTAAAAATGGCTGAGAAGCTGGATTTTAGTGGGTTTATACATAATACTAGCGATGATGAGAGCGAAGAGTAATGGGATTTTTAGCGTGGGTTTAGGTTTTGACATGGTTTGGAATACTGTGCCGAAATTTGACAAATTTTAAATTTGCGTGAATTTTCTAAATTCGGCGCAGAATTTAACTTCGCTCAAAATTCAAAGCTTCTTAAAATAAAACGCATCATCTTTTCGATAATCCAAAAATCACCATATTTGCCATCAATATAAATTTTGCAATTCTCAAATTCGTTTAAATCCATAATACACCTACTCAATCACAAGTTGCATTAGATACAAATCTTCGCCGTCGGTTACTTTTAAATTTCTACTTTCGCATTTTGGGCAGATGAAGTTGTTTTGCTCTAAAACGCCGTTGTATCCGCACTTTTCGCACTCTATAACGACATCTTGGATATGGATTTTCAGCTCGGCATTTTCGCAGACCGTGCCCTGCCTAAACACATCGTAGCAACTCTGCAAATAATGCGCTTCCACGCCACTAAGCCTGCCTACTTTGACTACGATTTCTTTGATTTCTCCGCCACCATTTGCGTTTAAATTTTTCTCGCAAAGCTCCACTAAGCTCTGCACTATCGACATTTCGTGCATATTATTCCTTTTTTTAAATTTTTAAAACCATAAAATACACAACTAATCGCATTTACAAGACAAAATACGCCAAAATAAAATGACGATTGTAAAAATCCAATAAATGTGTGTTGAAAGACAGAATTTATTAATATTTCTTTGTTTTTATAAAACACAGAAATCATTTTGCCAGTATAGGTCACTTCTGACATACCTTTACCAAGCATAAAAATACCAATAAGTAACAAAATACTTTTTGAAAAAAATCGAAAATTTTCAAAAATTTTATTAGCATAATCGGTTCGCATTAATATGCCAAACATACAAAATATTGTGATTACCCACGATACACTAGTAAAAAATGCTGTGAAATTCGGCATTGTGCTAAGACTTTGATAATATTCTATATTTGAAAAAAATTGTTTCATAAAATTTACAAATTTAAGCCCAGTTTCACCACTTCCAGCATCTTTTGGCAAAATAAACGGACAAATTATATTTATCACAAATACAAACGGGATAGAGTATCCATATATTATTTCTTTTATTTTTTTATTTTTCATTTTATTTTCCTACAAGATAAAATTTGTTCGTTTTTCTAATATTTGAAATTTCTAAATTTAATTTTTCTTTTAAAAAATTTTCAATTTTAAAAAAGTCATTTTTTCTCAATAAATAGCAATTTATAACCACATTTTTATTTGATATTATTACTAAATTAGAATATAAACATAGTTTATTATTTTTATTTAGTGCAAATATGATTTTAATCCAAAAAACTACAAATTCAGAAATTATCGCTAAAAATACTGCTACCAATATCGGAAAAATTTTGATAAACATTGGTAAATTTAAATTTTTTCCAATAACTGGGCGTATTGATTTTTCAACGCTTTTTATATCAGTAAGATTTATATAAATATCCTTTTTATCATCATAAATTTTATCATTGTAAAAGTATATTTTTTCTGGCTTTTTCAATTTTTTTATGAGATAAATTATCGCTTTGAAATGTTCAAAAATTACAAAGAAAAATAAAAATAAAAATTTTGGATTATGAAAATAACCAACCAATATTTCGCTCCCACTACTAGTTTGCCACAGTGGATTTAAAAATAAAAAAATATACACTAAAACACAATCCACAAATAGCAAAAGCCCAAAATTTCTAGTTATAACTTGAAAATTATTGTTAATAACAAAAAGTGGTTGTTTATTTTCCAAATTTATCCTTTTGTTTTTGCTGTTCGGTCAGTATCGCTTGATACTGAATTTTAAATTTTTCTCGCAAAGCTCCACTAAACTCTGCACTATCGACATTTCGTGCATATTATTTCCTATCAATAAATTGTTTTTGTATTTTTAAGTCTTGTTCTGAAATATCAAACCATACAGAAATTTTCTTTTCTGCATTATCTAAATTTTTATTGGCTTTGATTTTAAAATAACTTTTTAGCTCGTTGTAATCATCTTGACTGCTAAGTAAAAAATTAAAAAATAGTCCATTTTTGCTTTGAATAAAAATCATATCGTGTAAAATTTCAACATTTTTTCCAAAATGAAATATTATCTGGGGTAATATCAATATAAAAAATACTGAAATTGCAATTATTATTGTTTGTAACGGAGCCACAAAAAGCCCTAAAATAGGTAAAATTATAAAGAATACAACAACTGCTGATTTTGTCGCAAAATCATTTGGTGTTGGATAAAAAATAGGCAGTGAATAAGAGATTGTTTTTGTGATTTTTAAAATAGATTTTGGTTCAAATTCGGCAAAAATTTTATCATCAACTACCTTGATAATTTTGTCGTTATAAAAATAAATCACTGCATTTTTATAAAGTTTAGCTTCTGCTTTACGAAATAAAATTACAAAAGTAAAGCACATTGCCATTTGCATTGAATTGATTCTTCCGTCAAATAAAAAATCTTTTATTACAGCTAAACAAATTAAGCAAATTATCAAAATAATTGAATTTCTAATAACTTTTTCTGTGTTATCGACTATTATCAACGGATTTTCATCATAATTTCGCAAATTTGATTTTTTGACATTTGGTTTATTTTCTAAATTTTCGTTTTCCAAATTTATCCTTTTGTTTTTGCTGTTCGGTCAGTATCGCTTGATACTGAATTTTAAATTTCAGCAAATTCTAGGCAAAAGCTCACCCTTTGGAAGCTCCAAAAATCGCCCTGAGCCATACGCATTTTGGATTATCACCCTATTTTGTGATTTTGCCGTGCCTGTTACTTCGCCGATGATTTCGGCATTTTTATCAAATTTACGCAACACTTCCAAAGCTTTTGCTTCATCGCCGTTAGCAACGACTGCGACAAAAGTGCCTTCGTTTGCTAGTTCGTAAGGCTCGAAACCTAGCAACTCGCACACGCCCACGACTTCATCGCAAACTGCGATTTTTTCTTCAAAAACCAAAATTTCATTGCCCGAAATCTCGGCAAATTCGTTCAGCACAGCACTCAAACCCCCACGCGTGGCATCTCTCATGGCTCTTATTTTCACGCCACTTGCTAGTAGCTCCCCTACTACGCCATTTAGCGGTTTGCAGTCGCTTTTAAGCTCACTTTCAAGCGAAAGCTCATCTCTGGCTGCTAGTATCACAGCCCCGTGTCTGCCGACATCTCCGCTAAGCAAGATTTTATCGCCGATTTTGATATTTTTTGCTTTGATATTTGGTGCTAGAATTTGCCCTATTCCGCTTGTGTTTATGAAAATCTTGTCGCATTTGCCGTGCGGGACGACCTTGGTGTCGCCACAGACGATTTTTACGCCACACTGCTTGGCGGTTTCGGCAATGGAAGCTAAAATTCGCTCAAATTCGGCAAATTCTAGCCCTTCTTCGATGATGAAACCAACACTGATAAAAAGCGGTTTAGCTCCAACCATACAAAGGTCGTTTATCGTGCCACAAACTGCGATTTTACCGATGTCGCCACCGCTAAAAAATATCGGCGTAACGACATACGAATCAGTCGTAAAAGCTAACTCACCACCGAAATTTGGCAAAATCGCGCTGTCGTTGCACTCACGCAAAATTTCATTATCAAATGCCCTAAAAATCGTATCATTGATGAGTTTATTCATCTCTTCGCCACCGCCACCGTGGCTAAGCAAAATCGTTTTTTTCAAAATTTATCCTTATTTTGTAAAATTTTACGCAAAATTTATGAATTTCGTGCGTATTTGAAATACGCAGCACATGCGCCTTCACTACTAACCATGCACGAGCCTATCGGGTTTTGCGGGGTGCAGACCTTGCCAAAAACCTTGCAATCATAAGGTTTTGCCTTGCCACGCAGTATCTCGCCACAAATACACGCCCTATTTTCGCCCTTACTTTCTAAATTTTGCAAAATTTCAGCGAATTTCACTCTCGCGTCAAATTCGGCGAATTCGGCTTTTAGCTTCATACCGCTTTTTGGGATTTCGCCAAGCCCTCGCCACGAAAAATCGCAAATTTCAAAATATTTATCTATCAAATTTAACGCAGTTTTGTTGCCGTCAGCCTTAACCACGCGGTCGTATTCGTTATAGACTTCATGTGTGCCATTTTCAAACTGAGTTACCAAATTTAGCACGCCAGCCATTATGTCAAGTGGCTCAAATCCGCTTACAGCGATTGGTTTTTTGTATTTTGTAGCAATATTTTCGTAAATTTTGCTTCCTGTGATGACGCTGACATGGCTAGGTCCTAAAAATGCGTCGATTTTGGCTTCCTTGTCTTGCAAAATGGCTTCCACAGGGGCTGGGACGGTTACATGATTTATGTGAAAAAATAGATTTTTTAGCCCCAATTTTATCGCTTTATCAACCAAAACCGCACTCATCGGCGTGGTCGTCTCAAAGCCAATCGCAAAGAAAATGACATTTTTATCCGGGTTTTCTAGGGCGATTTTTATGGCATCGAGTGGGCTATAAAGTGCGCGTATGTCGGCTCCGTCCGCACGCAGTTTTTGCAGGCTCGTGGTGCTTCCGGGGACGCGTAGCATATCAGCCAAAGTGCAAAAAATCACACCGTCAAGCGAAGCAAGAGCAATTGCTTCATCAATGCGGGTTCTAGGCATTACGCACACAGGACAGCCCGGACCATGCACGAAATTTATATTCTCGCCAACCAAATTTGGCAGACCAAATTTCATAATGCTGTGCGTATGACCGCCACAAATTTCCATTATATTTATAGGTGTTTTACTAGCTTTTTTAATCGCTTCTGAAAGCCCTAAAATCAGCTTTTTATCTCTAAAATCTTTTATCAAATCCATTTTTACTTCTTTGTAAGTTTATAACTTTCTTCGATTAAATCGTATGTCGTCGCCTCGTCGCAAACGCCCAAAATTACGCTAATCCAATGCTTTTTGTTCATGTGATACGCTTCTATGATACTCTTGCCGTCGCGCAAAATTTCGCCCAAATTCGGCTCGATTTTCAAATTTAAAATATCAAGCGTTTTTTCGCTCATAAACGCGCCGGGTTCGACGCCCAGAGTTTTTACGCTCACGCCCTTCATCAGCACGGCAAACCATTTTTTGTTTTTTTCGTGGCGAAAAACGCAAAAGCCCGGCGCACTTTTCCACAAATACTCAGGCTTTGCGCGATACCTGCGCCAGATTTCTTGGATTAGTGCTTCTGCTTCCACCGCGCGCCTTATTTTAAAATTTTCGCTTTCGCTGTCATCTCGTAAATTTTAAATTCATAAATTTTAGTATGACTTAACGCACCCAAAGCCGCTGTCTCGAAAGCGTCCATAAATTTCGCGCAATATTTAGCGCTAAGAATTCGCAAAGCCTCTAATTTGGCGTTTTTGTCTGTGATTTCATAGGCTTTTGTTTTTGCGACCACGCTTTTGTATTCGGTCGTAAAAACCCTATTTCCAAGCTCTTTTGAATTATCTTTTATCGCTTCAAATTCGGCGTCGTTTAAATTTGGTACAGCGTTGAAACTGACGCAAACTATGCTCACATCGCGTCCGCCAGTGAAAAGTTCAGCTTTGCTTCCTTTTGTCGCACCGTGAATAAAAATGCTGTCATTTTCACGCACGATTGAAAGCGGGATTGAAAAAATTTCTCCATTATCCCTCACGCATGAAAACACGGCATATTCGGCATTATCGATTATTTCGTAAGCTTCGGATACGCTTAAAGCTCTATCGATTCTACGCAAAATTTAGCCTTTGAAATTCGCTAGCCCCATATCGCCCTCATCTGCCGAAATTTCGCCACTATTCATCTCTTCGGCGATTTGTTCGTAAATTTTCAGGCTCTCTAAGGCGACGGCTGTGTCGATTTTTTCCATCGCAAAACCCACATGAATAAGCACGAAATCCCCCACGCTAACTGGCTCAGAAATGAGATCCAAGCTCACTCCACGCCTAACGCCGAGCGTTTCGACGGTCGCAAAATTATTTTCATCTATTGAAATCACTTTTGACGGGATTGAAAGGCACATTATCTAAATTCCTTTTTAAATTCCAAAAATTTTAGCCACTTATCCACACCCTCGCCTGTTTTGCTATCAAGCGCAATAACACTTGCTTTTGGGTTTAGTTTTCGCACCTCTTTAACCACCTCTTCGACGCTAAAATCAAAATGCTCGATTAGCGAGTGTTTGGTTACCACGACCAAATCCGCTGCGCGAAACATTACAGGGTATTTTGCGACCTTGTCACTTCCCTCAGTTACGCTTAGAAGCACGACATTTGCGTGCGCGCCGACATCGTAGCTTGCAGGGCAGACGAGATTTCCGACATTTTCTATGAAAACCAAATCAAGCCCAGTGGTATCAAGGTGATGAAGTCCTTCATGCACCATAAATGCGTCTAAATGACATGCTTGGCCTGTGGTGATTTGATGAGCGCGCGCACCTGCTTGCAATACACGATCGGCGTCGCGGTTGGTTTCTAAATCGCCCTCGATTACGCCGATTTTAAATTTTCCGCTTTTGATAGTGGCTTCTAGTAGCGTTGTTTTGCCACTTCCTGGGCTACTCATTAAATTTACGCACAAAATCCCGTCCTCGTCAAAATGCTCTCTAATATGCGCCGCTTCGGCGTCATTTGCAGAGAGAATTTTTGTGATTACTTCAACGGTTTTTTTATCATTTAGCACAGGGTGTGCGTGGTCGCCGTGAATTTCGCCATGCTCGTGCTCGTGCGCATGCCCGTGAGAGTGAGCATGAGCGTGATTATGCTCGTGAGTGTGCGTAACGCCATCAGAGTGCGTGTGGCTGTGAGTGTGTCCTGCGATAGAACATCCGCAATCTTTACACATTTTTTATCCTTTAATTTGAGATTAAATATACAAGAAAAATTAAAACAAAAGCCCACACCACCGACCAAATAACAAATTTTTTCCAAAATTTATTGCTACTTTGCTCTTGGCTTGCGACTTTGTTTTGTGAGTTTTCGTAAAAATCTTTTGCCTTCATATCCGCGCTACTTAAAACAGCGCGCCTGACATCGACAAATTCGCCATTATAGCGCATTGCCCCGTCTGGTTCGATCCTGTAAGAATCTATTTTTTTAACGCTCCATAAAACTTTATTGGTTGCGCTTTGCATTTTGATTAGGGCTGAAATTTGCCCCTCGCTATCAAGGGCGTAAAATTTTAAAATTTTATCGTATGTAGCCTTGTCGATTTGCCCCAAATCTGCTAAATAATCTAATTTTTCTTTAATACTTTTTTGGTGAAAAGTATGTAAAAACATAAAAATTCCTAATCGTAAAATAACTTACGATTTTACCTAAATTTAATTATTTAACGCTGAAATTTAGCCTTTAATGTAATCGCTCGCGTTGTATGCCTTACCTGCGTCAAAATCCCGCAGTAAGCGCACTACAATGCCACTTAAAAGCAAAATCGCAATCAGGTTTGGAATCACCATAAGTCCATTAAAAAGATCGGCTAGCTCCCAAACAAGGTCGATTTTAAGCAGTGAGCCCATAAAAACAAAGCCAATAACCAAAAGCTGTAAAAATTTCACCCCTTTTGGTCCAAGCAGATAGCGAATATTTATCTCAGCGAAATAATACCAGCCCATAATCGTGGTAAATGCGAAAAACAAAAGACAAATCGCCACAAAGCTATATCCAAGCTCCCTGCCCAAAAAATTCGACGAAAACGCCTCTTGCACGAGTGCAATCCCGCTAAATACAGCCTTGCCATCAGCCCCAAACTCCACCACGCCCGAGGTCAGTATCACAAAAACCGTGATATTTAGCACGATAAATGTATCTATAAAAACGCTCATAATGCCTAGCATGGCTTGATCGACTGGGTGAGCGACATTGGCAGCGGCGTGAGCGTGAGGGGTAGAGCCCATACCAGCTTCGTTGCTAAATAGTCCGCGCGCCACGCCGTATCTCATAGCCATAGCGATACTCGCCCCCGTCGCACCGCCCCATGCAGCGCTTGGATCAAAAGCTGATTTGAAAATCAGCGAAATAGCGCCAGGAAGCTCGGAGATATTGGCGCAGATTATGCTAAATCCCACCAAAATGTATAAAATCGCCATAAGTGGGACGACCTTTTCGGCTACGCGCGCGATCGCCCTGACACCGCCGATAAAGATTATCGCGCAAACCACAGCCAAAATTTCGCCGATATAGACCTTGTCGATATTAAAAGCCTTGCTAAATCCGTCTGAAATGGCGTTTGCTTGCACCATATTTCCCATACAACCAAGCGCTAAGATTATCGCTACGGCAAAAATCACGGCTAAAATTTTACCAAATTTCCCACCAATACCGCGCGAAATATAAAACGCAGGACCGCCTATGATATGACCACTTTTATCCTTTGAGCGATAAATTTGAGCTAGACAGATTTCGGCGAAATTTGTCGCCATACCAAAAAACGCAGCCAACCACATCCAAAAAATCGCCCCAGGTCCGCCCATAATAAGCGCAGTCGAGGCTCCGACTAGATTGCCCGTGCCAACCTGCGCCGCAATCGCAGTCGAAATCGCCTGAAACGAGCTCATACCGTGTTTGCCCGCCTTTTTGCCATGGAGCGAAAAATCGCCCAAAAGTCTATTTCCGGCAAGCTTAAATTTTAAAATTTGAACGAATTTTAATCTGATTGTAAAATACACGCCAGTTCCGCAAAGAAGGGCTATGAGAAAGTATGGCCCCCAGATAAATGAGTTTATGTCGGTTATGATTTTGATAAAATTTTCCATTTTGTCCGCCTTGATCTGCCTCGAATTTGTTAAAAATCGATTATTTTACTTTTTTCGCGCTTAATAAAACTTAAAATTTTATAAATTTCAGTTTTAATTTATAATTGTAAGAATTTATGGCACCAAATTTTGCTAGAATTCGCGCCGTTTTTAAAAAAATTTGAAATTCATCGAGGCTAAAATGAATCTAAAAAATGAAAATATCTCCAAACTCTCAAATTTCCCGATTATGTTTTTTGCCGTTACAATGGGGCTTGGCGGGCTTAGTATCGCTTATCGCGCCATTAGTGAGGCGTATGGTGCGCCACATTTTATATTTGAAATTTTGCGATTTTTCGCCCTTGGTGTGTTTGCGCTAATTTCGGCGTTTTACACGGCAAAAATCATCAAATTTCCACGCGCTGTGCAGTCAGAATTTACCCACCCAATCAAGCTAAGTTTTTTTGCCACATTTTCGATTAGCCTACTTTTACTAGCCATCGCATTTAACGATATTAGCGCACTTCATAGCGCATTTTACGGCGTAGCGATGATATTTCATGCGTTTTTGACGCTTTATATCATTTCGTTTTGGATACAAAAAAACATGCTCATCACCCACTCCAATCCAGCGTGGTTTATCCCGATCGTAGGCAATCTCATCGTAGTCATCGCCGCGAGCGAAAAGGGCGAATATCTGTGGTATTTTTTTAGCATTGGAATTTTCTTTTGGATTGTGCTTTTTAGCATTGTTTTTTACCGCATTATTTTTCACGACCAGCTCGCACAAAAATTCGTCCCAACGCTTTTTATAATGATTGCGCCACCGTCTGTGGCGTTTCTGGGCTATATCAACATCGGCGGCGAGTTTGATATGCTCGCTAAAATTTTGATAAATTTGGTGCTATTTTTCACGCTTTTGATATTTTTCATGGCAAAAAGCTTTTTTGGGCTTAAATTTTTCCTATCATGGTGGGCTTTCACTTTCCCGACAGCTGCTGGGTGCATTGCCTTTATGAAGGCGTATTTTTTAAGCGCGGAAGTGTGGTTTGCAAGGCTCGGGCTTGGTATGTTTGCGCTTTTGTGCGTTTTGATAGCAGTCGTGGGATACCACACTATAAAGGGGCTAATTAACGGCGAAATCTGCGTGCAGGAGTGAAATTTAGCGTAAATTTCGCCAGATTTATTGTTTAAGAAAATTACTTACAAAATGCACATTATCAACCTTAAAATTTGGTAAAAGTAAATTTATAAACTTACAAATTTTCTTAAAATCAACTTACAAATTCGCTATTTTTATTGACTTTTAAGAATTAATATTATATTATAACGCCAAATTTTCACAAGGAGCAACCTATGGCAGTAGATGTTATAAAAGTCGAGCAAATGGTCAAAGACGCTGAATTTTTAGAAAATATCAGAGGCAGAGAAAGTTATAGAAAAGCTCTAAAACTCTTAGGAATTGCTAAAAATTATAGCCTTTTGGATAGCGAGAAATGGGAATCGCTCCATAATAGCGTGCAAACAATGGCTTCGCTCTTGGGCCTAACAAGGACAGAAATTAACGAGGTCTATACCCCTAAACAGCAGGTTTTAGCCGGCCACACTATGAAAATCATAGAGCTACTCAAAAAGGAAAAAACCCCGCTTCAAATCACAAAAATTTTGCAAGAGCGAGGCGTGGAGGTGGCTTACTCTCAGGTTAGTCATTTCATATCAGAGACAAGGCTAAATCAATTTTCCGCGCCATCGACTAGGGACAGGCTCGCCAAATACAAGGACGAAATCCAAGCCAAACTCGAAAACGGCGATAGCTACTACTCGATCGGTGGCGATTTAGCAGAGGCATACCCCGAGCTTAGCGAGCTTACATATTCGCAGATTAGCAACTTTATCAAAAGCGAGTTTGGCGAAAAATACCTAGCCGAAATAAAGGCGAAATTCGCAGGTCCGACAAGCGAAGAGTTGCTAAGCCCATACAAAGATGAAATTCGCAAAATGCTAGCTAGCGGCGACCAGCTCACAGATATCCGTGCCAAACTAAAAGAATTAAAGCCAGAGCTAGGGAATATTTCGTATTCTCAGCTTAACTACTTTATCGCGACGAAACTCTCACAAGGCTGAGAGCCTGCGATAAGGGCGTGAATTTGGCGTGAAATTCTCGTAATAGCACATTAGCAGTGCGCGCGATGCTGTCATTGCGAGAAGCGAAGCGACGAAGCAATCTACGAACTTAAAATTCCGAAGCGTAAATTTGCAAAAATACTGACCTTAAATTTAATATTCACAATAGCGCATTTGGTAAATTTTAAAATTTAGGGTTTTAAAAATACTAATAATTTCATCAATCCGAGCAATGGCACGGTAGCTCCATAGCACCCTCAACCTCATCGCTACCATTTTTAATCTTTTCGTATGATAATTTTGAACTTTCACCGAAAAAATTCACAAATTTTGCTCCGTCTTTTTTAGTTTTTCTACCCTCAGCCTTCAAATCTCTTTGGTATTTTTGCTCCATTTTTATCCACCAATCGATATTTTCTGGTGTTTTTAGTTTTGAAGCACTTTTGATTTCGAGCAACTTTTTTGTCCCTTTCATAAAGCAATATACACAATTTCCGTATTTTCCGTCATAATCAAGCCCTAAATCAAAATTTTGCTTTTCCCAAAATTCCTTAACATCTTGCTTGGTTGTGCAAAATTTAATCATCGGCATATATACATGCTCAACGCCGTCTCTAAGATACGGGAATTCCTCTAAATTTATGTTATCGTTATACTCGGCACTTTTTTTATCGTTTTTTGCTATTCTATCTTTCATCTTGGTTATTCGTTGCGGCTCATCGCTTCGAAAACCGATAAAAGTAAGATATTCCGAGCCTTTTATCTCTTTTCGATACCCTAAATCCACACTTGTAAAGTCTTGATATTCCTGTTCCTCTCGCCACAATGGTAGATTTAGCACAAATTCTTTTTTAGATAGATAAATTTCTCTTGGGACTGAGCCATTGTTTTTTAAATGTTTTTCGTAAAGCGCGTCTTTATCTATCAAGCTTACACTATCAAAATGCCCAAGTCTAGGTATGCTACTCTCGCCAAAAAACCAATCCCTTATAAACTGCTTACTTGTTTCCATTTTTAAATTTTGTGTGCAAATTCTACTCATTTGATTTGGCACGAATGCCTTCCACGAAATCAGTTCCTCAAAAACCTCTCCGCCAAATTTATACCCAAAAGGATTTTTCTTTGAAAACGGCTTATCATTTACCAATCTATAAGCACCAAATCTATCATAAATCCCACCCTTACAATCCTCAAAAGTTTGAAACTCTATTAAAAAAAATGGTATGCCGTATGTCTCCTCGCACTCCCTTTTGCATTTCATTACAAACTCATAAGTTTTAGAGTGCTCAGCAGATGTATTGTTAAATAAAACAAAATCGCCTCTTTCTTTTTTTAACATACCATTTTTAAGCATATTAAAAAGCATATATCCGCTTGATCTGCCACCTGAAAATTTTACAATATGTGGTAAATTTTGGTGTGATTTTTTGTAATAATAATGTCTCATTTAACAAACTCTTTTATGATTTTTAAATTATCATCGACGCTAAGTCCGCCGATTAATCTCCACGCTGATTCTATACCGATTTTTTTGATTACGGCTTCAAGATTTTTGCCTGTAAATTTTTCAGCAGAAAGCAAAAAAGTAATCAAAGCGTTTCTAATATTTTCATCAGCAATTATCGTTAATTTTCCACTCATACGCATAACAAGCTCTTTATAATTGCTGGTATTAATAGTAAAATATTTATAAATTTCCTCGATTTCTAATTTGGTATTTTTTGCTACTTCATTGGCGATATAATACCGCCACCACGCCATTGCTAGCGAAATTTCTTGATAAATCCCCTTTTTACCTCTAAGTTCGGTGGCTCCATACAAATTTCGCAAAATTTGTCTAACGACATCTTTTATAATCTCTTGATTTTTGCTATCAAGAGCAAGTTTTAAATTTTCCTTGCCAGTGATTTTTTTTCTTATAGAATTTGCAAAATATTCTGGTTTAACAAAATCATTTTTAATGAGTTCTACATTTAAATAAAGCCAAATTTTTTCATTTAAAGCGTCGAATTCTGTGAAATTTTGACTTTGCAAATTTGTAAAAATTTGTTTTCCAAACCTAAAATTTAAGTTTGCAAATTCTTCCTCACTTATAGCTCGGTCAAATCCTACACTATAAGTAAAATCCAAATCACTAAATTTAAAATAATTCAAAAATTTTTCTTTGCTTTTAAAAGCATTTAAAAATTCATGGGCTTTTGCTACATTTATATTCTCTTTTTTTCCTTTTGCAAAATACTTCAATCCACCAAAACTCTCAATCATCGTCTTTCTCGCTTTCATCAAATTTAAAAGGCACAAACGAAGCAGCTATCATGCTTGGCATAAAGCCCTCATCGCCCCAAACAAATCCTTTTGCTTCAATCTGCCTGATTAGCTGTTTAAACTTATCATCAAGTTCGTTATTTTGACTAAATTTTTCCAATTCATACAAAGCAACACTGAGTATATTATTGACAATACTAATATAAAGCTTGCTTTGCTTGTTTTTTTCATTTTGTAAATTTAAAAAGTCTTTTTCGTTCATTTTGACCAAAAATAACCCATTGCTGTCTATTTCCACCTTAAATCCATATTTTATATTTTCATCTTTTTCTACGCTAATAAAATCTCCTATGCTTTTTTGATCCTCACTCCAAGAACTTCTAGCTAAAATTTGACCTTTTTTAAGATTTATAATTACATTATTCCAAAAGCTATCAAGTCCCATAATATCTGAATTTAGCGTGATTTGTCTATCATCGCCAGTATAAATTGCGCAACCAAAATAGTATCTTATTTCATTTTGTTCTAAGGCTTTGATTGATTGTGAAATTTGAATAATATTTGATGATTTTTGCACACTTGCTTTATCAGCTAAAAAAGTATGACGATACATTGTGGATTTTACAACCGTAGTAATACAAAAATCAATTTCACCACTATCAAAAAGCTGAGATATTAAATTTTCACCTTTTAAAATATGGTTAAAATGCAAATTTTTATCATTTTTTGATTTGTCTTGCTCAAATTTATAAGTCCCACTTACATAATCACTTGATTGATTTTCATCAAAATATGCACCCAAAACTGGGTAAAAAGAGGATTGATTACTCATTGTTTTCCTTTTCGTCATAAAAATCATAATACAAAATGCACTCTTGCAAAATTTCATCAAATTCGATATCTAAATGCAAAATCTCATCTTTATCTACCTTGCCAATACTAATAGCCTCTTTGTTAGGCAAAATTTTCACATCCACACCACGATTTTTGGCTGATTTTATCTTAATCTTTGGCTCATAAACGATATTGTCGCAACTCGGATCTGTTCCATTATCTTTCCTAATGCCAACGCATAAATTCTTAAAATTTTTGTATGAGCTAAATTTGACATTTGCCCTATTTCCACCGTGTTTTGAGATGAAATTTTTCATATTCTCAGCTTTTACTAAATTTTCAAAATCAGATATTTTCTTTATACTTTCTCCGTCATCACCTTCAAATTCACCTAAATTTAGCGTGCTAGGATTACTAGAAATAGTCTTTGTTCCCTTATTTTGTGAGCCTTTGTGCGTATCGCCTTGCATTTTAATATCCAATCCTTCGATATAAATGTCAAATTTCTCAGTATTGTTTTTAGGCATATTTTCTCTCAAATAATCCCTTATTTGCTCCAAATATTTCTCCAATTCTCTTTTATCGGACGCTTTTAGATTGCTCAGATTAATTTTGCTATGGAAGTTAGTTTCAGCCAATTTAATCAACTTTGCAAATTTCGTATTTGGCGAAGGCAAAATAAGGGCAAAAAACGGAGAATTGTCTAAAAAATCATTTTTTCTTAGTTTTGAAATACTATTATCTGTAATCCACATACCATTTCTACAAAGCCCTATTTTGGTGTCATTAAAGCCAGTGGCTGTATATACGACCACACTTTGAGAACCGAGCGGGATTTCATGATACACTCCATTTATATATGTATCATAGAAAATTTTGGCATTTTTTGGGTCATCACTATCTAGACTTAGCGCAAAATTATCTTTTAGGGTATTTTTATTTATGATAAAATTTTGGTTTTCCAAGCTTATTTCAACTTCTAAATCCCCATCCTCAATGGCTACGAAAAAATTCTTCACAACGGCACTTGTGATAACATTTGCCAAATTATCTTTTGAAGTGTTGAAAAAATTAAATCCAATAATACCCACAATAGAGCCTGTATTTTCAATCTCATCAAGCTTAGTTTGAATAAAATTTGGCACATTTTCATTTTTTACAAAATGCGTGCTTCCTTTTGTTATAGGGCTATGCTCCGTAAGCACATACAAATCTGCACCGCCACTATCTTTACCTTTAAAAATCGTGCGCAAAATCGCATGCATTGAAAATATTGTCTGTTCTTTTGTTTTGCCAGCGTAAAAACAAAACCTTAAATTAGAAGCATTAAACGCAGAATAGTGTCCGTTGCCGTGCGAGCCACTTGAATTTATGCTTGATTTTTTGCTTATTCCATTTGAAAAAATACTGACTAATTTCTCATCATCAAAGCCAACGCCATTATCATAAACATACAAAATAGGGATTTTTGGTTTTTGAAGTTCGTTTTTTATTTTGTCAAATATGGGTTTTTCTTGTTCTGTAAGTTCGCTCTCATCAATTAAATTTACCGCTTCCTCATAATCATCAATAAAAGGAATTTCATCTTTGTTGGCGTATTGTAGATGAAATTTAATTTTGGATTTTAGGCTCCCCCCAACGCTTTTTCAAAAGCATCGTAGGAATTTTGACAAAGCTCTCTTAAAATTTTAGCAGGTTCGCTACTTTCCTTACCTCCAAGCTCGGTTCTAGAAAACCCGCAAGGAGTAAATTCGGTCGACGGATATAATTTCATTTATAAACCTTAAACATAGAATAAAAATTTGAATTATACAATGATTTACTTAAAAGCAGTTGGTTAAAATAATCATTTTTTGCAAACACTGCACCAAGCAAATGGAATACTGCACGCGAGATTTTTACCACCTCGCGTGCAGTATTCCCCCAGTCAAAAGCCACGCTTACAACACAATCAAATTCCAAGCGAAAAAGCGCGGCTAAATTCCAAGCCGCGAGCCACGGATTAAAACGCAATCAAATCCCAAGCCACGCGCCACGGCTTACAACACAATCAAATTCCAAGCCATGCGCCACGCTCAATCAAAAATCAAATTTTACAGAGCTTTTGCGACTAGTTCGTTGATATTGGCGATAAAAGCGCCCGGATCATCGACGCTTTGGGTCTCGCCGAGTTTAGCCAAATCAAAAGCCAAACGAGCCACGCTAGCAATCATAGTTTTATTATTTTCTAGCTTTTTGATGATCTCATGCTTTGCGTTGATTTCCAAAATCGGCTTAAACTCGGGCAAATTCGTCTGTCCCATTTGGCGCAAAATTTGCTGTGTGGCGTAGTCTGGATCGCTCTCGTCAAAGACAAGGCAAGAAAGCGAGTTTGTCAGACGAGTGGAGATTTTCACATCTTTTACAAGGCCCTCCAAGCACTCTTTAAATTTCGCTGCCACTTCCAGCGCCCATGGGCTTTGCTCTTCGTTTTGCTCGGCGCTTTTTACGCTAGTTACGCTCTTGATTGCTGTGCCGTCAAACTCGAAAAGTCCCGGCATAACCACAGCGTCGATCTCATCATCACAGAGCAAAACCTCCACGCCCCTAGCGTTAAAATCCTCCAAAAGTGGCGAGTTTTTCAGCATTTTCGCGTCTTTGCCAGTGATGAAATAAATCTCTTTTTGCTCCGCGTTTTGCTCGCTCATACGCGCCTTGTATTCATCTAGGCTGATTAGCCCCTCGCGTAAATTTGACTTAAATAGCGCTAGGTGGCTAATCTCAGCCTTATCAGGGCCAAATCCATACAAGCCCTCTTTTAGCACTTTGCCAAAAAGCGCGTAAAATTTCTCATATTTTTCGCGGTCGTTTTTTAGCATTTTGGCTAATTCGCCTAAAATTTTCTTTACGCTTTGTTCCTTGACATGGGCCAAAATGCGGTTTTCTTGCAGAATTTCACGGCTTACATTTAGTGGCAGATCCTCCACATCTATCACGCCACGCACGAAGCGCAAATACACAGGCAAAAGCTCTTTGGCATCATCTGTGATAAATACGCGCTTGACATAGAGTTTAACGCCACTTTGATAATCCACGCGGTATAAATCAAACGGCTCATTTGATGGCACATAAAATAGCGTAGTGTATTCATGCACACCCTCTGCTTTGGTATGTATATGAAATAGCGGATCTGCGCTATCGTGGCTGATTTGTTTATAAAAATCGTCATAATCGCTCTGTTTTAGCGATGATTTTGGCAGTTGCCAAAGTGCGCTAGCCGAGTTTAGCTGCACGACCTTGGTCTCGCTATGACCCTGCGCGCCGTTCTCGCCAGGGATATATTCCTCTTTTTGCCCAAAAATCGGATATGGGATATGGTTCGAGTATTTTTTGATAATGCCCTCTAATCGCGCCAAATTCGCGAATTCATCGTCTTTTAAATGCAAGATTATATCGGTGCCAAAGCTATCTTTTTCGCAAGGCTCGATTGTGTAGTTTTCGGCGTTTGATGACCATTTGAAAGCCTCGTCTTCAAGGGCTTTGCGCGAGATGACATCGATACTATCTGCGACCATAAACGCTGAATAAAACCCCACGCCAAACTGCCCGATTAGGTTGCTATCTTTGGCGGCATCTCCGCTCAAATTCGCCATAAATCCCTTTGTGCCAGATCTCGCAATCGTGCCTAGATTGGTCTCTAACTCGCCCTCGTTCATACCGATACCATTATCTGAAATTTTTAAAATTTTATTCTTGCTATCGAGCGAAATTTCAATGCGTGGCGTGTAGCTTAAAGCCTTGTAAGCCTCGTTTGTAAGGCATAGATAATTTAGCTTATCAAGCGCGTCTGAGGCGTTAGATACGAGCTCACGAAGGAAAATTTCCTTGTTTGAATACAGCGAGTGGATCATTAAATTTAATAAATCATTGACCTCTGTTTTGAATTTTTTCTTTGCCATAAAATGTCCTTTGGATTGAATTTTGTTTAAAAATTAGCACATTATAGCACCGAGTGCTAAGTTTTGTCAATATTAAGCCAAATTTTGTTTTTAAATTTGGCTTAGAATATCGTCGATTATGGATTTTGCGCCGTTTTTGGAGCTGAAATTTACTAGCCCCCTACTTGCACTTGGAGCGTCGAAATTTTGGATTAAATCCAAAATTTTATCCTCGCTAGCCTCATTTTGGCGCACGATTTTGCATAAATTTAGATTTTGCAAAAATTTTGCATTGTAGAATTGATGATCTCCTGCTGCGTGCGGAAACGGCACGAAAATCGCAGGAAGTCCATTTGCCACGAGCTCCCACAGAGTGCTAGCCCCACTTCTGCCTACGCACAAATCGGCCTTTGAGATTAAATCAACCAAATTTTTGCTAAATCCCACAAGCTCGACATTTAAATTCGCGTTTTTGTAAAATTCGCTATATTTTTCAAACTCTTTTTCGCCACATTGATGAATAATCTCATAGCCCATTTTGGTGAGCCTTGGCGCTAAATTTGAAGCAAGAGTATTGATAAAACTCGCCCCTTGCGAACCGCCTAAGAAAATTATCGTTTTTACCTCGCTTCGAATTCTAGATTTTTCGAAAAAAATGTCGCTTACTGGATAGTCGAATTTATCGCTTATGCACTGGGTATTATCCTGCGTAAATTTCGTCACGCAACCACAAGCTGTGGGAAGCTCGAATTTTTCCCTAGGATATGGGCTGTAAATTTTCTTGCAAAACGGCTCTAAAAGGTCGTTTAATCGCCCTAAAATAGCGTTTTGTTCGTGGATAAAAAGTGGCTTGAAAAAAAACAAAGACGCAAACGAAGCCGGAGCCGAGCTGTATCCGCCCACGCTAATTACGGCTTTTACGCCGTTTTCTTTGAAAATTTTACGACATTTCAAAGATAGTTTTAAAATATTAATCAAAGAAGCAAATTTGCTAAGACCCTTTTTATTTACCACGCCAGAGCTTTCCAAAAAATACGCCCTATCGAAAATTTCGCTACCCTCAAACCACGCTCTGTCTTGGCCGTTAGTCGAACCGATAAAAATCACCCCTATTCCGCGATTTTTAAGCTCAGCGCCTAAACTTTTTGCGATACTTAAATGCCCGCCTGTGCCACCACCACTGATTGCTATCATTTTCAGCTCCTTAAATTTGCGCGTTTGCTAATCATAAGTATAAACCCAACCGCCATTGAAGCAGCTATGACATGGCTTCCGCCATAGCTTAGAAACGGCACAGCGATACCCTTCATAGGTATTAACCCAGTAATTCCGTAAGAATTTAGACAAAATGAGAAAAATAGCATAAAAGCAATGCCAAGCCCAAAGAGAAAATATACGCTATTTACGGATTTTGAGGCTATGCGAAAGACCCTAGCAAGCATCGCAGAAAAGAGCAAAACAACGCCAAGAATTCCAAAAAATCCGATTTCCTCGGCAATGCCAGCTAGCACGAAGTCAGTATGCACCTCGCTAAGATAGCCTAGCTTAAAGCTTCCCTGCCCTAGCCCAGCCCCCATTAGCTCGCCGTTGTTTATGGCATTTAGCGAGTGGCCGACTTGGTAAGGCATATTCGCATCATCTACGCGAACCTTAGCGGCTGTTTCCGGGGAGAGAAACGGAGTGATAGTGTCTTGCACGCCAGCCCACCATGAGCGAATTCTCACGATTCTGTGCGGACTAGTGACGACAAAGGTATAACCCAAAATGCCGATTATTCCCACCACTATGCCAACTAGCCTCATGCTAGTTCCCGCGAAAAACGACATACATATCATCGTCGCAGCCAAAACAGCCACTTGACCAAGATCTTTTTGTCCTATGGCGATAACTATGCCAAAAATCGCGAAAAGAAAGACATACGGAACCCAAATTTTAATCTCTTGCCAAACCGTTTTTTTAGTATGGTTCATCTTGCGCGAGAAACTCCACGCCAAAAAATATATAAAGCCAACTTTGAAAAATTCCACCGGAGCGATACTAATGCCTGCGATTTTTATCCACCTAGCCGCACCATTTACCTCTGATACGATTGATTTAGGCATAAAGCCCATTGAGATCATCACTAGCCCAGATACCACCCACAAAACCATACAAAACGGCGTTAAAACCTTATCTGGGTTAAACTGCGAAAGCCCCCACATAAGGAAAATGCTAAACATACCAAATATCCATTGTTTTTTGAAAAAATATAGCGGCTCAGTATCGCTTGCAAGCGTGGTATATGAGGTCAATGATAGCGAAAATACAATGCCTATGGTGATTAATGCAACCGTGAAATAAAACAGCCACTGATCTGTTCTCAAATTTTACTCCATTTAAATTTCAAAATTTAGCCAAATTTATTTGATGATATCTCTTTGCCCTTTGGCATTAACTTCGCTTAAAATTCCCATTTGCTCTAACTGCTCGATGATTGTAGCGGCGCGGTTGTAGCCGATTTTAAGACGGCGTTGCAAATAGCTAATCGAAGTTTTTTCTTCGGTTAAAATGATATTTTTCGCCTCTTCAAACAACTCATCAAGCTCCATATTTTGCGGATCCATCATACCTGCGCCCTCTTTTTGGCTATCGTTTTCGGCTAAAAATCTCTCATCATAAACCACGCTTTCTTGCGAACGCAAATACTCAGCTATGGCATTTATCTCATCTTCTGTGCTAAATGGCGCATGTAAGCGAATCGTAGTGCTTCCGCTTGGTGGCATAAAGAGCATATCACCTTTCCCTATCAGGCTTTCAGATCCCATTTGATCGAGGATTATGCGACTATCTGTATATGAGCGAACCTTAAAGCTAATGCGACTTGGCATATTTGCTTTGATTAGGCCTGTTACAATCTCTTTGCTTGGGCGTTGAGTCGCGATGATGAGGTGGATTCCGCATGCTCTTGCCTTTTGAGCTAAAAGCACTATGTTGGTTTCGACCTCTTTTCCGCCAGTCATAATAAGGTCAGCAAATTCATCTATCACAACCACAATATAAGGCAAAATTTCGCCATTTTCTTTTGAAATTTTGGCATTATAACTTTCGATATTTTTGACCCTATTATCAGCCATTATGCGATATCTATGCTCCATTTCAGCCACGACATTTCCAAGGGCGGTTATAGCTTTTTTGGGCTCGGTAATAATCGGCGTTAGTAGGTGCGGAATATCCTCATAAAGTCTAAATTCAACCATTTTTGGATCGACCATTATTAGGCGCAGAGTTTTTGGCGAATTTCTATACAAAAGGCTTAAAATAAGGGCATTTACGCCAACGCTTTTACCGCTTCCTGTTCCGCCTGCGATGAGTAAGTGTGGGAGTTTTTTTAGATCCGTAACAAAAGGCTGACCCACGATATCCTTACCAAGAGCCATTGTAAGCGGACTAGAAGCAGTTTTAAAAACCTCGCTTTCAAAAATTTCGCGCAAATAGATTGTCTGTGCCTCTTGATTTGGGATTTCGATACCTACGACATCTTTGCCAGGAATCGGGGCTTGGATACGGATCGTCTGCGCGCGCAGTGCCATAGCCAAATCATCTTGGAGGGTTAGGATTTTACTAACCTTAATGTGCGCTGCTGGACGAAACTCAAATGTCGTAACCACGGGGCCTGAGTATGTGCGAACGACATCGCCGTCGATTTTAAATTTGCGAAGTTTATCGAGCAAATCAAAGATTTTTTGATCTATTTCGCTCTCATCGATTATATTTTGTTTTTTGGGCGGATTTTCCAAAAAATCAAGTGGTGGAAGGGCGAAATTTTGCGGTTTGTCGATTTTGCCCTTTTCTAACTCATCAAGAAGTTTTTTGTTTTCGGCAACCTCGCTTAAATGCTCGACTTTTTTTAGCGAAGATGGTTTTTTGAAATTTGATTTTTTAGAATTTGGCTCTGAAATTTCATTTTGCAAATTTGGCTCTTTTTCTAAATTTAAATCTAAATTTTCACCCTCCAAATCATCGCTTTGCTCGGTTAGAAATTTTTCGATTTTACTCTCTTGTTTTTCGTTAAATTCGGCTCTGTCTTTTTTAAGCGGTTTTGGTTTTAGCTCGGTTTGCGCCCTTGTGGCTCTTTGGCGAGTTTGTTCGCGCGAAATTTCACTTTTTGCCTCGCTAGTTTGCTCTTTGATAAAAGAATTTTTGATAATATTTGTAAGCTTATCCTCGAAAATCAGCACCAGCGAAAGGACAAAAAGCGTTAGGTTAAAAATCCAAATCCCCACACTTCCCACAAACTGCCTTAGCTGATTTATGACCACGCTACCGATGATTCCACCGCTATCGCCGATAATGCTTGATTGCACAAAAAGCACGGTGAAAAATAGCAAAATCACGCCTATGCAAAATTCAAAAAATCTAAAATCAAATCCCCTGAAATAGCGATACGCGATATAGACAAGCCCTAGTAAAAATAGCGGATAAATATATGAAAAATAACCAAAAAGCCCTAAATTTACCGAGCGAATTGCATTGCCAGCACTGCCGACAAGAGCCGAATCAGGCGCAATCGTAGCAAATCCAAAAAACAAAATTATAGCCGAGACGATTATAAAATATACTTCTTTTATTATGATAAATCCTTTGAAAATAAAAAGCGCAATTTTAGCAAATTTAAGGTTAAAATTTTATTTGAAAACTAGAATTTTACGAAGTTGAGATAAATCCGCGCCCGATTTGGACGCGGATTTTGTTTTAGCTTTTGACAGCTTTTCCCAAATCCCACATTGGCATAAAGATACCAAGAGCGAGTAGCAATACCATACCAGCCATGAAAAATAGCATAATTGGCTCAACATAGCTAGAAATATTATCGATAATATCGTCAAATTTCTCTTTGTAATAATCAGCGACATTTCCAAGCATTTTATCAAGGTTACCAGCCTGCTCACCAGCGCTAATCATCTGGATAAGCATACTCTCGTAAAGTCCAGTATTCTCAAAAGCCTCTGTTAGGCTAACACCTTGTTGAACAGCGATTTTAACGCTTGAAAGTTTTTCTTTTAGCGTGTGGTTATCGACCATCAAAACAGCCGTATCAAGGGCGTCTGCGATAGGAATACCAGCGCGAACTAGCTCGGTAAAAATAAGCATAAAGCGTGACATTGTAGAGTAAAAAATAATCTTGCCAAACAAATAAACCTTTAAAATTCCCCTATCCCAGCCGATTTTAAACTGATCGTTGTTTTTATAGAGCCATTTAAGACCCACGATTGTAACGATGATGCCAAGCAAAATATAGCCACCATAATTGCTAAGCGCACTTTCAATTCCTAGCAAAATTCTTGTAGGAAGTGGCAAATCTGCGCCGAGCTCTTCGAAAATTTCGCGGAATTTAGGCACAACATACATCATCAAAATCGTAAATGCTATCGCCATAACAATCATCAAAGTCATCGGATAGCGCATAGCCTTTTTAAATTTTCTTTGGTTTTCGTAAAGTTCAGTAAGCATAGAAGCTAGCTTGGCAAGTGATTCAGCCATATTACCTGTGGCCTCGCCAAGGCTTACCATTGCCACGACGACATCGCCTAGTTGTGGGCGGAATTTCTCCGCTGATTCAGTAAGACTAAGACCTGCATTAAGGTCGTCGTTCATCGCGCTAAAAATGCCTTTTAGCGTCTTATCCTCTGTCGCTCTTGCGACCTCTTTAATAGAGTCGTGGATAGAGATACCAGCATTTGTCATAACAGAAAGCTGTCTAATAGCAGCAACTAATGGCAGAGTTTTTACCTTGCCACTACCGCCCATTAAACGACTTACTTGGGTTTTAAAATCGCCTGTGATATTACCCAAATTTTGCGTTTGAGCGCGCCTAGAAATCGAACCGCCTGAGCGTTGTTTCATTAGGTTGTTCGCATTGACCTTGTTATTGACTTTTAGTCGCATTTGCTGGCGTTTTCCACCAGCGTTCATATTTACATTTAAATCTTTCATTGTTTAGCCACCCTATAAATTTCTTCTATACTTGTTACTCCACGAGCTGCACGAATAATGCCGTCTTCAAACATATCGATAAAGCCCTCCTCTTTCGCCAAAGCTCTCATATCGTCTTTCGAGCCACCATTTGCAATCAGGCTTTGCATACGATCTGTAATAGGCAAAATTTCACTTATCATCTCACGACCCATATAGCCTGTCTGACCACATTGATCACAACCAACTGCTTTGAAAAATTTATACTGCTCAGGCAAAAATTCTTTTAACTGATCGAGCATAGATTTTGGCACATTTGTCGGTTGTTTGCAGTGCGGGCATAGCTTGCGCACAAGGCGTTGAGCCTCGACCGCAATAAGCGCACCACTGATTAAGTAACTCTCAATCCCCATATCTACAATTCTTGGTATCGCACTAACAGCGTCATTTGTGTGTAGTGTAGAAAAGACCAAGTGTCCAGTAAGAGCCGCTTGAATCGCGATTCTAAGCGTTTCTTGGTCACGAATCTCACCGATCATTATAATATCAGGGTCTTGACGCAAAATCGAGCGCAAAGCCGACGCAAATGTAAGGCCTGCTTTTTCATTAACATGGACTTGTTGTATTAAATTTACCTGATACTCAACAGGGTCTTCAACGGTAATGATTTTTGTATCGACACTTTTGACATCGTTTAGTGCCGCATATAGTGTGGTTGATTTACCACTACCGGTTGGTCCAGTAACTAGGATAATGCCATACGGTGCGTGCATTGCATTGCTAAATTTTTTAAAGCTTTCAGGGTGCATACCAAGCTTTTCAAGGCTAATGATAACCTTAGATTTATCCAAAATACGCATAACGGTAGATTCGCCATTGATAATAGGCAGTGTAGAGATACGAAAATCGTATTCGCGCCCAGAAATCGTCATAGAAAAACGGCCATCTTGTGGCTTTCTACGCTCTGCGATATCCATATTTGAAAGCAGTTTCAAACGGCTCACAAGTGGCGGATAAATGTCTTTATCAAAGATAAAAATTTCTTGCAACATACCGTCAATTCTGGTGCGCACGACGCAGTTATTCTCAGTAGGCTCGATGTGAATATCGCTACCGCGCATAATGATTGATTGTTTTACAATCATCTCGATAAGCTGCAAAATCGCAGATGTATCATCGCCTGTGCCACTACCGCCCGTGCTAGCAAGCTCTTTTCTAATAGTAGCGACCAAATCTTTGATACTCTCGGAAAGTTCGAGTTTAGCCATATATTTATTTACTTGATTTGGATCGGCCACAACGATTTTTAGAAGGTGTTTGTTAAAAATCGCTTGAATTCTATCCTGGGCTTCCATATTAAACGGATCAGAAAACGCAACATAGATATTTAAATCGTCCGCCCTTACAGGAATTACGCCAAATTTTTTAAGTTGCGCCATCGGAGCGCGCTCAGATAGTTTAAAATCGATATCAACATCGTCTAAATTCATATAGGTTAAATTTTGCTTTTTAGCCAAAACTTGCAAAAATTCTTTTTGATCGATTGAAAATTTCTCGCGAACATCTTCGTAATCGATCTGTCTGCGTTTGTAAAGCTCAGCTAAAATCAAGCAAAAATTTTCTTGACTTAAATAGTTGTCGCCGACCAAAACTTCGCCAAGGGTCAAACCAATATCCATTTTCTCCTGAATTTCAGGGACGATGGCTTGGGTTAGGACATTATTTTTTATTAGAATTGAAACAATCTGCTCTTCTATCTTTGTCATATCAATCACCAATAAATTTTAATCGAGCTCAGTTTTTCACCGGCATAGATTGCCACCACCATTTTTTTTACTCCCTCTTCTTCTTTGATAAAAAGCTCGGCTTTTTCGCCGTCATCTAGGGTAAAAACATACGCATCGCCTTTTTTGGTGTATGTTTTCTCTACAAATTTATCAAAAATTTCAGACAAAATATAATTAATCTTCGGCGTTCTGATATACGAAATATCCACGCCGTCGCAAAGCGCTAAATAAAGCATTTTCTTTTGGAAAACTATGGTCGAATACAAAGAGGCATTTTCCCTAGTTTCCTTTGTTTTATACAGCATTACCATTGGCACGACTAGCTCATTTACCCTATCCATTTTTAGGCAAGCTTTCGCATAAGTGTTTGCTAGCGCCTCGTTTTGCTCCTCGATAAAGAGATTTCTAACGCTTTCTTGGCAAATTCTATTATATTGACCGATTTGATCCCAGTTTCGCACATCATCGACATTGACAGCGAAAACAGAGCCAAAAAATAGCGTTAAAAATAAAAATACTCTCATAGCGCACCGCTTTTGATTTGATTTATTAAATTCGCAATTTCGCCATTTTTAGCCTTAGAATTAAATGTTTCTAGCGCGTAAATAGCGTCATCTTTGCGACCTTTTTTATAATTAGCTTTGGCGAAAATTATCCAGCTATTAATATTGTTTTTATCAATCTCATTTGATGTTAAAGCCCATTTTATCGCATTGTCATAATCTTTTTTATTATAAGCTTCCTCGGCCAATGAAAGCGAATACTCGATTTTATTTGTCGCATAAAATTTACTCTCCAAACTCTGTCGCTCAGAGCTTAAATTTGAGGTGCGAATTTCAAGGCGAGAACTAATCGGAGCCCTATTTACAGGGGCTGGCGCGCTTGAAGCGACATTTTGTTTTGGCGGCAATGGAGCCTTACCAAAATCAATAATCTCGTTTTTCATCGGTTGGTTGAAATTTTGAGCATTTGGGTTAAAATTTGGCACATTGTTAGCCTGATTAAAACCCTGATTAAATCCCCCGTTTGTAAAATTTTGGTTAGCAAAATTTTGGTTATTAGCAGAATTTTCGTATGTGTTTGTGATCTTAAAACCGCCAGAATCCTCGCTAGATAGCACGCCTACATCGTTGATATTTAGGCTTGGGCGTTCTACATTTTGCACTCGGTTACTATCATTTGCTGGGGCGCTGATATTATAATCTGCGCGCGAAATTTCACTATTTTGCGCGGCAACCTCAGTTTGCGGGGCAGTATTTATGGTAGGCTGGACCTGCGGCGCAGGGTTTGGCACGACATCGCTTATAACAGGTTCGTTTTGGATATTTTCGTTTATGCTAGCCATGCTGACTTTATCGTCGTCTTTAAGCAACCAAAAAATCGCGCCGATCGCGATAGAAATTAAAGCCAAAAGCCCTAAAATCGTCTTGTCAAATTTAAATACAAAATTTGGCTTAGATTTCAAAAAGGAAAATTGCTTTTTGTTTTTGTTGTATTCTTCCCATTTTTTTTCTAATTCATTAACTTCGTAAAATTCAAGCATCGATTATCCCCGTGCCAATGGCCGCCATTTCTATGATTTTATTATTGATTTGAGCAAAACTAATCTCTGTTGGCTTATTTGCCTCGTAATACTCAAACAGCTCATACATTTTATACATTAATTTGTTTATGTTTCTCATATTTCCATCAGTTAAATTTAGGATTAAATCGAAATTGTCATCGCTAAACATAAAATAATATTGCTGAAAACCATGAAAAACTAATTTTTTTTCTATATACAGCTTCACCTCGCCTAAATTTGAGTTTGGAAGCTCTATACTCTCCCAAATTCTGGTTTTAAAATAATCTTTGGCAAGACGATCTTCCTCATCTGTTTTATGCACTGTAAATAAAAATTTAAATAACCTAGAATCCGCCATTAATCTAATTTTTTCAATCAAATTTCCAGGATAAAGCTGAGCTTCATCGAGCAAGATTACCACCTGCTCCACGGCTGCACCTCCGCCTGTAATCCCAAGTCTTTCGCGATAAACTCTCATAAAATTTTCGTAGTTATCGATTGGCGCAACTGGGTTAGAGTGGAAAATTTGAGAATAAAGTTCTAAAAAAAACTCTTTTTCATCAAAAAAAGGCTGTGGCATAAAAACCACTTTAACCTTTTTTTCCAAATCGACCTTGATTTTATTTAGTAAAAAGGTCTTTCCGCAACCTGGTTTGCCATAAAACAAAATCAGTTTAAGCGGTTTTTGTAGGGCATTTAAAATTTTATGATATGCAAGAGTTGATTTATCGAGATTAACGAAGTCTGAGACTTCGTTATCTTCGATAAATATCTCTTTAATAGAGGTATAAGTGTTACTCATTATTTTTCATAAATTGATTTTGAGTAACCAAGCTCTTTTAGCGATGTAGCCAAAGGAGCGCCTGTATTGTCGATAATATGCGGAGTTACGACGAAAATAAGCTCAGTTGTGCTAACAACATCAGCTGTACTCTTGAATAAATTTCCAATTAAAGGAATTTCTGCAAGAACTGGAACTCTTGTATTTCTTTTAGATTTAGTTCCGCCAATTAATCCGCCAAGAATTACAGTATCGCCATCATCAACCCAAACTACACTTGAAAGTTTCTTTTGAAGTGTATCAGGAGCAATTGTTCTTGCTACAATATTACCATCGGAATCTGTTTGTCTGTTTTCATCCTCAGCATATTTTAAAGAACTCAAAGAAGGATTAATTCTTAACATAACTCTATTATCATCTGAAATTTCAGGCAAAATATTCAATAAAATACCAACAAAAATAGAGTATTGTGTTTGTTCTACATCGACAGAATCGCCCTCTGAGCTAGTTACTGACTCACGCGATTTAATCAACACATAATTAATTGTGTCGCCGACAGAAATGATAGCAGGTTGATTATTCATAGTTGTAACCTTAGGGCTAGATACGACCTTTGTTTTGCCTTTGGTTTCCAAGAAATTAATCATACCATCAATGCTAAAATTTAAATTAGCGCCAATTGTCCAAGCGCCATTAGTGCCACTAGCTTTGCCAGAATAACCATTAGTAATAGAATATGTAGTAGGAGTCAAACTGTTACCATTTACATAAGTATTAAAACCTAGTTGAAATTTACTCCAATCGATACCTGTTGTGTATTCATTATTTAACTCAACAGATACAATATTCACATCAAGCAAAACCTGTCTGCCAAGGCGTTTTTGCATACTTTGAATATATCTATCTACACGAGCGATTTGCGATTTCATACCAGTTACTGTTACCAAACCAGCATTTTGATTGATGATAGGAGCTACGGCTACATATTTCTCTGTACCGTTATTTAAAATAGAAGTGATTTCTTCACTCATTTTTTCCCAGAAATCAAATTTTTCAATAGTTGTAATTTTATTATCATTGATATCTACTTTTTCATCACCAGAATCATCTGTTTCAATAGGAGATGAATCAACAGAGGCTTTCGTAGTAGCAATGCCCTCTCTTACAGAAGTGATATAATCTACTTTAAATGTTTTTGTCTCTAATGCAGATACTTTAAGAACATCATTTGAGTAATCATAGCTAAGGTTGTTTTCTTTGATCAATAAATCAAAAACCTCTCTTAATGACATATCTTTAATGCTAACACCTTGAAGCTCTTTTGCAAGTTCCTCTTGCGCAATAGCATCTTTTGCAACGACAGAAAATCTACACATATCAGATAATTGTGTTAGCATTTCATTTAGCGTTACAACATCATTAACCTTAATATTCAAAGCCTTTCTATCGCAATTTGAAGCAGCAGATAAACCTGTAACACCAAGCGATAATGCAAGCATAGCAGCTAAGCTAAGTTTCTTACTTGTATGTAATAGTGACATTTTGATTTCCTTGTTTTAGTTTTAATTCGATTTTATTATCTTCGTTATTAGCGACAATAACGCTATTGCCAGTTATTTGGACAATCTTATATGAACCGATATAATCACCTAGTCCATACCATTTGTCATTTAATTTAACTTTATTGCCCATGATACCAAGCAACTGATAACCTAAACCTTCTGTTTTTTTTACCACAGGTTGAGGGGTATTAGCCTCACGCGGATAAAACGGATCTGGCAAAGATGCGATTTGAGAATCACTAAGACCGACCCTTGGCTTGTTTAGGTTAGAAAACATACCATTATATCTATCTTGAAATGCTCTTACTTCATCAGATAGACCCTTAGGCTCATCTGCTCCAAAAAGCACACTAGACAAAACAAACGAACATAAAATTATCTTTTTCATTTGTAATTCACTCCCCAGATAGACATACCAACCGTGCCACCAATTTTACCTTCCTCGGTGCCATTGATATCCATCTTATTAACATCTACAATCATTTCTGATTGTTCGATTAAATTTACATATCTAACAACATTTTGAAAAGCACCTTCGAATTTAACATCGATATTCAACAATGCTTCTGGTTTGAATACATTTTTAGCACTCGGCTCTTTTTTAGAGCTAGTAATGCTATGAATTTTGATATTATTATTCTCGGCCAATGTTGTTAAACTATCCATAAAGGTAGCCCAGTTTTTCTCATTGTATGTTAGCTTTGAAATCTCTGTCAATTTTACATCTAAATAGTTGATTTTATTAACAGCATTTTCCAAATTTGTCTCTTCGCGTTTTAAAACAGCTCTTTCTTGTGCAACTTTGCCAGTAGGATTACCGTTAAAGTCAGTATCATACTCTCTTTGTGATTTTTCCAATTTATCAGTCGCGCTAGCTAAATTGCTTTCGCTCTCTTCTAAATATGGCACAGAGTATGTGCTCAACGCAAAGTAAGCGATAACCGCTGCCAAAGCCAAGCCCATATATAAATATGTATTGGCGCTATTTCCTTTGGCTGCAAACCATTCATCAATTTGATCTAATGAACCTTTTTTTCTCATTAGCGCACCTCCACACTTATATTACTATCATAAACGACACTATCATCTTTGCCTTGTAAGACGATTGTTTCAGTATATACGCCATATTTTGCTTTTTGGCTTATATCTTCTAGCAACTCTGTCATTTGCTTGTCATTTTTAGTATGAACTTCTACGGTAATATTTCTATCATCGTTGCCTATTCTTACCAATTTTCCTCTGTTTTTAACAATCATATTAGTAAGGTCAAATACAGACATACCTTTCATAGCATACTCATTTTTCTTACTAAAAATTTCGTTAATCAAACTACTGCGATCGCCTAATTCTTTATTTCTTACGCCAAATTCCTCTTTAACTTTGGCAGTTTTATCTCTGGCTTCTTTGACTTGCGCTCTTGCAGGCACAAGCTCTGATTCTAATCCTTGATATTCTGTTGTTTTCTCATCGGCTATCATATTGTTGTAATAACCATAGCCAAATTGATATGCAGGGTAAGCAGCACCAAGCAATAAACCACCCAAAACATAGCCAATCAATTTACCGCTATATCTTTGATTTAATGGTGGTGGGCGCATAAATGGTGAGTAGTTGTGATCATCATCTGGCTCAGCCAAGTATTGCTGTCCGGCTAAAAACATCAAAGTATCTAGTTGAGTAAGCGGATAATCTTTCGCATTAATCGCTACGCTAAAATTGAAATCTTTGTAGTCGATTTTTAGATTGTTTTCTACAAAAACCTCGATAGCAGGGATTTTGCCGATATCTGTGCCAATATAAATACTTTGAATATTTATGTTATAGACCTTAGATATACCATTCAAAACATCGTTGATATAGTAGAACATATCATCGAAAATTTGAATCATATAATCTCTCTCAGCTGGATTTTCTAAATTTATACCTTGTATTGCAAGTAATTTAAAGAATTCAGCCTCTTCCATTCTATTTCCGACCAATTCAGAAAATTTGTCGTGCAAGAATTTGAGATTGTATCTAAGTTGTCTTGATTGAAAATATTCACCGTTTTGATAGACGACCAAAAACGCGTCATCTCTTTGCAGATAAACAAAACAATCAATTCCGTCTCTTGTCAAAATTCCACGAGCATAGAGATTTTCGTAAAGAAACGGTGCCATAGCGACATAATCGATGTAATTTGTGCGAGCTGCGATAGCATCAAATTCAGCAGTTAATTTTGTGTTATCGACGACGAATACATTAAATACTCTATCATCGCTGTTAGCACCGATAACTTCGCTATATGTAATTTTATAATCCAGAGCAGTGTCAAGACCTAGCTCCTCATAAACCTTAACGACGATAGTGTCTAACAAATCGTCATCCGCGACAGTCTTGCTTATTTCGACTGTTGTTGTCATTACATCCTTATAAGGTACATAAGAAATGTAAGTCTCTTTCGCACGATTTGATTTAGAAAAATCGTGTTCAAAAACTTCATTTTCACTTAGACCGAATATGGTTTGCGTGACTTTGTTGATTGCAACAACCGAAGTAGCATTTTTACTATTTCTTGCCATAACACTCCACTTCTTTAAATGAAATTAAATATCTACGAATAATAATAAAAATAAAATGAAATGTCAATAGATAAAGTGCCTTTTTACGCCATTTTCATCATTTTTCCACCCTTTTTTTACCAAAACTATTAACTTTAAGTAAATTTTAATGTTTTTAAAGGCGGAAATTATTTTCTTCCCTCTAATTCCTATTCTCTTAATTGTTTCACCATTTTTGCCAATTAAAATTTCTTTATGAGAGTTTGTGTCGGTAATAATCTGGGCATAAATTGAGATTAAATTTGGCTTTTCTATCACTTTTTCGATTAAAACATCGCTCGAATACGGCACCTCGCTATTAGTATTTTCGAAAATAGATTGCAGGATAAATTCGCGGTAAATGTCTTTTTCGTTTGTAGTGCTTAAAATTTCAGGATCGTAAAAATACTCGTGCTCGGGCAGAAATTTGCAAATTTCGTCCAAAATTTGGCGTTTGTAAATATTTTTTTTGATACTAACTGGAATTATGGCTTCAAATTTATCTTGAAATTTTTGATATTCGAGCAGTTTTTTAACGATTTTTTCATCATTTACTTCATCGATTTTAGTCAAAATCACGATATGTTTGGCAGTGGGATTTAGCTCGACAAATTTCGCGTAGTTTTCCACGCTATCATGCACAGGCGCTAAAAACAGCGTCAAATCGCCGTCCCCAATAGCTTTGAGCGCCACTTCGACCATAAGCTTATTCATCAGCTTCTCGCTCTCGTGAAGTCCTGGGGTATCGACAAAGATAATTTGATCATCTCCATGCATAACTATGCCATTGATTTTACGGCGTGTGGCGTTGATTTTGTGCGAGACAAGCGAAATTTGCTCACCCAAAAGATAGTTTAAAAACGAGCTTTTTCCAGCGTTCGTGCGTCCGATAAGTGTAACAAATCCGCTTTTCATCGACATTTTCCGCAAAATTTAAAGAATATATTTTGCCAAATCGTCGTTATTAACGATTACGCCTAGCTTTTCGCTGACTAAATTTTCATCAATCACGACCTTTTCACCGCTGTGCTCATCGGCTTCGAAGCTGATGTCTTCTAACACCTTTTCCATTATGGTATGAAGTCGTCTAGCACCGATGTCCTCGACCTGAGCGTTTGCCTGTGCGGCGTATTTGGCAAGCGCTTTTATGCCACTTTCGCTAAATTCTAACTCCACACCCTCAGTTGCTAAAAGCGCGCAGTATTGCTTTAATAGCGAATTTTTTGGCTTGGTTAAAATTTCGTAAAGCGCGTTTTCATCTAAGCTTTCAAGCTCCACGCGAAGCGGAAATCTGCCTTGAAGCTCTGGGATCAAATCGCTTGGTTTGCTTATGTGAAACGCCCCAGCCGCGATAAATAAAATGTGGTCAGTGTCTAAATTGCCAAATTTCGTACTCACGCTCGATCCCTCCACAATCGGAAGCAAATCGCGCTGAACGCCCTCTTTACTCGGATCTTGGCGCGAGCCGTTAGAGCTAACGGCTACCTTATCAATCTCATCGATAAAGATAATGCCCTCTTCCCTAGCCCGTCTCATCGCCTCTGCCTTGACGCTTTCCATATCCAAAATTTTCTCGCTAGCTTCATTTTTAAGGGCGACTTTGGCGTCTTTGATTTTGAGTTCTTTTTTTGTTTTTTTTGTCGCTATGCCGATGACTTTAATGAAATTTTCTTGCATATTTGCCATTTCTGGCGGTAAATTTGAGTTTGATTCTAGGGTATTTTCGCTGATTTCGATTTCGATTAATTTCTCGTCCAAACTTCCGCTAAGCAGTTTTTCACGCATTTTTTCGTAGCTTTTGGCATACTCTGCGTTTTTCTCTTCACTAGCCCCGCGAGGCAATGGCGGCATAAGCTTTTCTAAAATTTTTTGCTCGATATACTCGTCGATTTTGTCTTTGTTTTTTTCAAATTCTTCATTTCTGACTAAATTTACAGCCGCAGCCGCCAAATCTCGCACCATAGACTCCACATCTCGCCCTACAAAGCCTACTTCTGTGTATTTACTAGCCTCCACTTTGATAAATGGCAAACCAAACATTTTTGATAATCTTCGCGCGATTTCTGTTTTTCCCACGCCGGTAGAGCCTATCATAAGGATATTTTTTGGGGTGACTTCGCCCCTCATATCATCGCTTAATCTCATACGGCGATAGCGATTGCGAAGTGCGACTGCTATCGTGCGTTTGGCGTCCTTTTGTCCGATTACATAATCATCTAAATTTTTAACAATTTCCTTTGGTGTCATCATCTATTTATCGTCCCAGATTGCGTAAGTTTTAATGTTTTCGTTTGTGTAAATGCAAATTTCACCAGCTATTTTCAGGCTCTCTTTTACCAAATCCTCTTCGCTTAAAATTCCAAACCTATCCAATGCCCTAGCTGCGCTTAGTGCGTAGTTTCCACCACTTCCAATGGCCGCTAGGCGACCGTCGTCTGGCTCGACGACATCGCCCGTGCCACTTAGCAAAAATATATTTTTTCTATCCACTACAAGCATCATGGCTTCGAGTTTGCGCAGATATTTATCCTTGCGCCACTCTTTGCTAAATTCCACCACAGCTTTCAAAAGTTCGCCCTTTGCGTTATCAAGGCACTTTTCAAACATATCAAAGAGATTAAACGCATCGGCCGTGCTTCCTGCAAATCCAGCCAGCACGCTTCCGTCTTTGCCTATTTTGCGAATTTTAGTCGCATTGCCTTTAAGCACGGTATTTCCGAAGGTCACCTGCCCGTCTCCGCCGATAACTGAGCCACTTTTGCCTTTGTAAGCTAAAATCGTAGTTGCTTCAAACATTACTCTGCTACCACATCTATTTCAAATTTCGCCACAATGCCGTGTTTAAATTTCGCCGAAACATCGTAAATTCCGACACTTTTTATATTTTCGACTTCCAAGACTTTTTTATCTATATCGAAATTCTTCTGCTCTTTTAGCGCAGTTGCGATCTCTTCTTTTGTAACTGAGCCAAAAAGTGCGCCATTTGCACCTGCTTGTTTTGCGATTTTTAATCGGATATTTTTTAACGCCTCTTTAAGCTCGGTAGTTTTGTCGATTTCCTCTTTTTCTAGCTCGGCTTCTTTTCGTTTGCCAGCCTCGTATTTGCGCAAAACCTCATTAGTCGCAGCTAGCGCAAAGCCCTTTCCTATCAAAAAATTATTTCCATATCCGTCTTTTACTTCTTTGATTTCACCGGCTTTTCCCAGCCCTTTGACATCTTTTATAAGTAAAACTTTCATTAAATTTCCTTTTAAATTTTAAAATTTTCGACCGCTTTTTCCTGCGATGATAAATCTAAGCGCATTTAGCTTGATAAAGCCGTCTGCGTCTTTTTGGTTAAATACAGCGTCTTCTTCAAATGTGCTAAATTCGACATTAAACAAGCTATCTTTGCTCTCTCTGCCTCTTACAATCACATTTCCTTTGTATAGCTCTATGCGAACTGTGCCATTTACGCACTCTTGTGATTTGTCGATTAGGCTTTGAAGCATGATTCGCTCTGGGCTAAACCAAAAGCCATTGTAGATTAGCTCAGCGTATTTTGGCATAAGCTCGTCTTTTAGGTGCGCTGCGCCGCGGTCTAGCGTAAGGCTCTCTATCGCGCGGTGAGCTTTGAGAAGGATTGTGCCACCTGGGGTTTCGTAGCAACCTCTACTTTTCATACCGACATAGCGATTTTCGACTAAATCAAGTCTGCCGATACCGTGTTTAGCGCCGAGATTGTTTAATTCGTGTAAAATTTCATGTGCTTTTAGTTTTTTGCCATTTAGCGCGATTGGATCTCCGTTTTTATACTCGATTTCGATGATTTCGCTCTCATCTGGTGCATTTTTTGGATCTGTTGTCCATCTCCACATATCATCTTCTGGTGCGTGGTTTGGATCTTCTAGCACCAAGCCCTCATAAGAGATATGTAGTAAATTTGCGTCCATTGAATATGGTGATTTGCCCGGTTTTTTGGTGATATCAATACCATGCTTTTGCGCATAAGCTAGCAGCTTTTCGCGGCTGTTTAAATCCCACTCGCGCCATGGAGCGATGACCTTTATATCAGGTTGCAATGCATACGCACCAAGCTCGAAGCGAACTTGATCGTTTCCTTTGCCAGTAGCGCCGTGGCTTACAGCGTCTGCGCCTGTTTTTTGCGCGATTTCGACCATTTTTTTCGCAATTAGCGGTCTAGCGATACTTGTGCCTAGCAAATACTCGCCCTCATACACTGCATTTGCGCGAAACATAGGGAAAACATAATCTCTAACAAATTCTTCTCTTAAATCTTCGATAAAAATATTTTCTGGTTTAATGCCTAATTTTAGGGCTTTGTCTTTGATTGGGGCTAGGTCTTCGTTTTGACCGATATCAGCGGTGAAAGTTACCACTTCGCAGCCATAATTATCGCCAAGCCATTTTAAAATAATACTCGTATCAAGTCCGCCAGAATACGCTAGAACTACCTTTTTTACGCTTTTTTGCATAACCACTCCTTTGATTTGAAAATAATGGCAGGGATTTTAGCTAAATTTTGGTTTAAAAGTTCTGAAATTTGGGAAATTTTGGGAAATTTGCAAAATTTTAAGGCGTTAAAATAAAAATTAATATCAAATTTGCTAAAATTGATTTTGAAATAAACTTTCAATAAAGGTAGATAATGTTTTCATCATTTTTCAAAAGCAAAAAATGGCGAATTTTGGCATGGGGCGGTATGTTTTGCATACTAGGTATAAATTTGTTTCAAACCGTTTTAAATGTCAAATTTAACGAGTGGTATCGGACATTTTACGATATGGGTGGCGAGATAGACAAGCACACAATCGATGAATTTTACCAGCAAATTTTACTTTTTATCTGGATTGCTGTTTGGTTCGTGCTATCAGTTGTCGCTGAGCGATATATCACGCGTGTATGGGTGCTAAAATGGCGCGAAGCGATGACATTTGCGTATATCGGCTTTTGGCGCAAGGTAGAGCGCGATATCGAGGGTAGCTCGCAGCGTATCCAAGAGGATATTTATCGTTTCACAAAAACGCTCGAAGATGTCGGCATGCGTATCGTGTATGCCTTTATGACGCTCTTTGCCTTCATACCGATTTTGTGGAATTTAAGCTCAGGGGTCAAAGTACCAATACTCGAAAATATCCCAGGCGGGCTTGTTTGGATTGCGCTAATCGTTAGTATCGGAGGGCTTGGGGTTTCGTGGTTTGTGGGCAGGTATCTACCACGCCTAGAATACAACAACCAAAAGGTCGAAGCAGCATTTCGAAAAGAGCTGGTATTCGCCGAAGAAGATAAGCAAAACTACGGCAGCGAGACAAAGATTATTTCGCTTTTTGACAAGCTTAAATTTAACTACCACAAGCTGTTTTTGCACTATTTATATTTCGATGCGTGGCTAAATACATACTCACAAATCCTAGTCATGGTGCCTTACCTCATCATGGGTCCGGGGCTTTTTACCAAGGCAATCACGCTTGGCGTACTGATCCAAACGGCAAACGCGTTTAATAAAGTGCGCGTGAGTTTTAGCGTATTTACGAATAACTGGACGACAATCACAGAGCTTCGCTCAATCCACATGAGACTTAAAGAATTTGAGGAAAATATCGGGTATAAGCCAAATTTAGAGTAAAAAAAAAATAGCGAATTTGGGTGAAATTTACCCAAATTCGCAAAAAGGAGTTCAATGAAAATTTTAAAATTTAACTTCTAAATCTACCCAGAAATTTCGCCCACGACCTACCGCAGTAGTTTCTCTGGTTCTATTTGCGTTAATGTATGGTTTATCAAAGATATTATTTACACCAAAACCAACTGTCGCGCCATCTAAAAAAGGCAAAACTTCGCTTTTTTCTATTTTGTATTCGCCCTTAAAATCAGCAATCGTAAAGTCCTTATCGACATAATGCGTAACTTCACCCGTCCTTGAATTTACACTATAAATACCATCTCCGTAAATTTCAGGCGAAAACCAATGGCTAATTTTTAAATCCAAACTCAAATTCGAAAGTGGTTTGTAACCAAAACTTGCCATAAGTTTATCGGCGTGTCTGCCGTTTGTAATAGGCTCTTTTGTTTTGCTATCATAAATTTTTAGGTGTTCGTAACCTGCGCCAAATTTAAATCCGTTTATTTCATAGTTTGCACTAAGCTCAAAACCATGTCTTTTTGCCTCTTCGACATTTTGATACTGTCCATATTCTTGAGATCCAGTTCCTGCCGGATTAAGCCCACTAATAGGCGGTGTTCCTAAATCAGGTCTTTTTGTAATATTAATCATATCTTCGATTTTTCCGTTAAAATAAACACCTTTGAAGCTAAATTTATCATTATCGCTAAAAATAGTATCATCTGCAAAGCTAAATCCAATTTCATACTCTTTTGCAACCTCTGATTTTAAATCAGGATTTGGTATATAATAATACATCCTATTTATCGAACCAGCCTGTGAAGTCTCATGTGGAGTTGGCGCTCTAAAACTCTCACTATATCCTGCAAGTAAAGTAAGCTTATCAAAAAAAGTATAGCTTAGTGCAACTCTTGGAGAAAATCTATCGTCGCTAAAATCGGCGTCATTTACACCTACTTCGCGTTTAAATTTATCATATCGTCCGCCAAGAGTTAGCTCCAAATCGCCAACTTGCATAATATCTTGCAAATAAAATCCAAAATCTTGCCATTTATTTGGATGAGAGAAAAAATCCATAGTAGAGACGCCATCAACCGCCATTAAAGCATCCTCTTCTCTGTTTTGATAGTCAAATCCAGTCACAAGATTGTGATTTATAATACCAGTTTCGAAACGCGAAACATTTTTTAAATTTAAGCCCCAACGCTCTTCATCATTATCATACATACTATTCCAAACCCCAGAACCCTCGGTTTCTTCGTAAATTCTATGGTATTTAGACTCTGTTTTGTAGGCTGTCAATTCTAAATCTAACCATGGATTTTGTGGAGTGTAAAAATAGTTAAAAACATAATCTCTTTGCTCTAATTTTCCTTTTACATCTAAACTATCATAATTATTCCAAAGTGTTTGCCAAGTAGTAAGAGCGTCTAGTTTGTAGTCAAAAAGGCTGAATTGCAATCTATGACTATCACCTAAATTTGCCCCTACTTTGGCAAATATAGTCCTAATATCCTCATCATCAAACGATTTTTTTGTGGTAGGGTCGTTCGGATCTGCATATTTTGAACCACCATCAGCAAATTTCATATTTCCATACGATGCTTTTTTGCCATAAACCAAAACATCCAACGGAATATCTTTTGGCGCAGCATATACGGCAGCTCTACCACTTTTCATATTATTTGATTCTAATCTACCTCCAATCATTGCACCGAATTCTTTGCCCTCACTTAGATAATCCCTAGCGTCTTTTGTGCTCATTTCTACAATTCCGCCAATAGCACCAGAACCATGCAAAATCGAGCTAGCGCCCTTTGTAACCTCAACTCTTTTTAAAATATCGCTATCGGTTCTAAAACTAGAAATATGATTTGAATACAAACTTGGGCTTCTTGGAACGCCATCTTGCTTGATGATAACGCGATTTTCGCTTTGGTATCCAAATCCACGGATTTGAAACTGCCTACCGCTTTCGCGCCCCATTTCCATACCACCATCTACACCTGGAATATCCATAATAGAATCGATAACATTTGATTTTTGTTTCAGCTCTTTTTCGCCAACTACGCCAACCGAACCTGCGTATTTTAAGTTATCGACCTCCGTCAAGGTCGCACTAACGATAATCTCGTCGAATTCAACCGCATTATGCTTAGGAGTTGTTGCGTTGTTTTCGACACCAAAAAGCACACCAGCCACAACGATAGAAAGATAAAAGCTCTTTTTCATGTGGAATTTTCCTTTCGTTAAATTTACATTTAAAAATCGTGACAAAATTATATTCATTATCAACTTAAAATATATTGAAAATTTTTATCAATAAAATGTAATAGCGATTATACTTCGTTTTTATCGAAGTTTTTATAAAATTTTAAGGAAAATTTATTAAAAATTTTGTGAGAATTTATTGTTTTATTTTCGTTTAAAATTTTAAAATTTATGAATTTTATGCTTTATAACAAAATTGATAAAACAAATTCATAGTAGTAAAATTTTTGATTAATTATAAAATTTTAAATTCGCATAAATTTCCAAATTTTAAGGCGAATTTGGCTACAATCCCGCCCATGAGAGTCGATAAATTTTTAAATTCAGTAAATATCACAAAAAGGCGCGCTATAAGCGAGGATATGTGCAAAAGTGGCGTAGTCTATATCAACGGCGCAGTGGCAAAAGCTAGCAAAATCCTAAAAATCGGCGATATAATCACCATTAAATTTTTAGAAAAAGATAAAAGCTATCAAGTTCTGGGCTTTCCTGCCGCCAAAAACACGCCAAAAAGTGAGCAAGAAAAATATGTCAAAGAGCTTTAAACTCGCGCTTGGTGAGAGCGAAATTTCGCAAATCGCTGAAATTTTGCCGCGCAGTGGAGTGATTTTGCTAAATGGCACGCTAGCAAGTGGCAAAACCACGCTAACGAAGGCTATCGCGCTATCACACGGCATAGATCCAGCCGCTGTGAGTTCGCCGACATTTTCACTCATGCAAAATTACGGCCAAATTTACCACTACGACCTGTATAATGGCGGTAGCGAGGCGATGATGAACAATGGCTTAATCGAAAATTTATTCGAAGACGGGCTTCATATCATCGAGTGGGCGGACGAAAATCTGATAAAATTTATTGAAAAATATGAGCTGGATTGTTGCGCGGTAAATATCAAGGTCATGGGCGACAAACGCGAATACGAGGTAGTTTATGCATAGATTAGAAGTAAAAGATTTGAAAAAGACTATCAAAGGCACCCCGATAATCAAGGGCGTTTCATTAGAGGTCGAAAACGGCGAAGTCGTGGGCTTGCTAGGTCCAAATGGCGCAGGCAAAACCACGACATTTTATATGATTTGCGGGCTGATTTCTAGCACGAGTGGCGAGATTTTGCTCGATTTTAAGGACATTAGCAATGTCCCGCTTCACAAACGCGCCAAGCTTGGCATCGGATACCTGCCCCAAGAAAGTAGCGTTTTTAAGGATTTAAGCGTGGAAGAAAATTTAATGCTTGCCGCTGAAATCACCTACAAAGACAAAAAAATCGCAGCCGAAAAAGTCGATGAAATGCTAAATCTGCTAAATATCGAGCCAATAAGAGAGCGAAAAGGGGTGAGTCTAAGCGGTGGCGAAAGAAGGCGTTGCGAAATCGCGCGAAGCCTAATGATAACGCCGAAATTTCTCTTGCTTGATGAGCCATTTGCAGGTGTCGATCCTATCGCTGTTAGCGACATACAAAACATCGTGCGAAGTCTAAAAGAGCTTGACATCGGGATTTTGATAACCGACCACAATGTCCGCGAAACTTTGGCGATTTGCGATAGAGCTTATGTCATAAAAGACGGCGAGTTGCTCACTAGCGGCACAGCTAAGCAGGTCGCAAACGACGAAAATGTGCGAAAATACTATCTTGGCGATAATTTTAAATTTGATAGCGAAATCATAGAGTAAATCGAATAAACTTTAACAAATTTTGGACAAATTTCACCAAATTTAAACCCCAAAATTTTAATAAAATTTGCCAAATTTCAACCTAACGAAATTTGGCAAAAATTCAAAATTTCGCAAAATTATACTTATAATTTTGCGAAATTTTATACATAAAATTTTAATTAAAATTTTACCAACTATACTTCGCGGTTAGTGTTACCTTCGCGCCCTCGCCGTAATAGCACCAGTAGTTGCACCCTGCGACATACTCCTTATCAGCGATATTTGTCGCATTTAGACGAAGCGAAAAGTCCTTATACGAATACTCCGCCATAGCGTCAATTAGCGTGTGTGACGGCACACTCACAGCGTCGTGGCGAGGCGATGTCCATGCGCTGCTCTCGCTCTTGCTTTTGCCCACATAGCGCACGCCAGCACCCATTTTGAGCCCATGTCCGCCTCCTAAATCCATAGAATATACCAAAAAGCCAGAGAGCATATCTTTTGGGATTAGTGGCGTTGGCGTCATGTAGTCAAAGCCATCGACATTGATTTTAGCTTCGTTGTAGTGCGTGTAAGCGGCGATTAGGTTTAAATTTTCGCTTAAATTCACATTTGCACCAAGCTCCACGCCTTTGGCTACCTGCTTTCCAGCCTGACTTGAAAAGCTAGAACCATCGGTGTATGGGACATTTCTCTGCTCTATGTCAAAATACGCTAGGCTAAATTCGCCGTCTATGAAGCTAGGCAGATATTTCACACCCGCTTCGTATTGTCTAGCCGTGGTTGGCTTGTAAAACTCGCCCGAACTCGTGCGGCCAGATTGCGGCATAAAAGACTCGGAGTAGTTGAAATACGGCATAAATCCGCTATCAAACGCGTATAAAATCCCAGCCTGATATGTGGTTTCGTCCGTGTCGTAGCTTTTATCACCATTTAGCGTGGCTTTTGCCTTGTCATGGCGCACTCCAAGGGTCAAATTTAGCTTCTCATAAAGCTCAATTTTATCATTTAAATAAAACCCAAGCTGGCTTTGATCCAAGTCATAATTTGGATTTGAAAACGACAGCGCCGGATTTGCCGTTAGGCGGGTGCGCACTGGGTTATAGACATTTATAGTGCCTACGAAGTAGTTGTAAAAATACTGCCCCCTAGCGCGGATATCTCTGTAATCCACGCCCAAAGTTAGGCGGTTTTTCACACTTCCCCACTCGTCTTCGTAGCTTATACGGTTATCGAATATATGCGAATTCACACTCGCATCGACAAAGAGCAAATCCTGCGCGATATCGGTATCGTTTATCATATTATACTCGACACTTGCGCCGATTTGGTCTTTGTTTTCGCGGTTAAATTTATAGCTTGATTCGAATTTTAGCTTATCGTTAAAGCTATGCGCTAACTCGTATCCAACTGAAATTTGATCGCGTGATAGGCTATCGTTTAATGCGCCCAAATTCGCACTTGGCGAAATTTTGCCCTGCGCGCCAGGTATCATCGTGCCTACATAAGGGAAAAACCCGTTGCTTCCAGTGCCTGCGTCATGCGTGAAGCTAGATAGAAGTGTGAGCTGTGTATCATCGCCTAGCAAAAACAAAATTGAAGGCGCGATGAAAAAATGCTCGTTCCATGTGTAGTTTATGTCGCCACGCTTTTTCTCATAATCGCTTACAATGCGAAATTTCACATTTTCGCTAAATTCATCGCTGACATCGAAAAAGACCCCACGCAGGTGATTTGAGCCAAATTTCGCGCCGATTTCGCCTTGTGGGGTGAGAGTTGGGCGTTTGGAAACTAGATTTATCACGCCACCAGCGTATGATGAGCCATAAAGTAGCGAGTTTGCGCCCTTTACCACCTCGATACTCTCATATCCGTATAAATCAGGGCTGATACCAAAATATCCGCCCTTATACGCACTAGCGCCGTCCAAACTCACACTAGCTTCAAACCCACGAAGTCTAAGCCAGTCGCTAGTATCCAAATCCGCGCCATAAGGCTGTCCAATGAAACCAGCCTCGTATTTTACGGCCTCGTCTAGCTGTGTCGCTCCACGCTCTTCGATTGCTTTTTTGCTCTCGATTACAGATGAGCTTCCAGCACTCATGAAATCGACCTTGCCACTACCCTTGCCTACCGAGCCTACCACGGCGATTTCGTCTAAAACCTGTGCCTCGTTTGCCCTCTCAGAGACTTCCTGCGCCAAAACAGCCGCCGCACACAAACTAAGCGCAAACGCGCTACCAAAAATTTTTTGCATAAATGCTCCTTTGATTAAAATTTATTAAATTTTTCTTGCAATCCATAAAAAATAAAGGCTTCCGATTATCGTAGCGACCACGCCACAAGGTATTTCGTAAGGAAAAATCAAATTCCTACCCAAAAAATCCGCCACGCTCATTATCAAAGCCCCGATTAGCGCACTTGCCATGAGCCCAGCGCCCGTTTTGCGAAAGCCCAAAAATTTCGCCAAATGTGGTGCGATAAGCCCCACAAAACTCACTGGCCCCACGCAAAGTGCGCTAAAAGCCGACAAAACGGCGCAAAATACAAACAAAATGGTTTTAAATCTGAAAATATCCACGCCCACGCTACTAGCGCACACATCGCCTAGGCCTAAAATCGTAATTTCTCTTTGAAATCTCATCACCACGCCAAAGCCAATCACGCAAAGCATCGCCAAAAGCAAAACTTGCGAAAAACTCGCACCGTAGGTGCTTCCAGCGCTGTATGAGATAAAATCATAAATCCTGCTATCCCCACTAAAAAGCAAAATTTTCTCCACCGCGCTCACAAAGGCACTCACCGCAATCGCGCTTAAAATCACGCGCATTGGGATCATGCCACTTCTCGCATTTATCGCCAAAATAAAGCCCAAAACCACCAACGCCCCAAATACACCAAAAACAAAGCCAAGCGCAGGTGCGAAAAACATCGAAGCAAGCACGCCAAGGCTCACGCCAGAACTAATGCCAAGAAGCTCGGGCGAGGCCATGTCGTTGCGGGTTAGGCTCTGTAAAATATAGCCACAAACAGCCAAAATTCCGCCACAAAACAAGGCTGTAAAAACGCGGTTTATGCGCAGAGCGAAAATTTCGCGCGAGAATTCGCCATAAAATAGACAAAACGCCACAAAAACAGCCAAAATTCCACCAAGAAGTGGCAAATTTAAATACTTTGCCCTTTCGTGAATTTCGTTTTTGGCGCCGTTTCCTGCGTTTGCGTCCTTTGTGGCGCAGTGTATGAGCCACAAAAACATCGGCGCACCCAAAAATGCGCAGATTGCACCCGCAGGAAGCGAAATTTGGGTTAAATTTTGCAAGATTATAAGTCCGCTATCGCAAATGCCTAAAATCAAAGCCCCCAAAATGGCGCAAAAAATCGCTTTTTTGACAAACGAGCTAAATTTCAGCTGATTTGCGAGATAACTCGCCCCAAGCCCCACAAATGCAATAATCCCGCAATGCGCCACCGCCACAGCTGTAAAATACGCACCCAGCACAAAGCCTATAATTCGTACCAAAACGACATTTAGCCCAAGCGATTTTGCCGTGCTATCGCCAAGCCCAAAGAGCCAAAACGAACGCGCAAAAGCTAGCGTTACAACTAGGGCTGGAAGCGATAAAATCGCCATTGTGCGCAAATTCGCGTAGCCGTTTTGGGCTAAATCGCCACTTAGCCAAACCGTGATAAAATAGCTTTCATCTTTGAAAAAAATCAAAAGTAGCGCGCTTAGTGCGCCAAAGACTAGCCCTATGATTAGACCGCACAGCGTCGCGCTAAATGCGCTAAACTCGCGCGTATTTGTGAGCGCAAACAAAAGCCCAAGTCCGATGAGCGCGCCCACAAACGCACTTAGCGTGGTGCCAAGCACGGGCGCGAACAGCCCCAAAAACAGCACCCCAAAGGCGCTTGACGCGCTTACGCCACTGGTGCTATCACTCGCTAATGGATTGTGCGTAATAGCGCAGAGCAAAAGCGATGAAAGCGAAAGCAACGCACCGCAAAGAAGAGCCGTCAAAATGCGTGGCAGGGTGGAATTTAGCACCACAAGGGTGCGAATTTCGCCTAAATTTGCGTGTGCGCCAAGAAGTGAAATGGCGCAGAGTATCGCAAAAATGAGCGTTAAGATTGGTAGAGTTTTATTCATTTGCGCTCTTTTGCGAAATTTTAGAATTTGGCGAATTTGGCGAAATTTCTAAATTTTGCGAAATTTTGGAATTTGCCAAATTTGCCTCATTTTTCAAAATTTCACTCAGCAAATTTGCAAATTTTTGCATACTTATCCACGCACCAGCGCTCCACACAGCCTCTATTTGCGCGCGGTTTTGCAAAATTTGCAAATTTTTATAAATCCCGTTTGAAGCGATTTGCGAGTTTATATCAACCCTGTTTGGCTCGATTATAACGAGCTTTGCGCCATGCCCCACCTCATAAAGTGCGCTTACATGAGCACTCGCGATACCCCAGAGATTATATGATAAATTACTTGGAGCCAAATTTGTAATCCCAAGTTTAGCCAAAACCACGCCATACAGGCTGTTTGCGCCATAAATCCTAATGTGAGCCGCGTCGATAAACTGCACGACTAAAACAGGCGTGGTGAAATTTTCTAGCTCTTTTTTCTTTTTTTCGAAAAATTCGTTGTTTTTGGCAAGTAAAATTTTCGCCCTCTCTTCGCAATCCAAAATTTTCGCCACTTCCAAAACAGCCTCGTTTAGGTTGTCTTCCAAATTTCCGTCTTTATAAACATCGATAATACGGGTTTTGGCGTATTTTGAAATGGTTTTTTCGTGCCCCGCAAAAAACGATGGCAAAAGCACAAAATCAGGCTTCAAAGCTATTATCATCTCCAAACTCGGCTGGTTTCTAAGCCCCAAATCTAGGGTATTTGCACTATTTTTTAGCCCACCACCCCATAGCATGTAACTCTGCTTTTCTGCCATCGCGATTGGATCAACTTCTAAAAACTCCAAAATCTCCGCCACGCCCCAATCTAGCGTGATTATACGCGGTTTAGTATCGCCAAATACTGCGCCGAAAAAAATCAGCAAAAAAATAATCGCTCTCATTAAAACATCGCCGTTAATAAATTTGTCTTTGGGTGCGCGATTATATGGGCATTTACGCCGTAAATTTCTTTGATTTTTTCTGCGCTCATAGCCTCGCTAGATGGGCAGTTTAGTATCAGCTCGCCGCCTTTTAGCGCGATGATTTTATCGCAGTGCGAACAGGCTAAATTTATGTCGTGAATCACGATGATGACGCATTTGCCAAGCTCTTTTGCCATTTTTTTGATTAACGCCATGACGCTTAGCTGGTGCGCGATATCTAGGGGTGCTAATGGCTCGTCAAGTAGCAAAAAATCGCTTTCTTGCGCGAGTAGCATGGCTAGGAAAATGCGCGATTTCTCGCCGCCACTTAGCGTGGAGACGATCTGGTCTTTGAATTTGAGCGTATCTGTGATTTGTAGGCACTCGGTAGCGATTTTGGCGTCGTTTTCTTTGTCCGTAAAATACCTGCCCCCGTGCGCATATCTGCCCGCCATAACTAGCTCCAAGCCCGTCAAATGAGAAGCGTCTGGTAAAATTTGGGGCAAATAAGCAACACTTTTGGCAAATTCTTTTTTTGCGTAATCTTCGATTTTCTTGCCATTTAGCGAAATTTCGCCACTTTGATTTTTGATTTGTGCGGCTAAAAGCTTGATAAGCGTAGATTTGCCAGAGCCATTGTGTCCCACGAGAGCGTAAAATTCGCCCTTTGCAAACTCTAAATTTATATTATTTAAAATTTTTTTATTTTGTATTTGGTAATTTAGATTACTAGTTTTTAACACGATGATAATATCCATTATTAAAATAAAAGATAGATATTATCAAAAATTTAATAAATTTAAACTAAATATTTAACAATTATTATCAAAAGCCATATCAATTTAAAATTTTAAAAATAATAAAGTATAGCAAAACATGCCCTGCCCTACTCCCATAGACTAGGCTCCTGCGGGTCTGTATAGCTGGATAAAATTTGATATGGCTGGTAGTCGAATTTGTATTTTAGGCTCGGACACTCACGCACTGCATAACCCAAATATATCCAGCGCAGATTAAATTTTTTCGCGATTTCAATCTGCTTTAAAAGCGAAAATTTCCCAAGGCTAAGATCGCTTCTGTATGGATCGTAATAGCAATAAATCGAGCTTATCCCGTCTTCGACAATGTCGATCAAATCGACGCAAATCAGCCTGTCAAACTCATCGTAATACGAAATTTCCTTGCCAAAATTTCCATATCCCTCCACATAAATTTCATAGTATTTCTCAGGCGTGATATTTTGGCGCGGCCAACCCTTTTTTTCGCTCATATAGTTGTGATAAATTTCGAAAAGCTCCAAATGCTCGCCGTCTAAAATCGGCGCTGAAAAGCCAAGAGTGGTTTTTTCGTTTTTTTTATAAACTCTGCGGTGTGATTTGGAAAATTTGAAATTTCTCGCATCTACTCTCAGGCTTTTGCACTCATCGCAACCCGCACAAATGGGCTTTTGGAAGTAATTCCCAAAGCGTCTGTATCCGTGAGTGACCAAATTTGAATTATAAGAATACGAAGCATTTTTGACAAAAATGTATTCATTTCTAGCTGATTTTCCCTGCAAATACGGGCAGGGAAAATCGAGCGTGCAAAATGGAATTTCAAGCATTAAATTTTTCTAATATTTGCGTTTTCGATATATTTCAAAAACTCGTCTTTTAGCCGATTTTCGCGCGCACTCACGCTCTCATCAGCCAAATCCTCATCTTTGAAAATATCTTTAAATTCATCGCGATTTGGGTTTGGTTTTGGCTTAGGTTTGGGTGGATTTTTCGCCTTTTCCTCTTTAATCATATCTTTTTTTATGCTATTTAGCGATTCTAAAAAATCCATTTTCGCTCCCTAAATTTCGGCTTCTCGCATAGCAGAAGCGATTGCAGCGACGACTTCGGTTTTTTTCGTATCGAAATCGTCCTTGGTGTTTGCCAAAATTTTGTCCAAATTTTTCTCGACATAGCTCGTATCGAAAAATCCTAGTCTAAACTCACGCGATTTGCTAATCGAGAGCAAAAATGGGATTATCGTGCGCACACCCTCTATGCGGAACTCCTTCAATGCCCTTTCTAGCTTATTTACCGCCAAGTCATAATCTGTCGTTTTGATAATGAGTTTAGCTAAAAGCGAGTCATAAAATGGCGGAATTTTATAGCCTTTGTAAATATGGCTATCCACGCGCACGCTAGGTCCCAAAGCTGGGTAATAATCCTCGACTTTGCCAGGTGCTGGGGTGAAATTTTTCCATACATTTTCGGCTGTAATTCTCGCCTCAATCGCGTAACCGCGCGGTTTGATATCGCTTTGTTCGAGCTCTAAAATTTCGCCATTTGCGATACGAATCTGGCGCACGACGATATCCACGCCGGTGATTTCCTCGGTGATTCCGTGCTCGACTTGGATTCTGGTATTCATCTCCATAAAATAGAAGTTGTTGTAATCATCGAGCAAAAACTCCACAGTGCCGACATTTGAGTAATTCACAGCCTTAGCCGCGGCTACTGCGGTGATACCCATGGTTTTGCGCAAATGCTCGCTAATCGACGGGCACGGGGCGATTTCGATGATTTTTTGGTGACGGCGTTGGATTGAGCAGTCGCGCTCGCAAAGGTGGATAATGTTGCCGTAATTATCGCCGATGATTTGAAACTCGATATGGCGTGGATTGACGACGAGTTTTTCCATAAAAACTTCATCGTTGTTAAAATACGCCTTCGCCTCTCTGGTGCAGGATTCAAAGGCCGCTTCCATATCCTCTTCGCTCCAAACTTCACGGATTCCACGCCCTCCGCCACCGCCGCTTGATTTCAAAATCACCGGATAGCCGATTTTGCGGGCGTATTCTTTGATAGTTTCCATTGATTCGTTGTTTAATTTTTCGGTGCCTGGCACGATAGGAATACCATTTTTGCGCATTAAATAGCGAGCGATATTTTTATTACCCATTTTGCGGATAACTTCTGGTTTTGGACCGATAAAGATAATCCCAGCATCCTCGACCTCTTTTGCAAAATCATAATTCTCACTCAAAAATCCATATCCAGGGTGGATAGCGTCCGCACCGCTTGCTTTGGCTATTTCTACGATTTTTTTGGCGTCCAAATACCCAGTAAGTGGCTCTGTGCCGACTTCATAAGCCTCATCAGCAATTTTAACATGCAAGCAGTCTTTGTCAGGCTCGGTGTAAATCGCTATACTTTTTATGTGCAAATCTCTACATGCTCTAATAACCCTAACCGCGATTTCACCGCGATTTGCTATGAGAATTTTGTGTATCATACTAAAACACCTTTTTGTAAAAATAATATTGCGTATGATAGTATAAAAAATGTTATATCAAGTTGAAATTTAGGGGAAAAAGTCAAAATTTTAAAGGATTTTAGTGGTGCCCAGAGCCGGAATCGAACCGGCACGGAGTTGCCTCCGCCAGATTTTGAGTCTGGTGCGTCTACCAATTTCACCACCTGGGCTTGAATTAAAAATCGAGATTATACAAAAATTTGATTAAAATAAAATTAAGCCCCAAAATTTTGGGGCTTAAAGAGTTAAGAAAAATTATTTTTTCTTTTTAGCTTTTGAAGCAGCAACAGCCTCTTTAAGTTGTTTGCCAACTTTAAATTTAACTACTTTTGTAGCAGGTGATTTGTAAGTTTTGTTTGTGCCAGGAACTTTGCCTTCACGAGCAGCACGCTCAGCAATGCTAAAAGAACCAAAGCCAATGAAACTAATCTCATCGCCTTTAACTAATAGCTCTTTAATTGTTTCAAGAGCTTTATCTACTACTGCTGTAGTATCTTTTTTGCTTTGTCCTGCTTTTTCAGCAACAATACTGATAAAATCAGCTTTTTTCATAGAGTATCCTTTGTGATAAAGTGTAACGGCGACCATTTTACAATACTTTGATAAAAATTTCAATAGAATTTTGCGAATTTTTCGCCAAATTTGGCAAAATTTCACGAAATTTAGCAAAATTTTGCCCATTTTCACACTATTTGAAAAATAAATTTTTCATTTTTTCCCAAATTTACACAAATTTAGGCGCTAAAATTTTTTATAATCTTAAATTTGATATAATGCGCCCAAAATTTTAAATTTAAGGTAAAAATATGACAAAAATTTTGATGATAGAAGATGATTTGGAGCTGGCTGAAATTTTAAGCGAATACTTAGAACAATACGAAATCGACATTACCGTCGCAGATGACCCGTTTATCGGACTTTCGAAGCTTAAATTAGAAAATTTCAACCTCGTGATTTTAGACCTAACGCTTCCTGGTATGGACGGGCTTGAAGTCTGCAAAGAAATCCGCAAAACCTCGAATTTACCGATTATCATTTCTAGTGCGCGCCACGATTTGACCGATAAAATCAATGCCTTTGATTTCGGCGCAGATGATTATCTACCAAAACCATACAACCCCCAAGAGCTTCTAGCCCGCATAAAACGCCATGTCGAGCGCTACAACACAGGCTCGATCAAACAAGCCGGTGAAAAAACCAACAAAGACATCGTGGTAGATGATTTTTCGCACATTATCACCTTTAAAGGTCAGCCTCTATCGCTGACAGTCGCTGAATACGATGTCCTCTCATATCTAGTCAAAAAAGAAGGCGGAGCAATCACACGCGAAGAGCTCATTTACAACAGCTCCTCAATCAGCGAAGAATCCTCGCCAAAAAGCATAGATGTCATCGTCGGTCGTATCAGGGTCAAGCTTGGCGAAACCTCCAAGACACCGCAATATATCCACGCAATCAGGGGCGTGGGATACAAGCTCGTGCAATAAATTTTGAAATTTAAATATGAAATTTAGATCTTCGATTTTTTATACCATTACATTTATTTTCGCGCTTGCGACGATTGGCGTATCGCTCGCACTCATTTGGCTTATCGGATATGATAAACAAAACTACACCAGAGAGCTAAACACAAAATATTCCATAGTCGCGCGCTCGCACCTATACCAGATGAGCAGGCTCATCTCGCAAAACGAATTCCAAAGACAAATCGCAAATTTCGAATTTTCTAGCATTAATGACGAAAATTTTATAAAGCAATTAACCGAAAATGGCGAAATTTTAGATAGTATTTCGGCTGATATCGGCTCGGCTGATATTATAATGTATAACCGCAAGCACTACCTCAAAATCACCCACGCAAACGAGGTTAGAATTTTAAATGACAAAGAATACCAACCATATCGCTACGATATTTTTAGGGCGATTTATGGCGGAATTTTGGCGATTATTTTGCTCGCATACATTTTTATTATACGCAAAATCAAACCACTTCGCAAGCTAAAACGCCAAATCGATAAATTTGCCACAGGCGATTTAAATATCGCAAATGTCGCCACAGGCACGGACGAAATCTCCGAGGTTTCGCGCGCGTTTTACGGCGCAGTTACGCAGATCAACAAACTAAACGAATCGCGCCACCTGTTTTTGCGAAATATCATGCACGAGCTAAAAACGCCCATTACCAAAGGTCGCATAACCGTCGAAATGATCGAAAAAAACAAATACCAAGAGCGCTTGTTATCGGTGTTTGAAAGGCTAGAAGATTTGATTAACGAATTTGCCGCAGTCGAGAGGGCGACTTCTGGGATTCCGCTTGGAGAGCGTGGAATTTACTCAGCCAAAGAAATCATAAACGAAGCCCTAAAAATCGCAATGATAGGCGAAAATTTAGTAACCATAAATGCGCCAGAGGATTTGAAATTTAATGTAGATTTGAAGCTGTTTTCAATCGCTGTGAAAAATCTAATCGACAACGCAATCAAATACTCCACCGACCGCCATGTCATCATAAATGTCGGAGCAACCTTCGATTTCATCAGCAATTCGCCCGAATTAGAGCAGGATTTCGAGCATTACAAAGAGGCATTTTCCAAGGGCTCAAACGCCAAACAAAGCTTCGGTCTTGGGCTATACATCGTCGATAATATCGCCAAATCGCATGGTTTAGCCTTTAAATACCGCAGAGAAAATGAGACAAATATCTTTTATTTTGATAATATGAGTGAAATTTTACTCTAAATTTTAAGGCGATTTGATATATGATTGCAAAATTTTTTAAAAAGTGAGTTTATGCGAAATTTAATATTTTTACTAGCATTTTTCGGTGTTTGTTTGTGTGCAGAGAGCTTCATCACAGATGAAGAATACGGAGCCATGCTCTATCAAAACCCCCGTGGAATAGGCTGTGATAAGTGCCACGGCGAGCGTGGCGAGGGACAGCTCATCGCAAAATACGAGGAATTTAATCGCTCAAATGAAACCTACTACGAAAAATCCCTTTTCGCACCCAAAATCAACACCCTTTCACTGCAAGAATTAGCCGACGGAATCGGCGCTAGCAAGGACATTATGCCAAGCTATTTTCTTACAAAAGATGAAATTATCATTATTTACAAATATTTAAAAGCCAAAAATCAAACCCAAAAAAAGGACGAAAATGACAAACAAAACTGAATTTGCAAAGGCTATGAAATTTATCCCAGGTGGCGTTGATTCGCCTGTTCGCGCATTTGGAAGCGTAGGTGGCGAGCCATTTATGGTAAAAAAGGGCAAAGGCGCATATATCTACGATGTCGAGGGCAGAAAATACCTTGATTTCGTGCAAAGTTGGGGTCCGCTGATTTTCGGACACGCTGATAAAGATATCCAAAAAGCGGTTTGCGATGCGGCGAAATTTGGACTAAGTTTTGGCGCACCAAGCCCGCTAGAAACGAAACTTGCTAAGCTTGTTTTAGATAAATTTCCGTTTTTGGATAAAATTCGCTTCACTAGCAGTGGCACAGAGGCCACAATGAGCGCAATCCGCCTAGCGCGCGCTTACAGCGGAAAAGACGGCATAATAAAATTCGCTGGTTGCTACCACGGACACAGCGACTCGCTTTTGGTCAAGGCAGGTTCAGGAGCAACTACATTTGGATATTCAAGCAGTGCTGGCGTACCAGAAGATATCGCCAAAAACACATTTGTCGCTGTTTATAACGATATCCAAAGCGTCAAAGCGATTGTCAAAGCCAATGATATCGGCACCATAATCATCGAACCAATCGCTGGCAATATGGGCTTAGTGCCTGCAAAAGCCGAATTTTTAAGCGAACTTCGCAAAATTTGCGACGAGAAAAAAATCGTGCTAATCATGGACGAGGTAATGAGCGGATTTCGCGCTAGTGCGCGCGGAAGCTACGATGTGTATGGCATAGCTGGTGATATCGTAACCTTTGGCAAGGTAATCGGTGGTGGTATGAGCGTGGCAGCCTTTGCAGGAAAATCTGAAATCATGGATCTAATCAGCCCTCTTGGCGGTGTTTATCAAGCAGGCACGCTAAGTGGAAACCCAGTGGCAATGGCGGCTGGAATTGCGAGTTTGAGTAAAATTTATGCTAAGAAAAATTTATACAAAGATTTAAATTCACTCGCCAAACGCTTCATAAACGGCCTTAGCAAAGCCGCCAAAAAGCATGGTATCGCTCTTCAAACAGCGTGTGTGGGAAGTATGTTTGGGTATTTTTTCGCCGAAGACGAGGTGAATAACTACGACGACGCGCTCAAATCCGACACTAAGCGTTTTGCGAAATTTCACCGCGAAATGATAAAACGGGGCGTATTTTTGGCGCCAAGTCAGTTCGAAACTGGCTTTATTTGCGAGGCAATGAGCAAAAAAGATATAGATTTTGCCATAAAAATGGCCGATGAAGCAATGGCAAATTTGTAAATTTTGAAATTTAAGGCGAGGTTATGAAATACACAAAAAACCTGCATAAAGTCGTCCCGGTCGCATACGATGTGAGCCTTGGGATTTCGATAGTCGTCGCAATCGCCATTGGCGTGGGGCTTGGGCTGTGGCTCAAATCCCTAACCGGCTCATTAATCGTATTTTGGGTTTGCGTGTGCTTTGGTATAGCTGCGGCGTTTTTAAATGTCTATAAGGCGTTTAAGGGGCTAAACGAAAGCCTCAAAGAGCTCGAAGACGATCCCAAATACAAGGCCGCAAAAGAGAATTTCGACGATGATGATTGGGACGAAAAAGAGTGAAAAAAGAAATTTTAAAAATCTACTTGATTTTTGATTTTCTAGTCCTTGCGCTTGGGGGTTTGCTTTGCGCTTTTGGGGCGAAATTTGCCCCATTTTTCGCTAGTTCGCAACTCGGATTTTTCTGCTCGCTTGCGGTTGTGTTTTTTTCGCACAGAGCCTACGCACTGCGCCTCGAAGATGAAATTCGCTCTGGCAAATACGACAAAATCGCTAATAATGAATTTGATGATGAAAATTTAGCCGAGCTCAAAAAAAGCGCGGTCAAATCAAATTTTGCCACCGCATTTTTTTCGCCATTTAAAATTTTATCTTACGCTGCGCTAATTTTTGGAATTTGGCTTTTGGCTAAATTTGGACTTTTAAACCCGCTTGCACTAATGCTTGGCGTAAGCGTAATCCCGCTAGGCACGCTCATTTTTGCGTTTTGTAATAAAGAGTGAATTTAGGCTTTTACCGCTCTTGGCGTATCGTTTGATTTGCCATTGTGAAATACTGTCCCGGAATATACTCGCCATTGTCATTGTGAGGCGATTTATCGCCGAAGCAAAATGAGCGTAGCGACCCGAGCGAAGCGAAGGGCATTTGGACGAGCCGTAGGCGAAGTCAATCCAGTAAAATTTAAAGCAAAATTCAACCTAAATTTAGCATTGAATTATTTTTTAAATTTTAGGCGAAATTTTGAAATTCTCTGTAAGGGGGAGGGCGCGCTTTTTAGGAGACGCTACCCTCCCCCTTACCAACCCCCACCCCTGTAAAACCTTAGAAGTGGCTAAATTT